>JAATET010000020.1 GCA_015655545.1 Chthoniobacterales bacterium | reverse complement strand
GCGGCGTGACATCATAGACCTGATAGCGGCAGCGGATGCTGTAATCGGTCCAGTCCGGCGCGAAGATGTGGTCGCCGACGCGCTGTCCGTTGAGATGGAGCTCGTATAAGCCGAGCGCCGTGACATAGCGCCGCGCCTTGACGACTGCTTTTCCCGAGTCGAAGTCCTTGCGCAGGTAGGGGAGGGCCTCCGGGCCTTCGGGAAGGTTCACGGTCGCCTTCTCCGGCACATACATCTCGTGCTTGATCGAATCCAGAGTGTAGATCACATGGAGCTGCTTGGCATGCCCTCGAGCCACGTTGCCGAGAGCCTCGTTCGTGACCTCGAACCTCAACTGATTGCCCTGCAGGGCCTTCGCAACGATCGCCGTGACATCCTTCGACTGGGTTTTGTCCACGGCTTCGTAGGTCGCCTGGATGATCGAGATGCGGGGGGCGCCATGGGCGGGTGCCAGCATTGGAGTCGCCTCGATCCATTTTGCCTGCCAATCCTGCGGCTTGAGCAGCCCCATTTCCCAGCGGGCACCTTCGCTCCATGCGCTTGGCGCCCCGCTCCGATCCCAAGTCCTCACCTTCCACCAGCACATCTGCCGGGATACCAAGGGGCTTCCGCCACATTCGATCTGCGTGCTTTCGCTGGACGCAACCTTGCCGCTGTCCCAGATGTCCCCCTGATCCTTGGCCAGTAACTCGGGCTTGCTGGCGACGAGAATCTGGTAGGCCGATTGGCCTTCGTTACGCTCCTTGGACTCCAGAATCCAGGAGAGGCGCGGCTTCGCGACGTCCAAGCCGATCGGATCATAAAGATACTCGCATCGCAGATTGCCAGCCGTCACGGCGGCATCGACGCGCATCGAAGCCGCACCGATGGCCATCAAAAGAATTAGAAAAGTCTTACAGGTCTTGTTCATCATAGGGAGTTTGAAAGCTGGCTTCGGGCGGGGCGGGGTTGAGCGGCTGGTATTTTGCGGAGAGGTCTTATGCGGAGTTCGAACCGAAGGGATACCGGACCAAGATGGGCATAAGGGAAGTCGGGGGGCGGGACAGGAATTCATTTCCTTCGAAAGACGTTCATTTCAGCGGCTGGGCCGGGTCGGTAGCCTGCTTGAGGATCAACTCCCCAAAAAGATTGTTCACCCATGCGAACCAGGATCGGGTGAATTTCTTGGGATTATCCTTGTCGAACGACTCGTGCATGAAGCCGGTGCCGGCATTCGAAAGTTTGAGCCATGCGAGGCACTGGGATATCTCGGCCGGATCAGAGCTGGTCAACGCACGGCTGATGAGGCCCATTGGCCAGATATTGGGGCCCGGCGTGTGTGGACTTCCAACTCCTTCGATGAGACCCTTCTGGAAGTAGGGGTTATCCGGACTAAGGGCGAAGCGGCGGGTGTTTCGATAGACGGCATCGGAGGCGGTTTTATAGCCGAGGTAGGGAATGGAAATGAGACTCGGGAGACCGGCGTCATCCATGAGGAGGACGTTGCCATAGCCGTCGCATTCGTAGGCGTAAATGTCTCCGTATTTCGGGTGATGGATGATGCCATGGCTAAGTGTGGCCGCCTCGACCTCATCGGCCAGGGCCCGGCAGACGGGAATGAGGTCGGCACCTTGCTTCGTCGCTTCCAGGAGGGAGGCCAGCTGGCGCAGGCTGACGACGGCGAAGAGGTTTTCCGGAATGTTGTAAAGATAGGTCGCCGCGTCGTCGGAATTGCGGAAAGCGGAGCAGATCATGCCGGTCGGCTTGACGGGATTACCGTAGCCGTCGCCCGGCACCGTGTCGGTCTGCGTCGCGGTGGTCCGGGTGAAGCGGTAGGGCCCGTGGCCGTCCTTGCGCTGCTGCTCCTGCATGGTCGCGACCGCGAGACGCATCGCGCGGAGCCACTCGGCGTCGAAGGGCGTTGCATCCCCGGTGATCTCATAGTATTTCGCGGCGAGGCGAATGCAGTAACAAAGGGAGTCCAGCTCCCATTTCCGCTCATGGACACCGGGCTTCATCTCCGTGTGGTCGCTCTTCCACTGGCTGATGCGCGTGGCGTCCTTGTAGAAGGCGTTGGCGTAGGGATCGAGCAGGATGCATTTGGCCTGCCGGTGGATGAGGCCGGCGACGAGTTTGGCCAGCTTCGGATCCTTGGCGCAAAGGGGGAGATAGGCATCGACTTGGGCGGAGGAGTCGCGCAGCCACATGGCATCGATGTCGCCCGTGATGATGAAGGTATCGGGCTTGCCATCGGGACCGGCGGGGACAGTATCGACGGTGGTGTCGAGCGTATTCGGATAGCAGTTCTGGAAGAGCCAGGCCAGTTCGGGATCGCCGATCCCTTGGGACACTTTGGCGATTTGAGCCTCGACGGCATCGCTGTGGAATTTGCGCACCTCGGCGGATGGACGCTGTGAGACGTAAGGCTTGGACTGAGCGGAGGCAATCAATGCGGCCCCAAGGAACGGGGCAAGGAATCTCTGGAACAAAGGCATGACAGGGGGATTCAGATGGCGGATTTAGCGATGCGGCATCCCGCTGGCCATGTCAACGCTGACAGCCTTGCCGGCGGTCGTGATCGGCGGAAACAAGCTCACTAGGTGGATGCAGTGATTTATCGTTGGCCGCTTGACGGACCAATGGACCATAGGAAAAGCCAAGAAGCGTTTGCAACAAGTAAATATTTTTCCGTCCCGCAAGGTTTTGAGCCGATCCCTCAATCCTCGCCGCTGGCCGAGACAGAACATCACATTCGGCTTGTCGGCGAACACTCGAAGGCATATCAGAAAGCGTGATCACTTGTTCCCCTGCCCGAAAAAATTGACATATCTCCTTTCTTCCCCATTCCCTCCATTGACAGAGATATTATCGATTCGTCCAGGGATCCGGGAGCTTCAGATTTTTCGTCTTGCTGGACTTGGAGAGGGCACATCAGCGATTGCCCGAAAGCAAGGAACAAGCGTTAAAACCGTTGAAACTCACTACGCCCGGATCAAGCAAAAACTTTCGTTACGCTCTGGAGAGGAACTTAAATAAAAGCCCGGCAGTGGGTTATGTCATCAAAGAGGGCATCCTAATGAATTTTCGCTGAGGTATATCTTATTCCTTTATGTGCAGCGCGAATATACTGCCAGCGAGTGTTCTTGGACCCTCCCATCTTTCGCAGTTCTCCCCTCTCCATCAAGAGCTTGAGGATGGTCTGACGGTGCCGGAGCGAGCGAACCGCAACGACCTTCAAAAGCTCTCTCGCTCGAAACGTCCCTGCAACTTGGGTGGCCTTGAGCACGGCAGCTACAAGCTTGGGGTCGGCTGGCTGGGCTCCGCCACCATCCCCGAACTTCTGCACACACCGCTCGATGTCCCGCCTGACCTCTTCTTCTCCAATGGCATCTAAGCTCATCCTTCTCAATGGCTTGCACTCGGGTCAGTTCATGAACACGCCGGTGGCTTCCTCGGCGTTGAACCGCATGCTCGTGAAAAACTCGATACACCACGCACGATGAGCGAAGAGCCCGAAGGTCCGCTGCATCCTTCGTCGTTTCTTTGAGATTGGCCAAAGGAAGCCAGTGAACACCTTCTGGTCCAGCGAGTTAGCCGCCACGCGTCAACCCACACGACCGATTTTTCTCTCCGTTCACCCTCACCCGAAAAGGAACGCGCACTCGGGGGTAGCTGAGCTTGGCGTTCGGTCATAAAAAATCTCTTGCACCGCACATCGCGGATGTGTAGCTTTCATGTGTGGCAACGAATTTACAGATAGATCAGTCCTTGCTTGAGCAGGCAAAATTGCTGGCGGGCTTGCCCACCAAGCGTGAAACCGTGAATGAAGCCCTCAAGGAATTCATTCAGAGTCGCCTTCGGCGACAACTTTTACAGCTTCGCGGGCAAATTGAGTATTTTGAGGACTACGACTACAAGGCTCTCCGACGCCTGAAGCACTCATGATTGCTTGCGACACCTCTGCGCTATCCCATTTTCTTAGACGCTCCACGGATACTGAAAGTGACGTTGCCCTTAACGTTGAGAAATTGATCGATTCAAACGAATTGGCACTATTCGGGATTGTTCGCCAGGAACTTCTCTCCGGTATCAAGTTACCTACTCATTTCGAGCGCATTGACCTAACCACTCGAGCACTTCCCCTGTTTTGTGCAGATGACGAAGATCACACGACAGCCGCAAAATTTTTTTATGCATGCAGATCGAAAGGTATTCAAGGCTCTCCTATTGACTTTTTGATTTGCTCGATGGCCGTTCGACGCAAGTTTCTTATCTACACGACCGACCCAGATTTCGAGTTATATGAACCTATCATACCCATCGAACTCTATCGCCCATAAGACCGAACAAGGCGCTGCAGCTAGCAGATCACCCAAAGCTTTATCGCCTACGTCTTTCGGGTTATCGGCGAATTAATTTGAGAATATTTCCATACTGCATTCCTTATATTACCCGCGGTATAGATCTCTGGATTTTGGCCGTCGCACATGGATATCGGAAGCCTGAGTATTGGATTCAGAGGAGAAATACAATACAGGGCTAACAAGACGCTGCAGCCAACCCCTATCATTCCATTGACGGGCACATCGTTATCCGCATGGAAAGCGATGTGGAGATTCGTTTCTCGATTGCCCAGAACCCCCGACTCGCGAAGGGAAGTGTCTTTCAGCTCAATAACGTAGAGATTTCGCCCTTTGGGATTCATTGGCCCGATCTTGATGAAGACCTCTCTTTTCGAGGACTTTTAGATGGCGATTACGGACAGCATCAGAAAGCGTAAGTGCCCAACAAAGGCAGATGCTCTAGCGGATACGGGCGCTCTTTTCTCTGTATTTCTGACCATGTTGCAAATCAACTAGAGCTAAAAGCAACTTCACAGAAAGAGATCACGACTGCTGCGAGTTACTTTCTCACGACCGCTTTTCCTCTCCGTCCACATCACTCCAGAGCTTATGCGCCTGATCGGGATGGCTGAGCTTGGCGTTCGGATATAAATTGGCGTGCAATCTGCTGTCTTACTAGTTACCCTAAAAGTGTAGCTCTTCATGAAATCAAAATAATGAAAGCATATACTACTCTTATTTCGCACATTGCGACTCACTTAACACAGACATTCGTCGCTCTTATCACGTGTGCGATGTCCACCTCTCTGTAGGCAGGTGATACCGATGTTGCCCGAGTGGAAATAATTAAATTTCATGATTTTGTCCAGACTAGCATGGCCAACCCAGTTGACGATGATGCCTCTCCCTACGCTTTCGGCATTTCGGTGGAAGACAGTAACGGTAGTTCCACGCTCATCACGAGCGCTTCTTTCCTCCCACCGGGTGGAGGCTCCGTCAGCCTTTCGGCAGATGGGAAAGGCAACTTTGAGCTGGAGCCCGAGCCATCTTTTGCCACGCAGACGGCGCTAGACTCCGCTTTTCCTAATGGCACCTATGACTTTACAATCCAGACGACCAGTTCGCCGGCCACATACAGCCCTTCCCTGATCTTGAGTGGAGATTTCCCCGCAGCACCAATGCTTTCCAACACGGAGTGGCTTGCGTTGAAATTGCAAATCGATCCTTTCGCGGATTACATGTTTAGCTGGAATGGAGCCGGAAGCTTCGCCATTGCTTTTGAGGATGAGGACAACAAGGTTTTCACGGATTATTCTCAAGCCACATCAAGCGCCGTCCCCGCCGGAACCCTGCTTCCGAATCAGGATTATCTTGCCAGAATTAACTTTGGCAGCGGAAACGGCACCTTGGACGGATCGACCCAGCTCAATGCCACATACAACAGCGTCACCCATTTCACTATCCACACGATACCGGAACCTTCTTCGTTGCTGCTTCTTGTAGGTGGCGCTGGATTCTACTTAGTCCATCGCAAGATTCGCACAAATAAGTCAAGCCCTGAATATAGCTGAACAAGGCGCTGCAGCCAACCCCTAGCCGCCTCGCGTCAACTCTCACGACCGCTTTCCCTTTCCATCCCCATCACTCCACCAAAATAACTCTCATCCCCTGTCGGACCTCTATCCCGTTTGCAATGGCATCGCCCCTGTTTTGATTGCCTGATTTCGTTTTCTCCATGAACGACAGGGATTGCTGAGATTTCTTTTGGCTTGCACGCTCCCCAAACTGTTGAAAATATGAAGCTCTTCGATTACGCGTTCCAACAAACGAGTGGCTATCCGATTCTCTACACCCTACACCGGTCACCTCAAGTTGAGGTGACCGTTTGTTCCAGGCAGGCCTATCCGTGCGCGCTAATCTTAAACTCATTTAAGTATTCCTATCAAACCCCGACCATTTACCCGACGCGATCAGCGCGAACCAGAACACCGCATTAATGAGCGGATACGCGTGCGAGAAGTGCGCGTTATCGTTGCCGCTACCGGCGAACAGCTTGGTGTCTTGCGCACCGAGGATGCCATTCAAAAAGCCAAGAGCTATGGCCTTGATCTTGTGGAAGTGGCACCGAATGCCCAACCGCCGGTCTGCCGGATCGTCGATTACGGAAAGTTCCGCTACGAACTAGCCAAGCAAGAAAAAGACCGCAAGCATGCCGTCACAAAAGTCAAGGAAATCAAATTCCGGGCTAACATCGACGAGCATGACTACATGACAAAGATTCGTCATGCCGAGGAGTTTTTGGATAAAGGCAATAAGCTAAAAATTGGACTCCAATTTCGTGGCCGCGAAATGGCCCACCAAGAAATCGGACGCGCCGTGATGGAACGTGTAAAAATTGATCTGGCCACGATGGCGCACGTCGATATGGAGCCAAAAATGGCCGGGCGAGCCCTGGGCATGACTCTCAGCCCGCTCCCCGCAAACAAGCGCAAGCGCCGCTTTACGGCACCAGAGGAGCCATTCGTCGAAGACGAAGATGAGGACGACGATGACGACTCCGAAGGCGATGCCGACGAGTAGAAACCGCCGGCTTTTACTTTTCGATATTGACGGCACGCTCCTCGTCTCAGGAGGAGCCGGAGAAGCTGCCTTGAAGGACGCGATGCGGGAACGCTTCGGGATCGACGAGGATCTGAGTGGCGTTACTTTGGCGGGATCCACCGATGCTTTGATCGCGCGTATCTTACTCGAAAAAAACGATTTACCCACGACCACGGAAAATTCGGCAGCTCTGCTCGAAACCTATCTGCATTTTCTTCCCCATCGGATGCCGAAGCATGCAGGCCGGCTGCTGCCAGGCATCCTCGTTCTGCTCAATGAACTGAAGAAACGGACGGAGTTTGTCCTTGCTCTGCTCACGGGAAATCTCCGCCGCGGCGCGGAGATCAAACTCACCCACTATGGAGTTTGGGATTATTTCGAATTTGGCGCTTTTGCCGACGATCACCACGATCGCAATGAGCTGGGCCATTTCGCACGTTCACGCGCGCTCGATCATCACGGCATCGAGTTTCCTGCGGAAAATATCTACGTGATCGGCGACACTCCGCGCGACATTGAATGCGGAAAGGCCATTGGTGCAAAGACGGTTGCCATCGCGACCGGAAGTTACTCGACGGCTGCGTTACAAAAGCACCGTCCCGACTTTCTGTTCACCGATCTCAGCGAAACGGACTCCGTTATTTCCGCGTTGCTCGCTTGATCGCATCGAGAGTCCGGCGGGTATTTTCCGCCACCGAATAGCGGGCCGCATTTTTTCGACATTCGATCCTCGACGCGGCGGCACGGCCATTCGCATTCCAAAATCGCATCGCTTCTACCAGGGCCTCTACATCTCCAGGCTCGATGATTGTCCCGTGAGTTTCCCTCCCGATGATTTCAGAAAAGCCGTTGGCGGAAGTGGTAATCACCGGCAGACCCGAGGCCGCCGCTTCGAGGCAGGCATTTGAAAAGGGATCGTAGATCGTCGGCAGCACGAAGACATCGGCCGCGGCGAAATCGGCTCGCAGGTCTGCCCTGGGTCCGACAAAGCTGACGTTCGACCGCTTGCCGAAGGGCGCCGCATTTCCTTTTCCGGCAACGATCAATCCGATCCCGGGCAGGCTGCACATTGCTTCCAGAGCGGTGCGCAGACCTTTTCGCTCCCAACCGCTGCCCGCAAACAGCGCGACGAATGCCTCGTCGGAAAAACCAAGTTCAGCACGTCTCCCCGCCCGCAAACCGTCCGCCGCGGCCGGAGCATCGTAGCCGTTTGGGATGATTTCGATTCTTTCCGCAGGATAGCCGTAATGCGCGACGATTTCATCCCGCACCATTCTCGAGTTCGCGATGACCAATTTCGTTTTCTCCGGAGAAAACACACACCGTTCGAGCTCCAGGAGTTCGCGATGCTTCGGGTTTATCCGGCGCGTCCAGCTCCGCCACTTCGGTTCGAAAGCGGCCCGTCGCTCCAGCCATGCGCGATGGACGCCATCGCCGGCTCGATAGACATCGCACGAAAAAATTCGCTCGAGGCTAAACACCACGTCGAATGCCGCTCCTGCTCGCTCCACGCCTTCCGCGAAGCGCCGTGGCGAACTGCCGTCCACGCGAACAACAAATTCATTCGGCCAGGCGTTTTCCGGCCACTCACGCGATGCGATTAGCGACGGCGAATGCCCCGCGTCCAACGTTCCCTGTGCAAGCCGCCTCAGGTAAGCCTCCGCGCCGCCGGTCGGCGAATAGCCCCGCCGGACAAAACCGATCTTCATTGATGATGGAAAATTCGCCGCCCGCCTTGCTAGCTTGTTGGTTTGACGGCTCCGCGAGACATATCAGACCACCGCCCGGCGGCAGAAGGCAATTTACGCCGTCAGCCGAACGCGCTGCTGTATTCGATCGCCGCGGGCCTCGGAGGCAGCGGCCTTGACCAGGTCGCCGCGGAATCATTGATCGCCGCTGAGCGAGGAGGATTTCTCGGCCGCGCCATCGCCTACCAAAACAATCAACGCACCGTTCCCGCGTCACGCATCGAACTTTTAAGCCGCCATCCTGTGCGGCTTCTTTCGTTTTTACCGCGTGACTTCCACGCGGGCGCCAAGAAACACGCCCTCGATCGCCGCGCCGCCCGACGACTGGCCGACGGAGGATTCGATTTGTTTCATACCTGGTCGGGAGATTGCATCGAATCCCTTCGCGCAGCGGAACGTCTGGGCATTCCCTCCGTGCTCGAAATTCCCACCTGGCATCGCAACAAGGGCAAGATCAAAAAGGACATTACGTGGAGCGAGATCCAGCGCGACGCGGCGCGATTTCCCCGCAGCGTGTTGAACCGTCTGCTGGTCACACGCCAGCAGGTGATGGAGGAATATGCGCGGGCCACGCTGATTCTCGTGCTTTCGGAAAAAGCGAAGGAGACTTTTCTGGTCGCCGGCCTGCCCGAGAAAAAACTCTTCCAATTTTCCCGCGGAGTGGACGTGGAAAACTTTCGGCCCGCACCCGCGCCGCCGAAAAAATTCCGGGCCATTTTTGTCGGTTCGCTGATCAGGCGCAAAGGCGTTCCCGTGCTGCTGGAAGCGTGGCGAAAACTCAACCTGAAAGACGCGGAACTCGTCCTGGTCGGAAGCCCCTCCGCCCAGATCCATCCGCTGCTCGCCGAGGCTCCGTCGAATGTCGTTGTTCGCGGATTCGTACGCGATGTCGCCTCCGAGCTGCGCTCCGCCGTCGTGCATATTTTCCCCAGCGAATGCGAGGGCAGTGCCAAGGCCACCTACGAGGCGGCCGCATGCGGCCTGGCGCAGATCACGACCCGGGAGTCGGGAGATGTCGTGGTGGAGGGCGAGAACGGACTTCTCGTTCCTCCCAATGACGCGAACGCGCTCGCCGCCGCGATCCAGCGCCTCTACGACGACCGCGACCTCACCGCGCGGCTGGGCGTGGCCGGGCGCAAGCGCGTCGTCGAGAATTTTACCTGGGACCATTTTCGCGAGCGTCTTCTCGACGCCTACGATCGCGCGCTGCGTCTGGCTGAGCACTGATGCATATTCTCGTTCTCCAGCTCAAACGCATCGGCGACGCGATCCTCACCACACCGCTGATCGCGGCGCTTCGCGAAGGCGTTCCCGGCTGCACGATCACTCTCGCACTCGACACGGGAGCCGCCGTGCTCGAGCCGGCGATCGGCGCGGACCATACCCTTATTTTTCAGCACGGGCGCGCGGGGTGGTGTTTCTGGCGTGGACTGGCCGCAGGCGGCTTTGATGCCTGTCTGGATTTGACGGGAAACGACCGCTCCGCATTCGCAGCGGCCCTTTCCCGATCGCCGCGTCGCATCACGTGGGAACGCTTCTCCAAGAAGCCCCTGCGCCGCATGGTTTACAACGAGTTCATTTCCTCATCGGTCAAAAATCGTCATACCGCCGACCATCATACCGACCTGCTTCGCGCCTTCGATATTCGCGTCGAAAACATTCCCCTCGCACTTCATCTGCCGGCTGCCGCACGCGAGGAGGCGACGTCCGCGCTGACCGAAATCGGAATCGCATTTCCATTTGCCATCGTTCATGCGGGCACGGCACGCCCGGAAAAATACTGGGAGGCCGCCCGCTGGGCCGAGATCATTCGTTTTTTACGAACCGAGCTTCGGCTGCCCGTTTTGCTGACGGGATCATCCGACAAAATCGAACGAGCCCATCTCGATGCGATTCAACATCACCTCTCCGATCCTTGTCCGAATCTCGCCGGCCGGCTCAGCCTCCTCGGCACAGCCGCGGTGATCGAACGGGCCCGCCTGCTTTGTGCGGTGGATTCCGCACCGGTCCATTTAGCCGATGCCGTCGGCACGCCACTCGTGGCGCTGTTTGGTCCGACCAATCCATTTCATTGGCGACCCCGCCGCACCAGTTCACGCATAGTAACCGCGGCCGGGTCCAAGGAAATCACACCCGACTTTCCAAAAGCTCCGATGAGTGAGCTTCGAAGCGATTCGGTCGTGCAGGCGATTCGCGAATTGCTCTAGCGCAGATCGTCCGCGCTTCTACCAATCTTTCTTTTCGCGAGGCTTCACGCCTTGCTCGGCCAGCTTTTTGTATTCGACGATACCGGCGGCGATCGCTGCCGCGTAGGATTCGCGCCAGGCCGGGTTGGCGATGCGGGCCGCGTCGCCGGGATTCGTAAGAAAACCGCCTTCGATCAGGATGGCGGGGGTGGCGGCATCCTTGAGCACGACATAGCGGGCGCGCTTCACACCGCGGTCCTCCGCCTTCATTTTGCCCATGAGCGCGTGGTGCATGGCCGTGGCGAGCGTGAAGTTCACAGGCTCCAGAGCGTGGCCGAGCTCGGGCAGACGATCCCGGGCCATCACGCTGTCCTGTCCGCTGGGCGGCGCTCCGAGCGGCGGGATCGCGTAGGTCTCGATGCCGTTGGCCGTGGGCTTCCAATCCGCAGAGTTGAAATGAATGCTCACGAAAATGGAATCCGGCGTCCTGTTCGCGACGCGAGGCCGCCGCTCGAGATCGACGAACGTGTCGCTGTTTCGCGTCTGGACCACGCGCAGGCCGGCGGCTTCGAGCCGCTTGCGGAGGCGACGGACGACATCGAGCGTGAAATCTTTTTCGTAGCCATAACGCGAGGAGGCTCCGTTGTCGTAGCCGCCATGACCGGGATCCAGCACGACAATTTTGACCGGACGCATGCCCTGCACTTTATCGGGGCGCAAGGCGGGATCGACGGTGTGGCTGACATCGACGCGGGAAATCCACGCTCGACCGGCCTGAAGCCGTGCAGGAAAAGCGAACCAGTGGCGCACGCCGTCGATCAGCGCTTCGCGGCTGTCGAGTTCGACCTGAATGGCGCGGCCCCCGCCGGCTGCGACAAACTTTTTGAGCCCCGCCGCGGCTGGCGGATTCATGGCGTAGAATGCCGCCGTGCTGGCCAAAGACACGTAGTCGCGGCCATCGATCTGCGCGACTTCCCAGTCCGCACGCGCACATCCGAATGCCAGCAACCACGCGAGAAAAACTGCCCGCCACATCGCCCAAGGGTTCACACAAAGCCGCCGGGAACACGAAGAAAAAATCCTCGTGAAATTTGGACCGTTGCGCGGGCCGGAATCTAGAAGGTCACGCTGCACTGCGCACCGAGCACCAGCGCGTTTGGAATGTTGTGCGCTCCGCCGGGATTGATCACGTATTGGATATTCGGCTGGACGTAGAGGAACTTCGAAAGCTGCACGCGGTGCCCCCATTCGAAGACGAGCTCGTATTGCGGATCTCCGCCGCCGGCGGCTTTCGTGGCCGCCGCGTAGTCGTCGCTGAACTGTCCATAGACCACGCCGAAGACCGTCTCGTCGTTGTCGCGGCCCGGAATGAGACCCTGGTAGACGAGACCGCCATTCACTTCAAAAGGCAGCTTCGCGATATTCTGCTGGGGCGAGAGCACGACCGCGCTCCAGATCGTGAGTCCTTGCGCGGATCCGGGCGACTCCTGGTAGATCATCTGGTCGGCATGCCAGTAAAAGCCGTAGGAATTGCCCGCCTTTTCCGTCTTGCCGAACTGCGCATATTGCCACGGCGAGTAATAAGCGCCGAACCAGTAATGACCCGGCAGGCCTTTCATTGCCGCGGGCTCCTGGAATGATTTCGTGTCTTTCCCAGCGGCCACGGCCTTGCCATCCGCCGTTCCCGCAGCGGGGACGGCGCGCTTGAAGAACTCCGGTGTCCAGCCGACCTGGCCGATCATGATCACGCCGTCGCCATCTTCCATGCGCCAGTCGAAGCCGTGGTAGCCGCGGTTTCCGAACCGTGTCGAAGTCTGATAAACGCCCGCCATGGCATTGAACTCCGGCGTGGGATCGACCCTCAGCCGCGCACCCCAGGATGCGCCGGGATAGGAGGAGAAGCCTGTATTCACGGGCAATGCCTGCGGATTCCCGTCGATGCCGTTGTTCATGTAGAGCCAATAAATCGGCGAGGATGCAAAGTCGTCGCCCGCGGCAAACCGACCCAGCTTGATCGCGACCTTGTCGTCGAGCAGCGACTGCTCGAAGGCGAGCGCGTAGTAGGCGGCGGTCTGGGTTCCATAGACCTGCTGCACGGTGAACTGGTTGCCGATGGCGATCTGCGAGAGGCTCTGGCCCGCGCGATTTAGCGCGCTCAGCGTGAGCGTCGCGCCTTTCCATCCGATGAGCTTTTCAAAATTGAATTCCACGCCGAAGCCAAGGTTATCGGTGTAGGTCGCGCTGCGCTGCCTGCCGCCCACCACATTGCCCGCGATGTTGTTCGTATAGGTGACCGAAAAATCGACACCGTCATCTTCGAGCATGTCTCGCATGCCCCACCAGTCGCCGCTGAACGCGTCGCCCTGCGTCCACCATTCGCGCGACCCGATGTAGTTCGTCGGATGCGGCTCGTAGTAGTCCCAGAAACGGGATTTGTCAGCGCGGGCGGGGCCGGCGGTTGAAATCACGGCGCATGCCGCGACGGCAAGGAATCGAATATTCATTGGGGGTGCCGGGAGACTGCCGCACTGCGAAGCGGGAGGCAATTCCAATGCGCACGCTCTCCTATTTCACAACGACATTCACAAGCTTTCCGCGGACAACGATCACTTTCACGACGGCTTTGTTCTCGATTTTCTCGCGCACCTTTTCATTGGCGAGAGCAAGCGCCTCGAGATCGGAGTCGGACATGCCTTTGGAAACGGTGACGCGATCGCACGGCTTGCCGTTGACCTGCAGCAGAATTTCCACCTCGTCGTCGACAAGAAGTTTCTCGTCGTAGTCGGGCCAGGCCTGCTGCGAAGCGAGTCCGTCGAAACCGGCAAATGCCTTGCCGAGCCGCTCCCACATTTCCTCAGCAAGGTGCGGAGCGAATGGACTCAGCAGCCGCAGGAGAACACGCAACGCCTCGATAGGTCGCGGCTCGGCGGTAGTAAATTCGTTCACGAAAATCATCATCTGCGCGATGGCGGTGTTGAAAGACAAGTCCTCCACGTCTTTCGTGATTTTTTTGATCGTCTCGTGGACGACTCGCGCCTGCTTGCCCGTGAATTCGACTTCCGCGAACGCGGACGAGACGATCCACTCGCCTTCCTGATTCTCCTCGAAGCCCAGCCGCCAGACGCGGGCAAGAAAACGGAAGACGCCCTCGACGCCTTTCATGCTCCACGGTTTCGTCTGCTCGAGCGGGCCCATGAACATTTCGTAGAGTCGCAGCGCATCCGCGCCATATTCGGAAATGACGTCGTCGGGATTCACGACATTACCACGGCTCTTCGACATCTTTTGCCCGTCGCCACCCAGGATCATACCCTGGTTCACGAGCCGTTGAAACGGCTCCGGCGTCGAGACATGGCCGAGATCGAAAAGCACCTTGTGCCAGAAGCGGGCGTAGAGCAGATGCAACACGGCATGCTCGGTGCCGCCGACGTAGAGATCGACGCCGCCGGGTTTCCCCGCATCCATCCAGAATTTCTCCGCCTCGCTCCCGGCGAATCGCGCCGTGTTCTCCGGATCGCAAAAACGCAAATAATACCAGCACGAGCCCGCCCATTGCGGCATCGTGTTCGTCTCGCGCCGCGCCGTCTCGGAATAGCGCACCCACTCGACCGCTTTCGCGAGCGGAGGTTCGCCCGTGCCGGTCGGCTTGAAGTCGTCCATCTCCGGCTGGACGAGCGGCAGCTCGGATTCGTCGAGCGCGCGATGCCGGCCGTCTTCCCAAAGAATCGGAAACGGCTCGCCCCAATACCGCTGCCGCGAAAAAAGCCAGTCGCGCAGTTTGTAATTCACGCGTCCCGCGCCCACGCCATGCTCCTCGAGCCACGCGATGATTTTTTTCTTCGCCTCGGGCGTCGGCAGGCCGTCGAGAAATCCCGAATTTACCGCCACGCCATCCCCGACAAAGCCCCGCCAGTCGCCCTCGCCGGACGGCTGCACGACTTGAATCACAGGCAAATCGAACGTCTGTGCGAACTCAAAATCGCGCTCATCATGCGCCGGCACCGCCATGATCGCTCCCGTGCCGTAGCCCATCAGCACATAGTCCGCGATCCATACGGGGAGCTTCGCGCCGCTCACGGGATTCGTCGCAAATGCCCCGGTGAAGACTCCGGTCTTTTCCTTCGCCAGATCCGTGCGATCGAGGTCGGACTTCGAGGAGACTTTCTTCTGGTAGTCCGCCACGGCCTGCGCTTGTTCGCCGGTCGTGATTGACTCGACGAGGGGATGCTCGGGGGCGAGCACCATATAAGTCGCGCCAAAAAGCGTGTCGGGCCGCGTCGTAAAAACCTCCACCGGTCCGACCTCGGTCTCGAACTTCACCATCGCCCCCTCGCTGCGGCCGATCCAGTTTCGCTGCAGCAGCTTGATCGACTCCGGCCAGTCGAGGCCCTCGAGCTCCTCGATGAGCCGTTGCGCGTAGTCGGTGATGCGCAGCATCCATTGCCGCATCGGCCGCCGCTCGACCGCGAATCCGCCGACCTCGCTCCTGCCCTCGACGACTTCTTCGTTCGCCAGCACGGTGCCGAGCTCCGGACACCAATTCACCGGCCGGTCCGCGATATACGCGAGCCGCACGTCGTCGGGATTCGCGCCGGCGTAAGTCGAGATCGACTCGGCCTTGTTCGTCGCGGGATTAAACCACGAGCCGTAGAGCTGGAGAAAAATCCACTGCGTCCACTTGAAATAACCAGGATCCGTCGTGCTGATCTCGCGCGACCAATCGTAGCTGAATCCGATCCCCTGCAGCTGCGTGCGGAAGCGCGCGACGTTGCGCCCGGTCGTCTCGCGCGGATGCCGGCCGGTCTTGATCGCGAACTGCTCCGCGGGCAATCCGAACGCATCCCAGCCCATCGGATGCAGCACGTTGAAGCCGCGCATGCGCTTGTAGCGCGCGAGAATATCCGTGGCCGTGTAGCCCTCGACATGGCCGACGTGCAGCCCCTCGCCGCTCGGATACGGAAACATGTCGAGCACGTAGAACTTCGGCTTCGACGCATCGAAATCCGCATCGCCGGGATTCGGCGCGCGGAAGGCGCCCGTATCCAGCCACTGCTGCTGCCAGCGGGGTTCGAACTCGGAAAAAGGAAAAGGCTTTCGCTGCGACATGGAGCGGGGCATTGTCCGCCCGAGGCGCGGCCAGTCAATGCGATTTCCAATTCGCCCTTGCAGCCTCGGAAAGATCCGGGAAATCATGCGCGCCGCGCCGCGCCGAAATCTCGTATGGTTTACCTCTATCATCATCTCCCGAAGTGCGGCGGACGGTCCTTCGTCCAGGGATGCCTCCAGTGGTTTCCGGGAAAGCACGAAAAAATCGGCCGCTTTCCCGGCCGCGAACGCATCGCGGAGTTCGCGCGCACGCGGCTCGATTTCGACGAATTGCCCCAGCCCTGCTTCGTTCACGGCCACCTGGTGAACGACGGCATCCGCCCTTTCGAGCGCTACGGCGATTACATCGCTGCCGGACGATGCGCGGTCATCACCATTGTCCGCGATCCGCTCGAGCGGGCCGTGTCGGCCTATTTTCACCGGCAAAAAAGGGGATTGCCCTGGCCCGAGCCCCTCGAGCAGTGGCTGTTTCGCGGGCGCAACAAGATAGCGCGATATCTTGGCGTCAGCGCCATGGGGGATTGGCCGGCGCGCCTCGACCAATATCTCCTGATCGGCACCACGGAATCGCTGCAAATGACGCTCGATATCATGGCAAAAAAAACCGGCAATCCCCCCGTCTCCTCACCCCACCTGAATCCCTCGCCGCGCGGCGACTACGACCTGAAACCGGAAGTCATCGAGAAATTCCGCGCGGATAACGCCCTCGACTTCCTCATTCACCAATATGCGACGGAACGACTGCGGCGCGAAGCCGGGGAATTCCAGCTCTCCGCCTGAATCCCTCGCCATGCCCCGCCTGCTCGTCGCCACGCGCAACGCCCACAAGACCGCCGAGATCGCCGCCATGCTCGCCGGCGTCTTCGAAGTCGTCGATCTGCACGACTTCCCCGACGCGCCGGAGGTCGAGGAGACCGGCTCGACCTTCGCCGAAAATGCCGCGCTCAAATCCGCCGCCATCTCGCACTTCACCGGCGGCTGGGCGCTTGCCGACGACTCCGGCCTCGAGGTCGACGCGCTCGGCGGCGAGCCTGGCGTCCGCTCCGCGCGCTTTGCCGGCGAGGCCGCCTCCGATGCCGACAACAACCAGCTCCTCTTCGCCCGTCTCGCGGAATTGCCCGCCGCCCCCCGCACCGCCCGCACCGC
This sequence comes from Chthoniobacterales bacterium, assembly GCA_015655545.1. Classification (GTDB taxonomy): domain Bacteria; phylum Verrucomicrobiota; class Verrucomicrobiia; order Chthoniobacterales; family JAATET01; genus JAATET01. The sequence continues at coordinate 37,580 of JAATET010000020.1, read as the reverse complement.
CCGCACCGCCCGCTTCCGCTGCGCACTCGCGCTTTCGCAACAAGGCCATCTCGTCGCCACCTTCGACGGCGCGGTGGAAGGCCGCGTGATCGAGTCGCTCCGCGGCCCGGGCGGCTTCGGCTACGATCCGCTCTTCATTCCCGACGGCTACGACACGACCTTTGGGGAACTCCCCGCCGCCACCAAAAACTCGATCAGCCACCGCTCGCGCGCATTGGCAAAATTCCGCGCCTGGCTCGACACCCATCCGCTCCCGTTGCCCGCCTCGTGAGCTTGTCTTCGTGAGGGCGTTGGTCCAACTTCTGCTCGCCTATCACGCACGTCCATGAACTTCCGCCGCTCCATCGCCGCGCCCACGCCGATTCTGTTCAACGTCACCGCCTTCATCGACGTCCTGCTCGTCCTCTGCTTCTTCTTCCTGCTTACGTGGTCGAACCGGCTCAAGGAGACCGACTTGAACGTCGCGCTTCCGCAGTCCTCGCAAAAGCAGGCTCCGCAGGCTCCGCCATCCCCGATCATCGTCAACGTGCGCTCGTCCGGCGACATCAACGTCAACGGCCGCGACGTCTCCTACGCGGATTTCACCACGCTCATCGGCAAACTGGCGAAACTGAACACCGATCAAACCGTGGTCATCCGCGCGGACAAAAAAGCGCAATACGACCTCGTGCTGCGCGTGCTGGACACGTGCAACGCCCAGGGCGTCACCTCCGTCGGCTTCGCCGCCAGCGTGCCGCAATAGGCCGTGAATCTCTCCGCCCTCTTCCGCACGAAGTCCATCTTCAAGCTCCAGCGAGAGCTCACGGAAGGCTCCAGCGCTCACACGCCGACTCTCAAACGCTCCCTCGGGCCGGTCAATCTCGTGCTCTTTGGCATCGGCGTCGTCATCGGAGCGGGCATCTTTTCCGTCACCGGACCCGCCGCGGGAAATCACGCCGGCCCCGCCATCCTGCTCTCCTTCATGATCGCGGGCTTTGGCTGCGCGTTCGCCGGGCTGTGCTACGCGGAATTTGCCTCGATGGTGCCGGCCTCGGGCAGCGCCTACACCTATGCCTACACCACCATGGGAGAATTCCTGGCCTGGATCATCGGCTGGGATCTCGTGCTCGAATACGCCGTCGGAGCCGCCACCGTAGCCAGCAGCTGGTCCTCGTATTTGCTCAAGTTCCTCGCCCAATTCGGCATTAATTTCCCGATCGCACTCGCCGGATCGCCGTTCCAAAACCTGGGCGCCTATGCCGACGGCGCCTCCATTCAGGGCATCATCAATCTGCCCGCCGTCCTCATCGTCGTCACGATGTCGCTGGTGCTCATTCGCGGCATTCGGGAATCCGCCGTTTTCAACGCGATCATGGTCGCGCTCAAACTCATCGTCGTCGTCACGATCATCGCCCTCGGGTGGAGCCACATAAATCCGCAAAATCACCACCCCTTCATCCCCGCGAATACCGGCGAGTTCGGCAGCTTCGGCTGGAGCGGCATTTTGCAGGCTGCCGGCATTGTTTTCTTCGCCTACATCGGTTTCGACGCGGTCTCGACCGCCGCCCAGGAATCGCGCAATCCCAAACGCGATTTGCCCATCGGCATCCTCGGCTCGCTCGTCATCTGCACCCTGCTTTACTGCCTCTTCGCCTGGGTGCTCACCGGCCTCGCCAGCTACAAGGATTTCGTCGGCTTCGATGGCCTCGCGCCCGTCTCGATCGCGCTGCAACACACGCCCTACAACAATCTGCTCCCGCTCGTGGAGCTCGCCATTCTCTGCGGCTACTCGTCCGTGATCATGATCCTGCTTCTCGGCCAGTCGCGCGTCTTCTACTCGATGTCGAGAGACGGCCTCATTCCCGCGATGTTCAGCGAAGTGCATCCAAAATTCCGCACACCGTGGAAATCGAACATCCTCTTCGCGATCTTCGTCAGCCTGATCGCCGGCTTCGTGCCCGGCAAAGTCGTGGGCGAAATGTGCAGCATCGGCACCTTGCTCGCCTTCGTCGTAGTCTGCGTCGCCGTCATGGTGCTGCGCCACACCATGCCGGACGCGCCCCGCGGTTTTCGCACGCCGCTCGTGCCCGTCGTGCCCATCGCCGGCATCCTGATCTGCAGCCTGATGATGTATGGACTCCCCGCCGACACGTGGCTGCGCCTCGCCATCTGGCTCGTCGTCGGATTCTTCATTTACTTTGGCTACAGCCGCTGGAACAGCCGCCTGAATACCGAGCCCGAAAAATAGGCTACGGCTTGCGAGCGACGAGACGAAGGATCGGCCACTGCCAGACAATCCGCCCGTCATCCTCGCCCAGCGAATAATATTCGCGCACCGGTCTCGAGGCATTCGCGACGAGCTTGCGCACGCGTTCGCGATTCGCCGGCGTGGTCGCCGCCGTTTCGAAATACCATTCCAAATCCGGCTGCTTGAGCCGATGCACCTCCGCCCGCCGCACCTCCAGCCCCGCCCCCTCGCACAGGCCCTGCCAGACCGAAGGTTTCAAAAACCGCCCGTGGCTTGGGTCGCGCCATTTCTCCAGATCGTGCAGCCACGCCTCGGCTTCGGGTTGATCGTCCGGCGCGGTGCCATCCACGACGATTAAATATCCGCCCGGCACGAGCACCCGCGCCGCCTCGCGGACGAACGCCGCGGGATCGCTGAAATGATGCGCGGCCACCCGGCAGGTCACGATTTGAAAACTGCGCCCCGAATACGGCAGCGCCTCGGCCGGATGCTGGCCCGTCTCGCCCAGAAATCCCTCGTCCTCGAGCAGCCGGACCGCATTTTCGAGCATGCGCAGGGAAATATCCGCGAGCGTCACCTGATAGCCGCGCCTTGCGAGCCAAAGTGCGGTATGGCCGCAGCCGGTCGCCACATCGAGCGCGCGGCCTTCGGCGGGCAATGCGATCCCTCGCGCCGCCCCATCCAGATCGGACGTATCGGCGAGCAAATGGGTGCGGCCGTAGCGGGCGCTCTGGCGATCGAACTGCGTCTGCGCCGCCCGCTGCGAATCGTCGAGATTCATCGCACCTCGAGAATGAAAATCAGCCGCCCCCGCCCCCAGCTCGGGCCACGAATGTAGAGCGGCGCGCCCCGCGCCAGCTTCGCCTCGGAAGTCACCACGAGTTTTTTCCTCACATAAAGCTCCAGCTGCACTTTGTAATCGACCTCGGTGCGATCCAGGCAGCGCACCTTGAGAAAAACTTTCTTCGTCGGCACGATCCACACCTCGCCGCCCTTCAAAATCTGCTTCTGCTTGGCGCCAAGCAGGTAAAAGGTGTTGTAGCCGAAGACCGTTTTCAAACCTCCCGCAAAGGTTTTCAAATCCACCGGGGCCGGCTTCGACGGCTGCTCGTTGGTCGCCAGCACGAGCGCCGACCAAATGCTGTCGGCCCGCGCATCCGCCGCCAGAAAAACCGCGGCCAGCAGCCCGATCGTCCGCAGAAAGGTTCGCGTCGTCATCGCTTCACCGGATTCTTTCATCCGCCGGGATGTCTCCCGCATCCTGGATCCACAGCACCGCCCCCTTGCCTCCCGGCGCGGCGAACGCATACGCCCCCTGCTTCGGATCGCCCGTGTGCGCGGCGAGGACTTGGGAAATATACTGCTCTTCGTCCGATGATCGGCCGATGTGCGGCAGAATCACCGCCGACACGATCGCCGCCAGCGTCAGCAAAAACACGCCGCTCCAAGCCAGACGACCGGCGGGAAACCAGCCGCCCGCAAGCGGCACGGACTTTGACGTCTCGCGGCCGATCGCCGCGAGCACCTGGCCATTCAAAAAGTCCGCGTGCGGCATCGCGACGGGCACAAGATTTTCGCGCAGGAGCCCCCGCAGCTTTTTCCAATCCGCCGCGTCGCGCAGAGCCTCCGCGCGGTCCGGCAGCGTGGATTCGAATTCCGCCCGCTCCCGCTCGTCGAGCGCGCCGTCGAGCCACGCGGTGTAACGCTCCTCAAAGTTTTTCATAGAAATCCCGCAATTCGTTTTGGAGTTTTTTGCGCGCGTAGAAAAGGCGGGACATCACCGTGCCGATCGAGCAGCCGACGGAATCGGCGATTTCCTGATAGGACAAATCTTCGATCTCCTTAAGCACGATCACCGCGCGATGCTCCGGGCTGAGTGTGCCAAGCGCGGCCTCAAACCGCTCACGCATATCGGCCTGGTCGAGACTGTCGCCAGGTTTCTTCGGCTGGCTCGGCGTGGTGCGCGAGGCGGTATCGATCGCCATCGGCACGGCCTCGAACTCCGTCTGCGGATGGGATTGCCGGCGGCGAATCAAGTCGATGGACGCATTGCTTGCGATCCGCGACAGCCAGCTGCCGAGCGAGGCGGAACCGTCGAAGCGAACGAGACCTTTCCACGCGCGCAGGAAAGTATCCTGCGTGACATCGAGCGCATCATCGTTGTTTCGGAGAATGTGGTTCGCGATCATGTAAATCCGGTCCCGATGGATCGTGACAAGCCGGCCGAACGCTGTCGTGTCGCCAAGCCGGCTTCGCTTCACCAGCTCGGCTTCGTCCGCCATTTCGCCACTACCCATGTTTCCAGACGCGCCGCGCGCGACTTTATTCAAAAAGATTTACGACTCGCCCCTGCGGCGGCGCAGTTCCTTTCGAAACTCGCCCATCATATCCACGATGCATTCGCGGATCGGGAAAAGAAGATCGGTCACGGAGGCCAGATCGTCGTCGTCGATCAATCCGGATTTCCGCAGGCGGCTCGCGGCGCCGAGCGCATCGTTGGCGGCCTTCAGGCTGCGTTTCAGGTAGGCAATCGTCATGCCGACCTCGGAAAGATCGTCGCCGCACAGCGCCGCGGCCAGCTTCGCGCCGCAAATGGCGACGCGGGTGGCGAGCTCGACGGCCACCGGGTGATCCTTGAGCACCTCGCGCTCCTCCACCAGCATGAAGACGCGGCGGTTGAGCTCCATGCTTTGCATGTAAACCGGCGACTGCTGCAACTCGTCGAGCTCCGCGTCTTCGTCTTCGCTTTCGTCATCGGATTCCTCCCGCTCGGGCTCGTCCTCGGAATCCGCGTCGGTCACGAGCCAGTCGGGCGCATCCTCGTCGTCATCGTCCGAGTGATTCCAGCCCATCTCGCGGGCGATGATTTCGTCACGGTCGGGATGGTCTTGGTATTTCTCAAAGAGCTGGAAATACTGTTCCGTCTTGCGGTCCTGCTGCTGAAGAAAACGCTCCCATTGGTATTCGTCCCACAGCTCAGGAAACCCGGAATTCTCGTCAGGCATCACCACCTCAGTAGTTCAGCTTCGAATCGTCTGCAATGGGTTTTTCTCGCTCCGTTTGCAAGCGAAGCTGCCCGCAGGCGGCGGCGATGTCGTGTCCTTTTTCGCGTCGCAGCGTCGCCACCGCCCCGCCGTGCCGCAGGACGTCCATGAACGAATCCTGCGCACGCTCGCTGGGACGCGTCCACTCGAGGCCCTCGACCGTGTTGTAAGGAATCACGTTGACCTTCGCGTCGAGCTTCTTCGTGATGCGCGCGAGCTCGGCGGCTTGATCGAGCGAATCGTTCACGCCCTGGATGAGAATGAACTCGAACGTGAGCTTCTGCTTCCGGCGGCCGCGAAAATAGGCGCACGCGTCCAGCAGCTCGGCGAGCGGGTATTTTTTGTTTACCGGCATGATGCGATCGCGCACCTCGTCGGTCGCACCGTGCAGCGAAATCGCGAGCCGGATTTGCAGCGGCTGATCGGCCAGCTCGCGGATGCGCGGCACGAGGCCGCTCGTGGAAACGGTGATGTGGCGCGCGCCGATATTCGTGCCCCACGGAGCGTTGATAATGCCGATCGCGCGCATGAGATTTTCGTAATTCGCCAGCGGCTCGCCCATGCCCATGAAGACGATGTTGTTCACCCGCTCGCCGGACTCGCCTTCGACGCGGAGGAGCTGATCGACGATCTCGCCGGCATCGAGATTGCGCTTCCAGCCATCGAGCCCGCTCGCGCAAAACCTGCAGCCGTAGGCGCAGCCGACCTGGGAGGAAATGCAGATCGTCCGCCGGTCCGAGGTCTCGCCGTAGAGCGACGGCGACGCGGGGATGAGCACGGTTTCCACCATCTGGCCGTCGCGCAGGCGGAAAAGAAATTTCTGCGTGGTGTCGCCGGAGCCCGTCTTGCGCACGACTTCCAGCGGCCGCTCGTCGAATTCGGCGCGCAGCTTCTCGCGCAATCCGGCGGGCAGGTTCGTCATCTCGTCGAAGCGGCCGATGCGCTTGAGATAAAGCCACTCGATCACCTGCCGGGCGCGATAGGACGGCTCGCCGAGGGCCGTGAATTGGCCGGCGAGCTCATCGAGCGTGAGCGATTTGATCGAGCGCATCCTTTCACGATATCAGTGGTCAGACTTCGCGGAAGGTGGAAAAATACGAATCGTTCATGGGGATCGATCTTTCAGTGCTGGAAGAAAGCGTGCGTCTGCGACGCAACGGCTCCCCGCACGTGCTCGTCACAGTCGTCGCCGTGCGTGGCAGCACTCCGCAGGATGTGGGAGCAAAAATGCTCGTCGATTCCGGCGGGCGCGCGGCCGGCACCATCGGCGGCGGAAAGGTCGAGGCCGCCGCGATCCGGCATGCGCAGGAGCTGCTCGCGACAAGTGCCGCGGCCGGATTGGCGACGTGGAATCTCCAACGCGACATCGGCATGACCTGTGGCGGCGAGATGCAATTTTTTTTCGAGCCCTTTGGCGGTGCAGCCCATGCGGGCTGGCCAATCGCCATCTTTGGCGCCGGCCACGTCGCGCAGGCGCTTATTCCCGTGCTCGCGCCGATGGCCTGCCGCCTCCTGTGCTTCGATCCCCGCCCCGAGTGGCTTGCCCGTCTTCCCTCGGTGCCAAATCTCCACGGCCGCCATCTCGACGACGCGATCGCCGCGGTGGATTCGCTGCCGACGGATGCCTTCGTGGTCGCGCTGACGCAGGGACACGCGACGGATTTGCCGGTGTTGCGGCGGGCGCTGGAAAAGGATTTTCCCTACGTCGGAGCGATCGGCAGCAAATCGAAACGGGCAACCCTCGAGCGCGAGCTCCGCGCCGCCGGAATACCGGACGAGAAAATCGCGGCGTTCCACTGCCCGCTCGGGCTGCCCATCGGCACGAATCATCCGCAGGAAATCGCGATCAGCATCGCGGCGGGCTTGCTCGAGGTGCGGGACCGGCTGCGCGCTAGTTGATCGGGTAGTCGTTGTCCTTCACGACCGACCAGATTCCCTTGTCCTGACGCAGCGTGAGTTCCCGCGTAAACCAGAATCCATCGCGCTCGGAGAAACTCGCCATCACCTTTACCACGCCATCTTTTTCGAGACTGACGTCATCGACGCGAAAAACCGGCCCGTAGGCGCCGGTATCCCGGTCGCGAATCTCGGCGTCGGTGATCTCCATCGATCGCGACGCGGGCCGCAGCTTCACCCCATCCCGCTTGAGCTGCGGATCGTTTTGCAAGGCCGCCAGCAAGCTCGGCGGAATGTCATCCTTGTGGGGTCCCTGCCCGAGGAAATAGACCGTCGAATATTTCGCAAATCCCTTGGTGCGGTAGTTGAAAAAATGTCGATAAACAGTCGCCAGGATCGCGTCGTTCCCGGCCTTGGTTCCATAAGCGGCCTCGGGCAATCGAGAGGCCGCGATGCGGTCTTCCATGGTCGGTATTTCGATCGCTTCCGCGGAATATTTTCCCGCGCCGAACTCCGCCGCCCGCGCCACCATCGTCTCATCGGCCCAAACCGAACGTCGCGACCGGAAGGGCGTCGTCTCCGACTGCACGATATTGTTGCGGATCTTCAGATCGATGGGGTCTGTATCCGCGCGGAACTGCCACATGTAGCCGGCGAGTTCCTCCTCCGTGAGGGTTTTCTTGAGTTTGGCCTCCAAGCGCGTCGCCGGCGTGTCGAATTTTTGCTCGATCTTTTTCTGCGTAAAAAAAATCTGGCCCTGCGCGGCGCCCATCCCGAGCGCTATCAGGCCAGCCAGCAAATACGCGTTCCTCATTCGGTTGGCGACCATAGCGGTCGCCACGCGGCACGACAAGAGCGCAGGCGTCCGCAAAAAAAGTGGCGCTCACGGCCTGAACGTCTATCTTCCCGCCGAATGGGTCGTAAACGCGTCGGAATCGGAAAACTTTCTTTAGGTGGCAGGGATCTGCTCCTGATTTTAGGTCCGTGCGTCATGGAGACACCCGCGTTCACCCGTCGCATGGCGAAAAAGATCCATGCCATCTGCACGGACCTTGGCACGCCTTTCGTTTTCAAAGCCTCGTTCGACAAGGCCAACCGCACTTCGGGAAACTCCTTTCGCGGCCCCGGCATCGAGGACGGCTGCAAGCTCCTCGCCGAGATCGGCGCCGACCTCGGTGTGCCGGTGACGACGGACATCCACTCGCCAGAGCAAACGGACCTCGCGGCACCCTACATCGACCTGCTGCAGATTCCCGCGTTCCTCTGCCGCCAGACCGATCTCATCCTCGCCGCCGGCCGCACCGGTCGCGCCGTGAACGTCAAAAAAGGCCAGTTCCTCGCCCCTTGGGATGTGAAAAACATCGCCGTGAAGCTCGAATCCGTCGGCTGCAAAAACTTCTGCTTCACCGAACGCGGCACCACCTTCGGCTACAACAATCTCGTCGCCGACATGCGCTCCATCCCCTGGATCCAGGAGCAGGGCTATTCCGTGATCTTCGATGCCACCCACTCCGTGCAACGTCCCGGCGGCGGCGGAGACACGACCAGCGGCGATGGCGAACTCGCCCCCGTGCTGGCCCGCGCGGCCGTGGCCGCCGGCTGCGATGGCGTCTTTATTGAAACTCACGAAAATCCGTCCCGCGCTCTTTCCGATGGCCCGAACCAGATTCCACTCCGCCGACTTCCCGCGCTGCTGCGCAAACTCCGCTCCATTCGCGATGTCGTGGCTTAAGCTTTCCCTCGCCTGCGCGCTGATCGCCGCGACAAATCTCCATGCCGATCCCGCCGGCAGCGACTCGAAAAAAAGCCCGCCCGCCGACCAGAAATCGGCCACGCCCGCGCCCAAGGTCTCCAGCGACGCGGACAAGGAAAATGCCGTTCTCAGCTCTCTTCCCGCGAACCAAATTTACAACGGCGTGCATATTCCGAACTTCAGCCCGTCCGGAAAACTGCTGATGCTTTTCGACGCGAAGTCCGCCAAGCGCATCGACGATCGCGATATCGAGATGCAGGACCTCAAGATTGAGATTCACAACGCCGACGGCAGCACCTTCCATGTGGAGATGGTGCATTCGATCTTCAATCTCGACACCCGCATTCTCACCAGCAACACGCCCACCACCATTAAACGCGACGATTTCACCATCAATGGCGACCGGGCCGAGTTCCACGTTAAGGAAAAATTCGGACGCGTCTTCGGCAACGTGAAAATGATTATCAATTCAGGCGATACCAAATGAACAAACGATGTTTTTCCGGGGCTCTCGCCCTTCTCTGCGCGGCGACGATCGCCGCCTACGGCCAGCAAAATCCCGCCACGCCGGCCGCCACGCCCAAAAAATCCGATCCGCTCGGGCTCGGTGGCATGCAAAAAAATCGTCCGAAAGGCGCCAAGACCGAAATCACCTGCAAAGAGGAAGCGACCTTCGACAACACGACCGGCATCGCGACCTTCGTCACCTCCGTCTTCGTGAAGGATGTGCAGTTCAATCTCTACTGCGACAAGCTTACGGTTTTCCTCAACAAAGAGCGCAAAGGCATCGACCACGCCGAGGCGGATGGCCACGTCGTCATCGTGCAGGAAAACACCAACGAAAAAGGCGAAGCCTCGAAATCCATCGGCCGCTCCGGCCATGCCGTTTTCTATCCCGCCACCGGCGAAGCCACCCTCACCAAATGGCCGCAGCTCCAACAAGGCATCAACAATCACATCTCGACGGAAGAATCGACCGTCATGATTCTGAACCGGGACGGCCGCTTGAAGACCGACGGCGGAAGTCGCACAGTCATCGTCGACGCGGATAAGGCGGGAGCCCAATGAGTGCCGTCGCCGAAGCCGCCGCCGCTCCCGCCCCGGCTGCCAACAATCAGAAACCGCTCCTCGAGACCGACAAGCTGGTCAAGATCTACGGCGGCCGCGCCGTCGTGAACGGCGTCGACATTAACGTCAAACCCGGCGAAATCGTCGGCCTCCTCGGCCCGAACGGCGCCGGCAAGACCACGTCGTTCTACATGATCGTCGGCCTCGTGAAGCCGAATGGCGGCCGCGTATTTTTCCAGGGCATCGACGTCACCAGGCAACCGATGTATGTCCGCGCCCGCCACGGCATGGGCTACCTGCCGCAGGAGGAGTCGATCTTCCGCAAGCTCACCGTCGAGGAAAACATCATGGCGATCCTCGAGACCACGAAAGCCTCGAAAAAAGAACGCAAGTCCCGCTGCGCCGATCTCCTCACGCAATTCGGCATCGAGCACGTCGCGCGTCAGCACGCGCTCACCCTCTCCGGCGGCGAGAAGCGGCGCCTCACCATCGCCCGCTCCCTGGTCACGAATCCCGTGCTGCTCATGCTCTACGAGCCATTCAGCGGCGTCGATCCGATCGCCGTCTTCGATGTTCAGCAGATCATCACCGACCTCCGCAAATCCGGTCTCGCCATTATCATCACCGACCACAACGTCCGCGAGACATTGAATATCGTGGATCGCGCCTACCTCATTTTCGAAGGCCGGGTGGAGAGCCAGGGCGACAAGGATTTCCTCCTCAACGACCCCATCAGCCGCAAGCTCTACCTCGGCGAGAGTTTCACGATGTAACCTCCTCCGGCCCGCGCGATGTCCGAAAAAACTTCCTCCACCCGCGCCGCCGTCCAGCTCACCGTCGGGCAATTCTACGCCAACCACGCCGAGCACCTCTGCCTGCGCCTCGAGGGGCTCTCGCTCGGGATGAACCGCATCATCCGCGAGCCCACGATCAATCGCCCCGGTCTCGCCCTCGCCGGTTTCTACAGCTACTTCGCCAGCCGCCGCATCCAGGTCATCGGCAACTCCGAGCTCAGCTACCTCCGCTCGCTGAAGGCGCCCGTGCTCACCGAGCGCTGCCGGGAGCTCCTCTCGCGCAAGATCCCCTGCCTCGTCGTCGCACGCGGCGCGAGCATTCCGCCCACGCTTTTGCAGACCGCGGCGGAATACGAGACGCCGGTTTTTCGCACGCCGATGATCACGATGAAATTCATCAACGCGGCCACCATCGCGCTCGAGTATGAGTTCGCTCCCACCGCGTCGGAATACGGCAGCATGGTCGATATTCAGGGCATCGGCACGCTCATCCGCGGCGACAGCGGCATCGGCAAAAGCGAGTGCGTGCTCGGCCTCATCGAACGCGGCTACAGCCTCGTGAGCGACGACATCACCAAGGTCAAGGCCATCGAGGGCCGCGAGCTCGTCGGCATGTCGGCCGAACTCACCCGCTTCCACATGGAGGTCCGCGGCATCGGCATCATCAACGTCGCCTCCGTCTTCGGCGTCGGCAGCGTGCGGCCCGAGAAGCGGCTCGATTTCGTCGTCTCACTTATGGATTGGAATGATGTCGAAGACGTTGATAGACTGGGCATCGACCGGGACTACTACGAGATTCTGGGCATCCGCGTTCCGCACGTGACGATCCCCGTGCGCACGGGGCGGGATTTGGGGCGCCTCATCGAAGTGGCCGCGCTGGATCAAAAACTCAAAAGCATGGGACACAACACCGCACTCGAATTCAACCAACGCCTGCTCAACATGATGCAGCAAAACCCGGAGCGATAATGGGACTCCTCTCACGCAAAAAACCGGCAGACGACTCGAACCGCTGTGCACGCGAGGTGGTCATTCAAAATCGGAATGGCCTCCACGCGCGCCCAGCGGCAATGCTAGTCAAAGTCTCCAGCCGCTTCCGCGCCGAAATCTGGGTCGAAAAAGACGGCGAACGCGTCAACGGCAAAAGCATCATGGGCCTCATGATGCTCGCCGCGGGCAAAGGCTCCAAATTGACGATCATCACCGAAGGCTCCGACGCCGAACGCGCCGTCGAGGAACTCCAATCGCTCATCGAAAGCCGCTTCGGCGAGGAATGACCCTTTGACCGGCTGAGCAAATCCTGTTAGCGGTCACCCGATTATGGGTGACGCAGTCGGGTCCCGCGAAAAACGCTTCGAAGGCATCGCCGTCGCTCCCGGTATCGCCCGCGGCCCGGCGGTCATCCACTGGGTCGACGAGGAGGAGATTCCCTATCGCAAAATCGAAGCCAGCGAGCTCCCCGAGGAAATCGCCCGCTTCGAGTCCGCCCTCATCGCCACGCGCGGCGAGCTGCTCGAGATGCAGCAGAAAATCGCCGAGGCCATCGGCACGACCGACGCCAGCATCTTCGACGCGCATCTGCTCGTCGTCGAAGACCGCACCCTCATCGACGAGGTCCTGCGCAGCGTCGAGTCCGACCTGCATAATGTCGAATTCGCCTTCCACAAGATCGCCGCGAGATACTGCAAATCGCTGAGCGAGATCGACGATCCCTACCTGCGCGAGCGCGTCGTCGATATCGAGGATGTCACGCGCCGCGTCATCCGGAATCTGCTCGGCAAAGCCTCCACCGGCGTCCACGCGCACGCCGAGCCGCACATCATCATCAGCCATAACCTCACGCCGTCCGACACCGCGCTGCTCAACCGCTCGCTCGTGCTCGGCTTCGCGACGGAGGTCGGCAGCAAGACGTCGCATACGGCCATCATGGCGCGCTCGCTGGGCATTCCGGCCATCGTCGGCCTGCACGACGCCACCGACCACATCGCCACCGGGGACTCCCTGCTCATCGACGGCTATCGTGGGATTCTCATCGTCGACCCCACGCCGCAGACCCTCCGCGAATACGAGGCCTACGAGGAGGAAAAGGATCTCGTCGAAGAGCGGCTGGAGCTCATTCGCGACACGTTCAGCGCCACCTCGGACGGCATCCGCATCACGCTTTCGGCGAATATCGAACTGCCCGACGAGATGGGCGACGTGAAGGAAAACGGCGCCGAAGGCGTGGGCCTCTACCGCACCGAATTCCTTTTTCTCAATCGCGAGACGCTGCCCGACGAAGACGAGCAATTCGAAAACTACCGCATCGTCGCCGAGAAAAGCGCGCCGCATTCCGTGATCATTCGCACGCTCGATATCGGCGGCGACAAAGTGGCGGCCAGCCTCGATCTCCCGAAGGAGGACAATCCCTTTCTCGGCTGCCGCGCCATCCGCTTCTCGCTCGAACATCCCGCGATTTTCAAGTCCCAGCTCCGAGCCATCCTGCGCGCCTCGAAACACGGGCACGTGCGGATGATGTATCCGATGATTTCGGGCCTGGCGGAATTCCGGCAAGCCGGCGCGATCCTCGAAGAATGCAAAGCCGAGCTGCGGAGCGAGGGAAAGCCTTTCGATGAGAAGCTCGAGGTCGGCGTGATGATCGAGGTGCCGAGCGCCGCCCTCGCCGCGGATCTGCTCGCGAAGGAAGTGCAATTTTTCAGCATCGGCACCAACGATCTCATCCAATACACGATCGCCGTCGATCGCGTAAACGAACGCATCGCCCATCTCTACAAGCCGACGCATCCCGCCATCCTCCGCCTCATCAAGATGGTCGTCGAAGCCGCGCGGGCCAATGGCATCTGGACCGGCGTCTGCGGCGAAATGGCCGGCGACATCGTGCTCGCGCCCTTGCTCCTCGGCCTCGGCATCGACGAGCTCAGCACCAGCCCCACGCTGGTCCCGCGCGTCAAGAAAGCCGTGCAGAGCGTCTCGCTCGTCGATTGCCAGGATTTGGCCGAGAAATCGCTCCAGGCCAATACCTCGAGCGACATCCTGCAGCTTTGCGTGGATTTTGCCCGGTCCCGCTACGACGAGCTCGTCTCGTAGCCTAGCGGGCCGGCGGAGTCGGCGCGTCGGCGCGATCCTTATACCAAAGGATGCCACGGGCGCGCAGGTTCGCCACGAGCGCCTTGAGATTTTCCGCCATCGCGCGATCGCCGATCAAAGTTCCCAGCGCCCCTTTGCCGTTACGCGCCTCGTGAACGAGCAGACGAATCTCGACCATTGTCTTGTCGAAGGAAATCGCCGCCGCCTTCGCCGCCGCGAGCGTGTCGGTCGTCTTGTCCGCCGTAATCGTGATGTGGCCGACGGCCTCGGTGACCTGCTTCATCGCCGCCGATGCGTCGGTGGCCACGGCTTCGAGCTTCTTCGACGCATTGGTGAAGTCCGCGCTGCTCTGGCGAAGATTCTGCAAGGTCTCATTCACCGCGGCGACGCTCTGCTTGTTCAGCACTTCCTCGTTGAGGCGCACGACGACGGTGTTGACGTTCTTGATCGCGGCGCGCGCATCCTCGATCATGCCTCCCCCCGCGCCGGTCAGCTCGGCGATTCCGCCGGAATCCTTTTTGCCGATCACGGTCGAGCTCGGCGCGATGGCTTTGTAGTGCTCGATGTCGAGCTTCGCCGGCATCGTGATGTCCACAAAACTGTCGCCCAACAAACCCGAGCTGCCGATCGTGAACGCCGATCCCTCGGGGATTTGCACGCCTTCGTAAATTTTCAGCATCACGTAAACGCCGCGCATGTTATCCAGCACGTAAGGGCCGTCTTTCACGGTGCCCACTTTCGCGCCGGCCAGCAGCACGTCCGCACCGGAGAAGAGGCCGCTCGCATTCGGGTATTCGACCCGAAGTTCGTAGAATTTTTTCAGCCCGTCGCCGAAGCGGCCGAAATAGACGACCATCGCGCAGATCGCGACGAGCCCCAGCAGCATGAAAAATCCGACCCGTGTTTGTGTGACTTTTTCTGAACTCATGATCGTGTCTTTTCTTTATTCGGCTTCATCCGAGCGTCCATCCACAAAATCGCGAATGATCGGATCCGTGGTTCGTTTTAATTCCTCGACCGTGCCGTAGAAATGCACGCGGCCCTCGTTGAGCAGCGCGACGCGGTCGGCGATGTGGTAGCAGCTCACCATGTCGTGCGTGACGACGATGGACGTCGCATGCAGCTGCCGCTGCATGCGGCGGATGAGGCGGTTGATGCTGTCGGACACGATGGGATCGAGGCCCGCGGTCGGTTCGTCGTAAAGAATCACCTCCGGCGGCGAAACGATCGCGCGCGCGAGCGCCACGCGTTTGCGCATCCCGCCGCTCAGATTCACCGGTGTTTTTTTGTCATGGCCGGTCATGTTCACCAGCTCGAGAGTGTCGTGCACTTTTTGCGCGATGAGCGCCTCGTCTTTTTCACCTCGCTCCCGCAGCGGAAAAGCGACGTTCTCGAAAACGGTCATCGAGTCGAAAAGCGCGCCATCCTGAAAAACCATGCCGATCTTGCGCCGCACCGCCTCGAGCTGGCGTTCGTTGAAATGCGTGATGTCCACGCCTTCGACGAGGATTTGCCCCGAGATCGGCTTCATCAATCCGATGAGATGGCGCAGAAAAACACTCTTTCCGCCACCGCTCTTGCCGAGCAGCACGAGCGTCTCGCCCTTGAGCACCGGGATGGAAAAGCCGCGCAGGATTTCCTGCGTGCCGATCCGCTGCACGAGATCGCGCACATCGATCAAGACCGGCGCACTCATCAGCTGACTCCCGCCGGGAAGAAAATGTTGAGCAGCATCGTCAGGAAAAAATTCGAAATCAGCACGGCGAGCGACCCGATGACCACGGCTTCCGTCGTGGCACGACCGACACCCACCGCGCCGTCACGAGCATGCAGACCCTCGCGGCAGCTGATGAACACGATGATCACCGCGAAGACGAATCCCTTGATGACCCCCATGAAGATGTCCTCGGCCTCGGTGAATTTATACATGTTCATCATGTAATAGGCGGACTCCACGCCGAGGACTTTCGTCGCCACGAGATAGCCGGAAAAAATTCCGAAGAAGATACATTCTCCCACGAGCAGCGGGACGGAAATAATCATCGCCAGGGCGCGCGGCACCACGAGGTAATCGACCGGATGCACGGCGAGAGCGCGCAATGCGTCGATCTGCTGCGTGACTTTCATCGTGCCGAGCTCCGCACTCATGGCCGCACCCACGCGCCCGGCGACCATCAAGCCGGTCAGCACGGGGCCGAGCTCCCGGCACATCGCGACGGAGATGACCGGCCCGACCGCGGACTCCATGTTCAGCCGCGCGAATTGAAAAAAGGTCTGGGCGGTAAAAACCGCGCCCGTGAAGGCTCCCGTGACGATGACGACCATCTGCGATCCGAAGCCGATGTGGCTGATCTGCCGCAGCGTCAGTCCGATGCGCACGCGACCGGCAAGGATCGAGCCGAAGGTCTCGCCGGCAAGCTGGGTGACCTGCCCGAGATACGAGCAGAACGCAAAAAAGATCGCACCGAGTGCCGAGGCGGGATTCATTCGGGGAAACAGAGCGGATCTGGGCCGGCGGGCGGGATCCCGCCGCTCACACCATCAACCTCTGCGTCTTTTTCTTGTCCACGCTGACTTCGGGCGGCAACGCGCCGACAAACTTCGCATTTAGGCCAGCTTTGGTGAAAAGTGCGATGAGCGAAGCCAGCTCGGGCGACTTTCCGCCGAACTCCATATAGACGATATCGTGGTTCGTATCGACCTTGTATCGGATGCCAGCAAGCGTATCGAGCTCAAGGGCAAGGGCCATCATCTTCTCGGGAGCACGGACTCCAGCGGCGTAAATTTCGACCTCTACCATGGTTAAAAGCATCCTCCCCGGCCGAGGGCGTGGCAAGGCGGTTTTTCATTTCCCTCGGACATGCGGTGCGATTTTCGCGATGACTCCGACCTGCCGCCGGTCGATTCGACTTGAGGAGCACGGTGATCTTAGAGCGTTTTAAATAAAGTTGTAGCAACTGTGTTTTAAGCAGGGAGAGCTTTGAGGAGGAAGTTGAGGTGAGCGGGGAGGTGGCGAGCGGTGAGAGTGCCGATGCAATGATCGGCGATCGCGGACGGGGTGTTGGGCAGGCGGTGCCTCACCCAAAATCTCGACACTACTACTGCTGGAGAATGCTGATCTTTCATGTGTTCGATGCCGTGGCTGAGTTTGAAAAAACCTTGATCCAAGAAAGAACCCGTGCGGGTTTTCGTGCCGCGCCGTGCTCAGCCTTCGCCGGGGGTCGGGTTACACCCCATGGTGAAGCATCCGCCGCCGGATAATGTTGTGGGTCATGCGAAGCATGACCAGCAAATCTCTGTGGGCCTGGACTGTCATTGGATTTGCCTTACTAAGTCTCGGAGCCACTTCTGCTAACGTCGCCCCTACGACGATGGTCGATCTTGGCGCGGCCTCTCCATACGCAGTCCTAAGCGGAGCCTCTGTTGGAAATACGGTCAGCGCCCCTGGCGCACCGCACACGACGATCCGGGGTGATCTTGGCATTAAAGCGGATACCGCTCCGACCGGTTTTCCACCCGGCGTTGTTACTGGAACGATCCGACATGGTAGCTCCGTGGACCAGGCGCACGCTAACGTAGTCTCTGCCTATAATGAGATCGCGAACAGGCCGGGAGGCGTGGTTATTCCCGGCGCGCTGGTTGGAGCGGTTGTTTCACCCGGCCTTTATACCATCGCGGGGGCGGCTTCCAACACGGGCACCCTGACCCTTGACGGCGCGGGAGATCCCAACGCGGTTTTCGTCTTTCAAGTCGATGGCGCCCTCTCCTTCGCGGCTGCCAGTCATGTGGTCTTGACGAATGGAGCTCGGGCATCGCGAGTCTTTTGGCAGGTGAATGGCGCCGGGGCCATTGGCGCCCTGGCTGATTTTGTGGGAACAATGATCGCCAAGGACGCGGTCGCCATGGGTAACGGAACTTTTGTCAACGGACGCGCGATTGCCCTTAATGGAGCCCTTACGCTCGACAACAATCAGTTCTACGGCGCTCCCCCCGTCGTGACCATAGACGGAGGCGAAACGGCGTATACGACCGATACGACGCCGACCATATTTGGGACGACCGACCTCGACGCTCCGGGGCAAGTTACCGTGGTGATTGCCGGACAAACCCTCACCGCGACCCCGATCAATGGAAACTGGTCCGTGACTACGGGAATTCTGGCGAACGGCGTCTACCCCGTCGAGGCCTCAGGCACCGACGCGGCAGGCAACCCAGGCAGCGCCACACAGCAGTTAACCGTCGACACCGTGCCACCGGCGATCACCCTCGACGGCGGCCCCGCCGTGGCAACCAATAATTCGACTCCCACCATCAGTGGCACGAGTGACGTGAGTGCAAATACGGTTGTCCGGGTGACCATCGATTCACAGAACCTGAATGCTTTGGTTCAGGGCGATGCGAGTTGGAATATCAGGGCTGCCAACCTTGCCGACGGGACCTATCAAGTCACCGCCTCAGTGAGCGATCCGGCCGGGAATGAGAGCATCGCGACCCAGTCTATTACTGTGGACACCACGCCACCAGACACTACGCCTCCAGTGGTGACGATCTCCGGCGGATCGGACGCCCTGACCAACAATGCGACCGCCACCATCTCCGGGACCGCTGACGTCCCTTCGGGCACGACGGTTAAGGTAATTATCGCCAATCAGACCCTTACCGGTCTGGTTGATGAAGATCAACGCTGGTCGGTGACCGCAGATGCGCTTTCCGACGGCGTTTATCGATATATAGTGATCGTTTCCGATGCCGCTGGCAATGAGGCTTGGGTTGAGCGGATACTTACGATTAACACCGTGGCCCCCCCTGTCATCATCGACGGCGAACGCCCTTCAATCACGAGGCTGGTGATTACTCCAAAAAAGGTGCCCTTAAGCGGCGTGCACGAAAGCTCGCTGAGCAAACTTGGTCCCAAGATCAGGCTAAGATTGACTGAAACAGCAACGATCCGATTTCAAATCACACGCCAATCCTTTTTAACTATAACATTTCGAATTCGAGGCAAAGGTGGGGCAAGCTTCGTTCAAGTTCCAAAGCGAATCATTAAAAGTCTTACGCTCGGAAACTACCGAATTACTGCAACTGCAACCAATTCTGTTGGTCGGGCTTCAACCCTCAGGCGGGCTTCATTTAGAGTCGTTCCCTAGCGGCGAAGCGTGCTCTCGCCAATGGTGAGCCGCTTGGCCGCTGCCGGAATCGTGAGTAGATCGAAATCGAACAAGGGCACATCAAGTCCACCACATTTCCCCTAACCCGGCGCGATTTTTGCTAAACCCGTCGGATTGCGACAGTTGTCCATTTAGATCTCCTTGAGGTGCTGAGATGCCCTTATCAGGCGGCGCTTGTATGTGGATGGGCTTACGCGATGGCACTGTTTGAATAACTTGGAAAAATGGGACTCGTCCGCGCAGCCAAACTGCTCTGCGAGCTCCGCATTGGATAATGAATTTTGAGCCATCAGGCGGGCGGCTCGTTCCATGAGTGCCTGGCGTCTAAATCTGGCGGGCGCGACCTTGAAACGATCGCGAAACGCTTTTCGCCATTTTTCATATCCGCAGCCACATTCCGCGGCGAGCTGGCGCCACTCGGGCGTTTCTCCGGGTGGCCAGGCTTCCAGGTGGAGCTTTGAAATCTCCAATCGATCGTCGAAAGACAATGGCTTCGAATCAATTTCCGCCAGATCGTTCAGAAGGAGGTGGATCTGCACAAGCGCGGATATGCTTTGACGGAAGTTTTTGGGTCGGCAGCTTGCGATCGCTTTCCATCGCGGATACCACGCGGCGACATCCCGTAGCCTGCGAACCGGGCGCTCCCCCAGGAATTCCGGCTTGCGCCAAGCCTCAAAGGCGGGCCCATCGAAGTTCAAATAAATTTCGGTCCATCGATCCTTCGCTCTCGGCCCGTATTGATGCGCTTTGCCAGGAACTACCCATATGCAGTCTCCCGGTTGCAGGGACTCATCCAGCCCAGTGATGTCGCGGTATCGCCCGTGTCCGTCGAGCAGTAGAACGATGGCATAGGAGGAATGGGAGCGGAAGATCTTAAATCCCGTTCCTTTGGAATCCACCAGAAGTCCCGAGTCCACCAGGATACCGAGCGGCGTGTCGATGCGGAGCCAGTTAGCGATCCATGAGGAGGATTCGTTTTCGAGCATCTAAACCAAAACATACATATTTTTTACCGAGGCGTCTATGTTCTTTAATCGCAAGCGGCCTCATATTGGCAGGCATGAGCGCGCTTGTTTCCTCCCTTCCACTCACTTCGCTTGGGCGATCTCTACAAACGGATAACGCCCACTTTGGCTTCATCCGCTCCAGCAGCGATTTGCTGGACGATCCGACTGGCCTGCGAAGCCGGCTCGACGAGGACGGATACCTTTATCTAAAGAGGTATCTGGACGCGGATATGGTGCTCGAAGCCCGCCGATCCATTCTTGAGCGGCTTCGAGCGGACGGCTTGCTCGATCCAACCCGCGAGCTGATGGACGGAATCGTGGATGCGTCGCATCTCGAGGATTTCGCGCTTGAGACAGAGCCGCAATTTTCGGACGCGCGATCGCTTAAAAAAATGAAGACGGGCGCCTTCCGTCCAGATCTCGCGGTGGCAAATGCCGAGATCGAGCGCGTGGTTTACGGGCCGGAGATTCAGGGATTTTACGATTCGCTATTTGCGGAGCCGGCATTGCATTTCGATTACACCTGGCTTCGCGTCATGGGGCCGGGGGCGGGCACGCCAACTCATTGCGATTGGGTTTATATGGGACGCGGGAGCCGCGAGCTTCTGACGTGCTGGATACCTTATGGCACTATTCCGCTCCATGTCGGGGGATTGATTTTGCTGGAAAAAAGCCACCTTAAGTCAGGGCGGATCGCCAGCTATCTCGAGAAGGACGTAGATAGCTATTGCGAAAATCGACCCGTAGAGGTTCGCAAAGTCAAGGAGGAGGGCGGCTGGTCCTTCCCCGGGTGGCTTAGCAATCACCCGGAAACTTTGCCGGAAAAATTCGAGTCCCGGTGGTTGACCTGCGAATGCTGGGAGCCCGGAGATTTCATCACTTTCAATATGCGGCTGATCCACGGCAGCCTGGATAATCATAGCGACCGCGTTCGAATCTCCACCGATGTGCGTTACCAGCCCGCCAGCCAAAAGCCGGATGAGCGCTGGATGGGGGCAAACCCGCCCGGCCACAGCATGGCCGGAAAGCGCGGCCGGGTTTGCTAAGGCCGCGGCCGTGCTGAACCGCTCCATCTGGAACACTGCAACTCGTCGGCTAAATTTTGGACATTCGTTTTTCCAAATCCAAGTGGGAGGCCGCATCCTGGCCGCTCGACGAATTTGTGCGCCGTGTTCGAGAGCACGGCTTCCATGCAGCGGAGATCTATTTGCCCTGGCAACGTGAGAGTGCGGCCGAGATCGGCCGGATTTGTCGCGACGGCGGACTCGATCTCATCGCGCATCTATCCACGGAAGGCTCCATGCCGAATGAGCATCTGGATTCTCTGGAACGGGGGTTTGATGACGCGGTGGAGGCGAGCGCCATTCAAGTCAATCTACATACGGGAAAGGATCATTTCCGGTTTCGAGACAATCTTCGCATTTTCGACCGGGCACTCGACCTGTCCAGTCAGACGGGCCTCCCGACCATGCACGAGACCCATCGAGGGCGCGCTTTGTTTTCCTGCCACCTCTCGGCCGCTTATTTGAAGGAACTGCCGGATTTGCGGCTTACCGCCGATTTTTCACATTGGGTTTGCGTGGCGGAAAGTGATCTGCGGGATCAGCAGTCGGCCGTCGACGAGGCTGTCGCGCGCGTCAGCCACGTTCACGCTCGCGTGGGCTATGATCAGGGACCGCAGATCAGCGACCCTCGCGATCCCCTTTTCTCGCCGTGGTTAAAGCGGTTCGAGGAGTTTTGGGAAGCCATCGTCCAATCCGCCCGCGAGCGTGGACTTCGGCAGCTCTATTTTACCCCCGAGTTTGGGCCTCCACCTTATGCCGCAGGCCGAGTGTCGGATGCCGCGATAACTTCCCGGATATGGGAGATCAATCTCTGGATGCACGAGTTTCTGAAGCAAAAGTTCCACTTTCAAAGCCGCTCCGGCCGCAAATCGTCGCGTCACCCCAGCGCCAGTCCCGCCCCACTATGAAAGAGCCCAAAGCATTGTTCTTCTTAGCCGTCGCCCATTTAATATCGGGGGCTGGCTCCGCGTTGGTGGCTTCCGATGCTCGGTTTCTCGACGGCAAGTCTCCATCGCCGAGCCTTACCCGGCGCTGCACGGCGGCGCTTTCGTAAAGTCGCTCGTCGCCGAATCGCCCGATCCTCTGGCGAATTTTCGCTGGGAAAAATCGCAGGCGATGGACGGGCTGCAATCTTACCTTTTGCGGCCGGTAGTGGTCACCACGGACAAGGCAGATTCCTTCGGCAACCTTCCCTCTGTCACCAAAAAAGACTGCGACGTATTGGTCAAAGGCACAGGCTCTATTCGGTTTGATTTCGGGACCGAGAGCGCCGCGTGGCTGGGTTTGACAGCCCCGATCTCTCCGGTGACGTGGAGATGAGCATCAGCGAATACAACGAGCCCGCCATCCTAAACATCGGACCCGAAAATCTGGTCAAAACCAAGGTGCCGATCAAGCACGACAACACCTACCGGCTGGAGTTGAACAAGAGCCTTTACGAAGGGGTGCGGTTCGGATGCCCGGTTACGTGGGCAGCGTCACTCGTCGTCTCGGCCGCATCGGGCCGTTTTCCGAGGCTTCAGATTCTCGAGCGCTGGCCTTGGATTCGAAAAACGGCCCGGAGCGCAGCAACACGGTTTTATATACCGGCAACCCGGATCGCCGAAAGCGGACGCGCAATCTGTCGCAAAATGTGGATGTCGAATTCTTGGCGAAAGAATCGAGAACGCCTTTGTTTCATCCTGTCAGTCACACATTCGCAGATGTGCCTCCCGTTTTCCCTTCCCAGCGGCGCGCAATCCATCGACAAAAAGCTGATCGTTACGCGAATCTCCGTGGAGAATGCACAGGCTCGTGCAAACTGATTTGAAGCTACCTCTATGGATTTCAACAGACGTTCGTTTTTGAGTCATTCGTTGAAGGTTTTCTTCGCGACGAGTGCCGCCGGTCTCGCGTGGGAAAGCCTGGGAAGAGGCGCGGGCTCCCAGGCCGCGGCGGCAAAGGGCGCGCTTCGCGCCGTGAACATCATGAATTTCATCCGCGCCAGCGAGCCTCGCGGCCCCATGGACTTGATGCTTCCCGTGAAGGAACAGATGGAGTTGATCCAGAAACATCGATTCCCGGCGACGTGGCTTTTGCAATACGACGCGTTGGTGAGCGGTCCGTTCGTGAAGTATCTCCGCGACAATATGCCCGACACGCATGAGACGGGCCTTTGGTTCGAGATGAACCGCGCGCTTACGGACGAAGCCGGCGTGGCGTGGCGTGGAAAGCCGGAATGGGAATGGGACTACCACGTCCCGGTGGCCTACACGATCGGCTACACCTCCGCCGAACGCAGGAAATTGGCGGATGCAGCCATGAAGGGGTTCAAGCAAACATGGGGCCGCACGCCGAAATCGGTCGCCGCCTGGAACCTCGATGCGTGGACGATGGCCCACCTCAGCGACGAATACGGGGTCGAGGCTTTCGCGGTGTGCCGCGATCAAATCGCCACCGACGGCTTCACCATTTGGGGAGCGCCAATCGCGGGCTACTACCCTTCCCGCATCAATGCGTGGAGCCCCGCGCTTGCAAAGGCGAACCAGATTCCGACGCCCGTCTTTCGCCTGCTCGGACAGGATCCCGTCTATGCCTACGAGCAGCGGTATCGACTCGAGCCCACCGCGCCGGATTCGGGCGCCGTCCTGAACATGATCGATACGATGGAGCCGGTCTGGCCGTCGGGACGGTCCACGACTTTTATCCGCAACTTTCTGCGCACCCTTGCCGAGGCTCCGTGCGGCGAGTTCGCCTACGCGCAGCTCGGCCAGGAGAATAGCTTCGGGTGGCCGGAAATGGAAAAGGGCTACCGAATCCAGATGGAAGAACTTGCAAAATTCCAAGGCGACGGAGCGCTAAAGGTCGAGACGATGGGCGCGACCGGCCGGCGCTTTCGAGAGGTCTTTCCGACGACGCCGATGCAGGCGCAAATCGTCCTGAGCGACCCTTTCGACCGGAACGATCCCGCGGTGCGCACGGTGTGGTATCAAAGCCGCTTCTACCGCGCGAATCTGCACCTCAATGGGCGCGAAATTTATTTCCGCGATATCGTTGTTTACAGCGACCGATACGCGCAGCCGTTCCTGAAAACGCCGGTTACAAATCATGGCATCCAGCAGCGCATGCTTTCGGTGCTCGATGGGCACCATTGGAGCGAAAGCGATGACAAACGAGCGGCCGGACGGATATTCCTGCAACACAAGGACGGGAGCCGCTCGCCGGCCACCGCGGCGAAAGTCCCTACGATCACGGAGCAATCCCCCTGCCTCACCGTCGATCTGCCTTTGGAGGACGGAGCGATGCTGTCGATCAAGTTCGACGAGAGCGGGATTTTCCTCGCGGCCACCGGAGCCCCGAAGGATGCCTCGCTGGTCCTCGATTTCGAATGGAATCCCAAAAGCAGCGCCCTGGCCGAAGTCTCGCCCGGGCGGCTGTCCTATGAATATTTCGATTTCAAATATGCCGTGGAGGTTTCGGACGGCGAGGCCACCCGCACGCCGAATGGAGCGGAAATCAGTGCGAAGAGCGGCTCCATGTATTTGAAATTGGCGCAGCCGTCCTAACTCGGAGCGAAAGGATGTGATCGCGAATCCTCTCCTTGTGCCGGCGGCTGTGATCGTTGTCGCCGCGCTGCTGAGCGCGCGTTCGCTCGAGGCTGCCACGAGCGGATCGATTCGACAGGACGCGGACGGAAAGTCCGTCGAGATGACGGATGGAACCGGCCAACTGGCGCTGCGATTGAGCTACGACGGGCGTTGTGTTCTGAACCGGGTGACCGTGCGTGGCCGTCAGGTCGTGGCAAAGACCGGGGTCTTCAGCGGCTTCCGTCAAGGGGAGGACTGGTTCACCACTAAACAAGGAATCGCCACGCCGAAGGTGAGCATCGGCACGGACGCAGTCACGGTGAGCGGCATCGTCTTTGGGCGACCGGGATTTCTCGTTCGCGAAACGTGGCAATTCACGGTGCGAGCGGCTGGGATCACGTGGCGGATCGACCGCGAGTATCCGGGACAGGCTACTCTGGAGGACGCCGCCATGCCTGAGTGGAACTTTGCGCGCATGTCCACGTGGAAGGGCGGAATCCTCGGGAATGGCGGAGTCGTCTGGAACAAATATCTCGAGCGAATCAACACGACTTACGGCGTCCACACGGGCGCGGTGACGTTTTGGAATGTGGAGGCGGGCGACGCGCTGTGCATCGTTCCAAGCGTCGTGAAGGATGCGTTTGAGGCGGTGCGGTTTTCACACCAGCCCGGCGATGTCTTTTCGTTCGACTACCTGGAAAGCGACCGTGAATTGAAGCCCCGGCACGAGCTCCACCGCTGGCTGGCCGACCGTCAGGATCTGTGGGCGCCCTTCGAGGTGAAGGCGGGAAAAGTGAGCGTGGAATTTTCGCTGGAGGCGCTCGATTACGACGCAACCTACGATCGCGGCACGTTCAAAGGCATCGACGGCGAAAGCATTCGCGAGCTGTTGAACACCGTGGGCCGATATGGGGTCATCGACACCAAGCTGGTCGGAGCAAACGGTTGGCGAAGCGGCTACATCTGCCTGCATGAGCAATGGTTCGCGCAAATCGGACTGGCGCTCGACGATCCCAATTACCTGGCCAACCTCGCGGCGGCGCTGGATTACGAACGCGATCACGCGATCGAGAAAAGCGGCCGGGTGAAGTCCCGCTGGACCTACGACGCGGGAGATGCGATGCCGGGCAGTTTCGGATCGGAGGGCTTCTACGAAGCGCAGTGGGGATACCTCATGGATTCCCAGCCCGACTACGTCACGAACGTGGCCGAGCTCTTCGACCTCACCGCCGACCGCGAGTGGCTCGCGGGTCAAAAGGTGGCTTGCGAACGCGCGTTGAAATTTCTAATGGACCGCGAAGTCGGCAACTCCGGGCTGGTCGCAATGATGACCGACTCGACCAGGGAAAATCACGGCAGCGACTGGATCGACATTATTTGGGCGTCCTATGAAAACGCGCTCGTCAACGCGAAGCTCTATTACGCGCTAAGCCGGTGGAGCGATGCCGAGGACGCACTCGGCGATCCAGCGAGCGCGCGGTTCTATCGTGATTTCGCAGCGCGTTTGAAGACGAGTTTCAACCGGCCGATCGCGGACGGCGGATTCTGGAATCCGAAAAAGAAATGGTATGTCTATTGGCGTGACAAGGACGGCTCCGTGCATGGCGACAATCTCGTCACGCCGGTGAATTTTTCGGCGATCAGCTACGGCATTTGCGACGACCCGGAACGAAAAAAGGCGATCCTGGACCGGATCGAATCCGAGATGCGGAAAGAGGACCTCTTCCATTGGCCGCTCAGCTTTTTTCCTTATGCAAACGAAGAAGGCGCCGGGAGCAATTTCCCGTTTCCGCGTTACGAAAACGGCGCGATTTTTCTTTCGTGGGGGGAGGTCGGCGTGCGCGCCTACGCCAGCTACGATCCCGCAATCGCGGTGAAATACGTCCAGAACGTCCTGGCTCGTTACGAGCGAGACGGACTGTCGTTTCAACGCTACGAGCGAAATTCTCAAGAGGGCGCCGGCGACGACATCCTTGCGGGAAATTGCCTCACGATTGTTGGCCTCTTCCGCGACATTTATGGCATCCAGCCAAAGCCCGATCGCCTGTATTTCGAACCGCACCTCACGGATGAACTGAACGGCACACGGATCAGATATTCTTTGCGCGGGCACGAGTATCTCATCGACCCGAGCACCAGCGATTGCACCGTCACTGCGGGAAATTCCAAGATCCGAAGCGTCACGCCTTTCGGAGTGTCCGCAATCGCGGACGGAATGGAATATTTTCCCCGTCACGCGGCGGAGTGGGAGTTGGCGATCACACGGACGGACGGGAAATCCGTATCCGTTCAAATCCAAAGCTGGCCGGATGGACCGAATACGATCCGTCGATGGACGGAATCGAGTTCCGCGCCCGGGAGCGAGATTCGCCGAGTCGTGCGCCGGTTGAAGCCGCGAGCGTTTTACGAGGTAATCATCGACGAAAAGAAGTCCCTTTCTTTGCAGGCGGATGAAGTCGGACTCGTCAAATTCACGACCAGCGGCTCTTCGCATGAGCGCCGCTTCGAGATACATCCGGCGACATCATTTCGGGACGTTCCTTGGGATAAAGATCGAGTTCCATCGAATGACGCAGTGAGCGCGGAGCGTCGGGAAATTGCTCCCTACCGCTGGCGGTGGCTGGACGACATCGGCTTCATCTGGAACCTCGATGACGCCATAATGAAGCTTCTGGGGCTCTGACGCGATCGGGTTATCGCTTCAGTGGAGTCGTTGCATGATTGGCAAAAAGAGACCGCAAATTTCTATAGAATCGTGCGCAGTGGCAAATTCGTCATGTGCTCGCAGATGCTCATAAACAGAGGATCAGCGGCCAGTGTCTAGGATTCAACGTGAAAAAAAGAGGCCTCGTGTTCACGATTCACCGTGCAGAAATGCGCAAGATTCACCGTGTCGCTACACACAGGGATCTTAATTCAAATAGCAGCCCGCAAAGGCTGATTTTAATAGCTTTGGAGGGCGTTTAGAGGAAAAAGAAGTGGCGACTCTAACGGGATTCGAACCCGTGTATCCGCCGTGAAAGGGCGGTGTCCTAACCGCTGGACGATAGAGTCAAACGAGCCGCGCACTATGCGTTGGGAAACATGGTGAGGCAAGCGGGAAAGTTCAATTCCTCTGCCGAGCTTTTCGGTAAGGACGCGTGAACCGAAGGGCGCCGGGCATTACCGGAAGAAAGCCGCGTAAAACGCCGCGTGTCGCCGCGAAGATCGCCCGGGAACTTTTCGTCGAGCGAAATCCCAGCCGCTCTCTCACTGGCGCGGGAATCAACTCCGCCATCAGGCCGACCAGCGGTCGCGATGCCAGCCGCAGGAAGACTGGTGCATGCGGAACCGCCACCGCCCACGCCATCTCGCGGCAAAGCGGAATCGATGCAAGTTCCGGGCCGGCCAGCATGGCCGCGTAATAATCGCGGAATTCCTCCGACGTCTGCGGACCGAACGCAGGATCGAGTCCAAAGTAACTTCCGAAGACTCTCATCTCGCGGTAGTGCGCCTCGCGCTCCGCGACCGAAAGCGGGGAAACCAGCTGCTCGAACAATTGCGTGCCCACTCCGATCAACGTCGCCAGCACCCACAACTGCGCGGAGGGCGAGAAAGCATCGTAAGCCACCGGGTGGCTGCCACGGACTTTCGCATGCACCGCGGCGACACGTTTTTGCATCGCCTCGGCCTCGGCACGCGTCGCGAAGGTGATCGTGTAAACCGCGTCGAGCGTGCGGCGGAGCCGCCCGAGAGCGTCCTGGCGAAATTCGCTGTGCGCCGCGACTCCGGCGGCGATCTCGGGATGCGCGACTTGCAGGATCGCGGCCGCCGGACCGCCAAGCAACAAGGCATTCTCGCGGCTCAGGCGCCAGATTTGCGAATCCGGCGGGAAAACAAATGCAGCCGCCGACAGCATTTTTTCAGGCCGCGATCAGGCCGTCCTCGATGTGGAGGACGCGGTCGCCGCGGCGCGCAAGTTCCGCATCGTGCGTGACGACGATCAGCGTCCGCCGATCGGCGCGGCCGATGCCCAACAGCAGTTCCATGATCGACTCGCCATTGCGCGAATCGAGATTTCCCGTCGGCTCGTCGGCAAAAAGCACGATGGGATCATTGATCAAGGCCCGGGCGATGGCGACCCGCTGCTGCTCGCCGCCGCTCAGTTCCGCCGGCAGGTGATGAATGCGTTCGGCGAGGCCGACGCGTTCGAGCAGCGCCTCGGCACGTTCCGCCGCAGAGCCACCGCCGATCAAGGAAGGCACGAGCACGTTCTCGAGCGCGGTCAGCTCGGGCAGCAGAAAATAGGATTGAAAGACGAAGCCCATGCGCGCGTTGCGCAACCGCGCAAGGCGGCTGTCGCCGATGCCATAGACGCTGGTGGTTTCAAAAAAAACCTCCCCGGCTTCCGGCCGCTCCAGACCCGCCAGCGTATAAAGAAGAGTGGTCTTGCCCGCGCCCGAGGCGCCGCAAAGAAAGACAGCTTCACCGGCGGTGACTTCGAGGCTGATGCCGCGCAGCACTTGAATCGAACGGCGACCGATTTTGAAGGAGCGCTCGAGGCCGGTGGCGCGGAGCAGCGGAGCTTGGGACATGGCGGGCAGGCTAGCGTGGCTCCGCGGCGGAGGACAGCGTCTTTGCGGGGGAGGAGAGGCCAAGATCCTGGTTGAGGCCGGTGACGTCGAGCACGGCCAGCACGCGCGCCAGCCGCTCACGAATCGCCGTGCGCGGATCGATCCAGAAGCCCACGGGCCGCGCGTTCCATCCGATCATATCCTCGCCCCGAGTGCGGGCGATGAAGATGGCGCGTTTGTTATGCGAAGGCTGGGAAACGACAATGCACGCGGGCGAATGGAAAACCTCCGCCGCGCGGACCACGGAGTCGAAAGTGCGCAGCCCGGCAGCGTCCATGATAATGCGCTCGATCGGCACGCCGCGGGCCACAAGATCGTCGCGCATCATGCGAGGTTCGTTGTAATAGGCCTCGCTGCCGTTGCCGCTCACGATCAGTCGTTTCACCTTGCCGGCCTTGTAGAGCGCCGCGGCGGCGTCCATGCGGTATTGGTAGTGGAGATTCGGGCGGCCCGCGGCGACGTATTTCGACGTCCCGAGCACGAGGGCGGTCTCGCGGGCAGGCACTTGGTCAAGCCGGTCGTAGCAGCGGCCCCAGGCGGCGGCTTCGACAGCCAGCTCGCAGCCGATCCACACCAGCACGACCGCGGCGGCGGCCAGTAGAGCCAATCGCCCGATTTTTCGCATCCACTCTTGCATCTTTGAACCCGGCTACGCTCGGTGTTCCATCCGACGCTGACAAGCGTGTCCTCGTGAAACCGGCGCACGTGGACGCAAATGGAAGCCTGTGCTAAAGATCGGCATGATCAAAAAGCTCCTTCACACGCGCTACCGGGTCACGGATCTCGAGAAGACAATCGGTTTTTACCGCGATGTGCTCGGCCTCGAGATGACGCGCCGTTCCAAAAGCCCGCGCGGCTCGGAGCTGGTATTTTTCAAGGTGCCGGGCAGCGAGGAAGAGATCGAGATCTGCAAGTTCGACGAGAGCGGCCCGGTGCAGGTCGGCCCCGACCTGACGCATCTCGGTTTCGAGGTGGAAGATATCGAGGCGTTTGCCAAACACGCCGCGGCGCTCGGCTACCCGCTCAGCGACGGACCGACCAGAACCTCAAACGGTTCCGTGATCGCATTTATCGACGCCCCGGAGGGCTACGAGATCGAACTCATCCAGCATTAAACGCCAAACACCGCAGCTTTCGGGGCTGCGGCGTTTGAATATAAAAAGGAAGCGACTACAATTGGGCGACGATCACCGCCGACGTACGATCCGTGAAGGACGCCGTGAAGGCAACCTGTCCCTTGGAATTGAGACCCGAGATCGGGCTGAACGCAATCTTCGTTATCTTCTTCGATACGGAGCCCACTCGGATCGTCTGACCTTCGACTACGATCAGTGAAAGGCTGCTTCCATTTCGATCCGACAACCAAATTCCTGACCGATCGGTCGTTGTTCCTGCCACGGAGCCCTGAAAAGCAACCTGGCCGGAATTGTTGGTCACGGCAAGGTCGAAAGCGGTGAAATTCCCGAGGTTGCCACTGAGCGCGTTGTCCGGGGCGGCATCACCAACGGCGGCAATACGAACACCCTTGGAGCCATCTTTGTTGACGCGGAAGACACCCGCGCTCACGGAGCCGCTCAGAGTCGCTGTAAACGCGCACATTTTGCCATTGCGGCTGGGGCCGATTTTTTCTCCGAAAGTCGCGTATTTTCCGCCGCCAGGAGCAGCGGTGTTTTTGACCGTAACCGGCTGGAGATCGGGGTTATCGCCCTGCCAGATGCCGTCGAAGGAATCCCCGGTGTCGCTGATATCCGCGACAACAAAGGCCACATTGTGATCCGCGATAATCGACGGAGAAAACGATTGAAAAGTCGTGAAATATGGCAGTCCGATAACCGGGGACTCGGTCGTGGCAATCACCACGGGACTCGGACTTCTTGACCCATCGTCAAATGTAAAATAGTTCGCGGGATTCGAATAAGCGAACCCAGGAACAAACTGATCCGACGTGATCCCAAACTCTGCGTCATAGGCGATCGAGCCTTGAGTATTTAAACTGATCGTCCGGGTAAAAATATCTTCGGAAAAATCCAAATACCGACTCAAACCGAAATTGTAAAACGCCGTCGCCTTTTTGGTAGCCGGAGTAAGCTCTCCGTAAACAGATGTATCTGCCGTGGAAAAGGTTGGGTCGATTCCCCAACTACTCTTAGTATAGAGCAACTGGCCAGCGAACGCAACGCGGTTCTTGTTGTTTATAGCGACATCCCGACCGATGCGATACATACGGCCGGTCTGCGAAACCGCGGATGGGGCGCCGGGGACCGGAGGAAGAAAGCTATCGTCCACGATATTGTCGGCCTGAATTGCCACATGGGCAGGCTTTTTTCCTTTCAGACGCACCACCACGGAGTTGCTGCTCAATGAGCTCAAACCGCTGCCGGAGAGAATACAGGCGTAAGCGATCGCACCCTTGTCGTTGATCGAAGGCGCTCCAAAAGACCCCTGCCGTGCTTTTCCAAGCACAAAAACATTCGAGACATAGAGGGTTGCCGTAATCTTATCCTTGGTCTTCGCCCGAACGTCAAAAGAGGGATCCGCTTTCGCGTCTTCAACAAGCAACGCCGTTCCCAGAAACAGCGCGAGGACAGGAAGACGGAAGGAAATATGAGGAAAAAGGCAACGCATGGGGTTCTGGGGTAAGTAATATTTCAATTTTGCTGTGGAGAAACAGGTAACCAAGCCTTAAAGGGTGTAAAGCAAAAAGGGGGCTATAGTGTTGCAAAGAGGTGAAAAAGCTTTCATGAGCACATTGAAGAAACTCGGGAAATCACAAATCGTTGCAATAGTTATTAAAAGATCTATTGGGAACTCCGAAGCTTTGAGGCACTTTCGCTTACTATTGAGCATGAACTCTCACTCCAACATGTCTTGTCCTCAGGATGCCTTCCTACCAACGACGGACAGTCTTCGTTAGATCATCATGCCGCGCCTAGGATTGAACCGGCAAAAAATTGCAGCCCGGCTGATTCCCATCGTAAACTCCTCCCAAGTTTTAGCGACATATCCCTTCCAGCCGGACCGCATCCTGAATACGTGAACTCTCCCAAGCAGGCGCCATGCCATCCCAAACCGACCGGCAGTAAACCAGTGGCCACCCTTCTCTGGATCGGATTTTTAGCCTGGTGCATCACGCTGTTTATATTGTCCTCCATCCCGGGGAATCGGATAGAGCCCCTTCCCTTTCTGCAGGCGGACAAAGTCGTTCATACATTTATCTTCGCGGTCGGAGCGGCTCTTCTGGCCTCCGCTTTTTTCCGCAGCTTCGGGCGCTCAGCCTTGAAGACTTCAATGCTGGTTTTTGTCGCCATGGTTTTGATCGGCTTCAGCGACGAATTTCACCAAGTGTATACGCCCGGACGAAGCGGGAACGATCGTGGCGATCTTCTCGCGGACGCCGCCGGCGCATTGCTCGGCATCGCCTGCGCTCAGCTTCTCCATGGAAAACGACTCGCGAAATCGCATCCTCCAGCTCCGTGCGCTGATCGAGCGGCATAATCGCCTCTATTACGAGGACGCCGCACCCGGGATTTCCGACCGCGAATACGACGCGCTTTACCGCGAGCTCGCGTATCTTGAATCCGCGCATCCCGAGCTTGGCTCGGAAAACTCCCCTACGCAAACCGTGGGGGGCGGGGTGCAGCAAGCCTTCAAGCAAGCTCGGCACCTCGTGCGCATGCAGAGCCTCGACAACACCTACTCCGAGGAGGAAGTCGCCGATTTCGTCAGGCGCATGCAGCGCCTGCTCCCCGGAGCCGAGATCCCGCTCACCGTCGAGCCCAAGGTCGATGGAGTCGCCATTTCGCTCCTCTACGAAGGAGGAAAACTCACCCGCGCCGTGACCCGCGGCGATGGCACGACTGGCGACGACGTCACGGAAAACGTCCGCACGATTCGCACGATCCCGCACGAACTCGCGGGAAACACCCCCGCCCGAATCGAAATCCGAGGTGAAGTCTATCTTCCGAAAAAAGAATTCGCCCGCGTCAACGCGGAACGCGACGAAGCCGGCCTGCCCGCCTACGCCAATCCGCGCAATACCGCCGCCGGCACGCTCAAGCAGCTCGATTCCCGGATCGTCGCCGCCCGCAATCTCGGCGCCGTCTTCTATGCGTTCGGCCTGCTCGCGGGCGAAAATCCCGCCACGCAAACCGAGTTCATGCAATGGCTGGAACGCTGGAAAATGCCCACCGGCACCTGGCTGCGCCTCGCCGCCTCCGTAGAGGAAGCCATCACCGCCATTCGCGAACTCGGTGAAGTCCGCCACGAATTCGTCTACGAGACCGACGGTGCCGTGCTGAAAGCCGACAGCCTCGACCAGCAGCGCGAGCTCGGTTCCACGAACAAAGCCCCGCGCTGGGCGATGGCCTATAAATACGAGCCCGAGCAGGCCGAGACGAAGCTGCGCGACATCACCGTGCAAGTCGGCCGCACCGGCGTGCTCACGCCCGTCGCCGAGCTCGAGCCCGTCTTCGTGAGCGGCAGCACGGTGAGCCGCGCCACGTTGCACAACGAGGAAGAAATCGCGCGGAAGGACATCCGCATCGGCGATACCGTCGTCATCGAAAAGGCCGGCGAGGTCATTCCGGCGGTGGTGAAAGTGCGCGCCGATTTGCGCGACGGCTCCGAGCGGGAATTCAAAATGCCGGAGCACTGCCCGGCCTGCGGGGAAAAAGCCGTGCGCGCGGAAGGCTTCGTCGCCGTGCGCTGCGTGAATCTTCATTGCCCCGCCCAGCTCACCCGCCTGGTGGAGCATTTCGCGATGCGCGGCGCGCTCGACATCGAAAACCTCGGCGACAAAGTCGCGCTCAAGCTCATCGAACGCGGCCTCGTGCGCTCGCCACTCGACCTCTTCGACCTGCAGCTTTCCGACCTCGCGCCCTTGAATCTCGGCACGGACGACGAGCCGCACACCTTCGGCGAAAAAAACGCCCAAAAGCTCCTCCACGCTCTCGAACGCTCGAAAACCCTCCCGCTCTGGCGCTGGCTGCACGCCCTGGCCATCCCGGAAGTCGGCGCCGTCACCGCGCGTGAAATCGCGGCCCTTCATCCGGATCTTGCAGCCGTCGCCGATTCGCAAATCCTCCGCGACATCGTTCGTCTCGACGCCCTCACCGCCCCGAACAAAAATCTCACAAAAGAAGAACGCGAATCATTGAAGCATCAGGCCGACGCGCTCGGTGAAAAACTTCTACGTGCCGGCGCGGCGACAAAATCAAAAGCTGCAAAGCACCCCCGCGATGTCAACACGACCATCGGTCCAGTCGCGGCGAAAGCGGCGATTACGTGGTTCGACAGCGACGAGGGGCGTGAAACATTGAATCGATTCGAAAAATACGGCATTCGTCCCGCTTCCGAGGAAACCGCATCACCAACCGGAAGCCCGATCTCCGGAAAAACCTTCGTCATCACCGGCACGCTCAGCGAGCCGCGCGAGCAGATCGCGGAGCAAATCCGTTCGCTGGGCGGCAAGGTCACCGGCTCCGTGAGCAAGAGCACGGACTACCTGCTCGCGGGCGGGGAGGCTGGCTCGAAGCTCGAAAAGGCCACGGAGCTCGGAGTGAAAATTCTCGACGAGGGCGAGTTCCGCGAAATGCTGGTGTAGCGTCGGCTTCCGGCCGGCAATTGTTTATTGACCGCAAGCTGGAAGCTTGCGCCACTTGGGCATGACCGATACGCGCAGCCTCTACGACCAATACGTCATGCCGACCTACGGCCGCTTCGATCTCACCATCGAACGCGGCGCAGGCTGCCGCGTGTGGACCGACGAGGGGCGCGAGCTCGTCGACTTCGGCGCCGGCATCGCCGTCTGCTCGCTCGGCCACGCGCACCCGCGGGTCACGAAGGCCGTCGCCGAGCAGGCCGGCCAGCTCGTCCACACCTCGAATCTCTATCGCACCCGCCAGCAAGCCGTGCTCGCCGAACGGCTCGTGCGGCTCATCGAGCTCGATGGAAAAGTTTTTTTCTGCAACAGCGGCGCCGAGGCCAACGAAGGCCTCATCAAACTCGCGCGGAAATTCGGCAGCACGACCGGCCGCTACGAGATCCTCACGTTCCAGAATTCCTTCCACGGCCGCACGATGGCCGGCATCTCCGCCACGGCTCAGGAAAAAGTGAAAACCGGTTTCGCGCCGCTGCTCGAAGGCTTCGCGCATTTGCCAAACAACGATCTCCCCGCCGTGCGCGCCGCGATCGGGCCGAAGACCGTCGCGATCCTGCTCGAGCCGATCCAGGGCGAAGGCGGCATCCATCTCGCGACACCGGAATTTCTCCTCGGCCTGCGCGAAATCTGCGACGCGAATCATCTGCTCCTGCTTTTCGACGAGGTGCAATGCGGGCTCGGCCGCACCGGCGATTGGCGCGGCTGGAAAAGCATCGCGCCGGAGGGTGTGGAACCCGACGGCATCAGCTGGGCCAAAGGCATCGCGAACGGCTTCCCCCTCGGCGGATTCTGGGCGCGCCACCGCACGCTCGACGACCGCGGGCCGCTCTGCAATCTGCTCGGTCCCGGCACGCACGGCACGACCTACGGCGGCAACTCCGTGGCCTGCGCGGCGGGCCTCGCCGTGCTCGACGAGATCGAAGAAAAGGACCTGCTCGCCCACGCTCGCGAGAGCGGCGCGTATTTCGCCGGCGTGCTGCGCGCCCTCGAGTCGCCGCTCATCACGGAAGTTCGCGCGCTCGGCCTGATGATCGGGCTCGAAGTCGTCGCCGATTTCAAAGACCGAATCGGCAGCACAGACAGCCGCCCCCCTTCGCTCGTGCTCACGTCGCTTTTGATGGACGCCGGCTTGCTCGTGATTCCCGCCGGCGAAAAAACCATCCGCTTCCTCCCGCCTTTGAATATCGAGCGCGCGGACATCGATGCCGCGGTCGCGATCCTCCGCAGCGTGCTCGCAAGCCCCCCTCTTAAAAGCTCTTCCTCTTAATCCTCCGCTTCCTCTTCCTCCAAAATAAGCCAAGGAAGATTAAGAGGAAGCGGAAGAGGAAGATTGCCGTGGGCGAAGGGGCGACTTAGAAACGCCGGGTGAAACACCTGCTCTCCATCGAGTCGCTTTCGAGCGTCGAGATTCTCGAGATCCTCGACGCGACCGCCGGGATGAAGTCCACGCGCGGCCGTCACGCCGCGCATCCGCTCCGCCACCAGTGCTGGGCAATCATGTTTTCCAAAAGCTCGACCCGCACCCGCGTGAGTTTCGAGGTCGGCATTCGCGAGCTCGGCGGCGACCCGATGTTCCTCTCGTCGAATGACATTCAGCTCGGCCGCGGCGAGCCGATCAAGGACACCGCGCGCGTGATGGGCCGCATGCTGCACGGCGCGGTCATCCGCACATTTGCGCAGAAGGATGTCGAGGAATTCGCGCAATACAGCGGCATTCCCACGATCAACGCGCTCACCGACGAGGAGCATCCGTGCCAGATTCTGGCCGATCTTTTCACGATTCGCGAAAAACGCGGGAGCCTCGACGATTTGAAAGTCTGCTTTATCGGCGACGGCGAATGCAACGTGCCCCGCTCGTGGATCTGGGCGGCGGCCAAACTCGGCTTCGAGCTGCGCATCGCCGCGCCCCCGCAATACCAGCCTCCCGCCGATTTGCTCGCCCGCGCGGGCGGAAAAATCGCCGTCACGACCGGGCTCAAGGACGCCGCGGACGGCGCCGACGTGCTCTACACCGACGTATGGGTGAGCATGGGCAGGGAGGACGAAGCCGCCTACCGCATCGCTCAATTGGGCAGCTACCAAATCGATGACGATCTCGTGGCCGCGGCCAAACCCGGCGCGCTGGTCATGCATTGCCTGCCCGCCTATCGCGGCAAGGAAATCACCGACGCGACGCTCGAGGCGCATGCCGACACGATTTTCCAGCAGGCCGAGAATCGGCTGCACACGCAGAAGGCCATTCTGAGCCTGCTCACGGCATAGTTCCGAACTTCCGCAGTCGAATCGCAAATTTGACACTTGCGTCTCCCGCCAATCCGGGCAGTATTTCCGGTCCACCATTTCCGGCCATGAACTTGATCGCCACCATCGAAAACGAGCAGTTGAAAAAAGACACCACGCAGTTCGCCGTCGGCGATACCGTCAAGGTGCACACCCGCGTCATTGAAGGCGACAAGGAGCGTATCCAGATTTATACGGGCATCGGGATCGGCCGCAAAGGCACCGGCATCAATGCGAACTTCACCGTCCGCCGCGTCAGCTCCGGCGTAGGCGTCGAGCGCGTGTTCCCGCTTCACTCTCCCCGCATCGCGAAGCTCGAAGTCGAGCGCAAGGGCTCCGTCCGCCGCGCGAAAT
>JAATET010000034.1 GCA_015655545.1 Chthoniobacterales bacterium | reverse complement strand
TGCATCGCGAGGCCGAGCTCGAAGCCCGGGCGCATCCAAGGCACGTATTCCATTTCACCGCCGAAGATTTCCTTGGTGAGCTTTTCGCAATGGGCCGACGCGGCGATGGCGATGATCGCGTTCGGATGCATGTGGTCGACATGCCTTCCGGCGAGGAAGGAGTGCAGCGGCGTGTCGATCGACGAGGCGCGCGGGTTCAGATTGAACGTCGTATGCGTGAACATGCCGACCATGTCGTCCTCGGCCTGCGATTTCAGGCCCTTGTCGGCGCGGGCGCCATAGACGGTCTGCAGTCCCACGACTTTATCCTGGTAGAGCGATGAGAAATTCTCACGGGTGCTCGTGCGCAAGTCGCCGCCGGAGCCCTTCACCCACAAAACCTCGATCGGCTGGCCGCTCAATGGATCCGTCTCGACGAGCTTGGACGAGGTATTGCCACCGCCGGTATTGGTGATGCGTTGATCGCTGCCGAGCATGTTCGAGCGATAAACAAGACGGGCGACAGGATCGAGCGCGGCGGCCGCGGCATCGTCCCACAAGTAATTTACATAACGATAGGTCACGAATTTTGGAAATGTTTGTTTTTCTTTGTTTACTTTTCTTTTGGAGGGATCGTCGATGCAAGCAGAATTAAAATTTCTTTTGCAATGTTGCTCGCCGCGCGCCCGGTCAGTTATGATCCGGGTGCCATGCTTGTGCCGGAAAGCCCCCGCCGTTCTCATAAAATCCTTCCTCGCGAAGAGCGAGCGCTCGCCCTCGCGCATCCCGGGATCCCGGGATATTCCGAAGCCATCATTCCCCGCTGAGCACCATGGCGGATCAAGTTTACGCCGCCGTGGACATCGGCGCCAGCGGAGGGCGATTGGTCGCGGGCATTTACAACGGCCGGACCCTGCGGCTCGAAACGGTCAGCCGTTTCGCCAACACCAACATCGAACTGCCCACGGGCTGGCATTGGAATCTTCCCCTGCTTTTTGCCGAGATCAAAGCCGCCCTCGCCGCCGCGCGCGGCCAATTCGGCGACACGCTCGTCTCCATGGCGATCGACACCTGGGGCGTGGACTACGGCTTCATCGACGCCCGCGGACGGCTTCTCGGTCTCCCCTGGATGTATCGCGACAGCCGCACCGACGGAATGATCGACGCGGTCGCCAGGGTCGTGCCCCGCGAGGAAATCTACCGCCGCACCGGCATTCAGTTTTTGCCCTTCAACACGCTTTATCAGCTCGCCGCCGAAGCGCGCGACTATCCCGAAGTCTTGAAGGCCGCCGATCAATTGCTCTTCGTGCCCGATCTTCTCACCTATTGGCTGACGGGGGTAAAAATCACCGAACGCACGATCGCCAGCACCGCGCAAATGCTCAAAGCCGGGCAGCCGGAATGGGATCTCGAGCTCGCCGCCGCGATCGGCGTGCCCGCGCGTCTTCTCCAGTCGATCACCGAACCCTGCACCATCGTCGGCCAGCTATTGCCCGGCAGCGGCTGCGCGGGCTTGAACGTCGTCGCCTGCGGGGGACACGATACGGCCTCCGCCGTGGCGGGAGTTCCCGCGACGCCCCCCGAACCCCTATTCCTCAGCTCCGGCACGTGGTCGCTCATCGGCCGCGAGCTTTCGAAGCCACTTCTCTCGCCCGAGGCCTTCGAGGCCGGATTCTCGAACGAACATGGCCTCTGCGGCACAACGCGTTTCCTGAAAAACGTCACCGGCATGTGGCTCATCCAGGAATGCATGCGCTGCTGGAAGCTCGAGGACGCCTCCGCCGACCTGCCCGAGATCATTCGCGGCGCGACGGCTTGCACCATCGAGTCTTTCATCGATCCCGACGACGCGGCATTTCAAAAATCCTGCGACATGCCCGCGGCGATCGTCGCCTATCTCAAAAAAACGCGGCAGCCTCTTCCGGTTTCGCGCGAGGAGTTGACCGTCGTCATTCTCCAGAGCCTGGCCTTGCGTTATCGTGCCCTCGTCAGCCAGCTGCGGGGTTGGATGCCGGATCTTCCGGATACCTTGCACGTGGTGGGCGGCGGTTCCCAAAATGCACTACTCAACCAGATGACCGCGGATGCCACCGGACTCCAAGTTGTCGCCGGCCCCGTCGAGGCCACGGCCGCCGGCAACATCCTCGCCCAGCTCCTCGCCGCGAAGGAAATCCGCTCACTCGAGGAAGGCCGCGCCATCGTTCGCACCTCCTTCGAACCGCGAACCTTCGCGCCTGGAAACATGGCCGCCTGGGATGAAAAAATGACGCGCTCCAAACAAGTCCTCGCGAATGCCTGAGAGCCCGGCGGCTCTCCTTTCCATGAAATATTCCCAACACATCGAAAACCCCGACGTCGTCCTGATCGGCAGCGGCATCATGTCCGC
Organism: Chthoniobacterales bacterium; assembly: GCA_015655545.1. Lineage (GTDB taxonomy): Bacteria > Verrucomicrobiota > Verrucomicrobiia > Chthoniobacterales > JAATET01 > JAATET01. Next base: position 7,536 of record JAATET010000034.1, on the reverse strand, counting down.
CAATCTCGGCGCGATGCTCAAATGTCTCGAGCCGGGCCTCCACATCCAGGTTTACGAGGTCACCGAAGACCTCGCGCAGGAAAGCTCCCACGGCTGGAATAATGCCGGCACCGGCCACGCCGGCATTTGTGAGCTCAGCTACACGCCGAATCGCTCCCCGGACGGCACGGTGGACGTGAGCAAGGCGTTTGAAATTTTCGAACAGTTCGAACAAACCCGGCAGTTTTGGAGCTACGCCGTCGCCAATGGGCTGGTGACCAACCCGGGCGAATTCATCAATCCGATTCCGCACATCAGTTTCGTGCACGGCCGGGAACAGGTCGATTTTCTCAAGGATCGCCACGCGGGCATGTCGGCCCATCATTTTTTCCGCGAGATGGAATACACCACCGACCGCGCGACGATCGCGAGCTGGGCTCCGCTTCTCCTCGAGGGACGGTCCGGCGTTCCCATCGCGGCGACGAAGATGGATACGGGCACCGATGTGAACTTCGGAGAAATCTCCCGCAAGCTGCTCACCTGGCTTTCGCAACAGCCCGGCTGCGGCATCGCGAGCAATCACCGCGTCGTGGATCTCAACGAAACCGCGGCCGGCTGGGAGTTGCGCATCAAGGATCTCGCCACCGGTGAAGTGCGGAAGAACCATACGAAGTTCGTCTTCGTCGGCGCGGGCGGCGGCAGCCTCCCGCTGCTCCAAAAGTCCGGCATCGCCGAAAGCAAGGGCCTCGGCGGATTCCCGATCGGCGGGCAATGGCTGGTCTGCGAGAATCCGGAAATCGTCGGGAAACATCAGGCCAAGGTTTACGGCCAGGCGCTCGAGACCGCGCCCACGATGGCCGTTCCGCACCTCGACACCCGCCTGCTCGATGGAAAAAAGACACTCCTCTTCGGCCCGTTCGCCGCGTGGACGACAAAATTCCTGCATCGCAAGGGAAGCGTCACCGACCTGCCGTTTTCCGTAAAACCCGACAACCTCGCCACGCTGCTCAAGGTCGGCATTCACAATCTCGATCTCGTGCGATATCTCGTCCAACAAGGCACCCAGAGCATGGCGGACCGCATAAACGTGCTCCACGTCTTCTACCCCGCGGCGAAGCCCGAGGACTGGAAACTCATCGACGCCGGCATTCGCGTGCAGGCGATCAAAAAAACCGACGGCGAGGCCGGCATCGTCCATTACGGCACCGAGGTCATCACGAATTCCAAGCGCACGATCTCCGCGCTGCTGGGCGCTTCCCCCGGCGCATCCGTCTGCGTGAACATCGTCCTCGAAGTCATCAAGAATTGTTTCCCGCAACTCCTCGCGAGCCCCGAGGGCCGCGCGCGCATGAAGGAAATGATCCCCATCTACGACGACAACATCAAACTCCCCGAGAACGCCGCCCGCTTCCAGGAGGTCAGCCGCCGGGCAAGCGAAATTCTCCAGCTCAACCGGCCGCCGTCGCCGCCTTGAGAAATCTCATGACCTTTTCCTCCTTCGCGCCGGGCCGGGTCGAGCTCCTTGGCAACCACACCGACTACAATGAGGGCGTCATTCTTTCGGCGGCCATCAATCTCGGCATCACCGCCGTCGGCAATCCGCGATCCGACCACCGCATCAACCTCTCCAGCAGCGGGAATCCCGACGCGACAGTCGTCGGCGATCCGGCGATGTTCGAACCCAGCCACGGCTGGGCAAACTATCCGCTCGGCGTCGTCAAAACCCTCACTCTCGCCGGCCATTCCATCCGCGGGTTCGAAGCGCACTTCGAATCGAATCTCCCCACCGGCACCGGGCTCTCCAGCTCTGCCGCCCTGGAAGTGGCGGCCGGCTCGCTGCTCCGGAAAATGTTCGCGCTCGACATCGAACCCATGGAACTCGCGCGCATCTGCCGGCGCGCCGAAAACGACTTCGTCGGCGTAAACTGCGGCCTGCTGGATCCCGCCTCCAGCGTCTTCGGCCGGCGCGATCACGCGATCTTTCTCGATTGCCGAACGGAATCCCTCACCCTCATCCCGATTCCGTCCGGCGCCGCGCTTTTATTGATCCACTCCGGGGTCAAACACGAACTTACCGGAGGCGAATACAACAACCGCCGCGAAGCCTGCTTTGCCGCCGCCGCGCAGCTCGGCATCCCCGCCCTCCGCGATACGACCTCGCCGGCTGTCGAAATCAGCAACCTGCCCGACGAAATCAAGCGCCGCGCGCTGCACATCACCGGCGAAAACGAACGCGTCTTCCACGCCGCCGACTTTCTCCGCGCCGGCGATCTCGTTTCCTTCGGCCGTCTCATGACCGCCTCGCACGAAAGCTCGCGTGTGAATTTCGAAAACAGCACCCCCGAGCTCGACACGCTCGTAAAGCTCGCCGTGGCGACCGATGGCATTTACGGCGCCCGTCTGACCGGAGGCGGATTTGGCGGAGCGATTGTCGCGCTCGCTGATCCCGATCTCATGGACGAAGCCTCCGAGTCCATTATCTCCCGCTACCACGCGCTCACTGCACACCAGGGCATCGCATATCGCTGCACGATCGGCGACGGAGCCATCCTCGCCGCTTGATCGCTCCATGAACGCACTCATTCTTGCCGCCGGATACGCGACCCGGCTCCATCCTCTCACCCTTAACCGCCCGAAGCCGCTCCTCGAAGTCGCCGGCAAGCCCATGATCGAGTGGGTGCTCGACAATCTTGCGGACATTCCGGATCTCGAAAATGTCTACGTGGTGACGAATCACAAATTCGTCGCCGCATTCGAGAACTGGGCCGCCGGCTACCAGCGGCGAAAGCCGAAATTTCTCTGCAAGATCGTGGATGACGGCTCGACCTCCGATGCCGACAAACTTGGCGCGATCGGCGATCTGCATTTCGTCCTGAATCGCGAAAGCCTTTTTGCGGAAGACCTCCTCGTGGTCGCGGGCGACAACCTTTTCAGCCAATCGATCGCCGCCTTCGCCGCCGCCGGCCCTCACGCACCAGCCACGCTCGGCATCTACGACGTCGGCGATCTCGAACTCGTCAAAAAATACAACTCCATCACCACGGATGCCGACGGTCGCATCACGCACTTCGAGGAGAAACCCTCCGCGCCGAGCCACACGAAGTCCGGAATCGCGCTCTATTACTACCGCAAGGACACGCTTCCGCTCATCAACACCTACATCACCGAAGGCAACAATCCCGACCAGCCCGGCCGCCTCATCCAGTGGCTTTATCCGCGCCTCGAAGTTTGGGCTTGGGAAGTTCCCGGCCTCTGGTTCGATATCGGAGACAAGGAAAATCTCGACGAGGCGGGACAAATCTTCCGCCAGTTTCAAACCCCACGCTAACTGCCCACCATCATGTCCGACTCCTTTCAGATCGCCAAAGAAGCCTACGCCGACCTCAACGTTGACGTCGAAGCCGCACTCGCCCGCCTCGAGAAAACCCCCATCTCGATTCACTGCTGGCAAGGCGACGACGTCGGCGGCTTCGAAAAAGAAGGCGCCTCGCTCGAAGGCGGCGGCATCCAAGCCACCGGAAATTATCCCGGAAAGGCCCGCACGCTCGCCGAGCTGCGCAAGGATCTCGACACCGCGCTCTCGCTCATTCCCGGCCGCCACCGCCTTAACCTCCACGCCTGCTACGCCGACCTCGGCGGGAAAAAAATCGATCGCGACGCCTACACCGTGGCGCAATTCCAAAGCTGGATCGATTGGGCGAAACCGCACGGACTCGGCCTGGATTTCAATCCCTCGTTCTTCTCCCATCCCCTCGCCAACGATGGCCTGACGCTCACGCACCCCGACCCAAAGATCCGCGAGTTCTGGATCCAGCACGGCATCGCCTGCCGCAAAATCGGAGCCGAAATGGGCCGCCAGCTTGGCTCGCCCACGGTCACGAACGTCTGGATTCCCGACGGATCGAAAGACTTGCCCGCCGATCGCAAGGCTCCGCGCGCGCGCCTGCAGGCATCCCTCGACACGATCTTCGCCGACAAGCTCGACCCCCAGCTCCATCTCGACGCCGTCGAGAGCAAACTCTTCGGCATCGGCTCCGAGTCCTACGTCGTCGGCTCGCACGAGTTTTACCTGGGCTACGCGATCAAAAATCAAGTCGTCCTCTGCCTCGACTCCGGCCATTTCCATCCCACGGAAACCCTGGCGGATAAAATCTCGTCCACCCTGCTCTTCGTCCCGGAAATCCTCCTGCATGTCAGCCGCGGTGTGCGCTGGGACAGCGACCACGTCGTGCTTTTCGACGACGCCACCCGCGCCGTCATGGAAGAAATCGTGCGCGGCGGATTTCTCGACCGCACCCACATCGGTCTCGACTTCTTCGACGCGAGCATCAACCGCATCTCCGCCTGGGTCATCGGCACGCGCAACGCCCAAAAAGCCCTTCTCTCCGCCCTGCTGGAGCCGATTCAATCACTGCGCGAAGCCGAGCTCGCCAAAGACAATGCCACGCGCCTCGCCCTCATGGAGGAGGCCAAAACGCTGCCCCTCGGCGCCGTGTGGGACGAATTCTGCACCCGCCAGAATGTCCCTGTCGGCCATAAGTGGATCGCCGAAGTCAAAGCTTACGAGAAATCCGTCTTGAGCCTTCGTTGACCGGGCCGGCGGGTTGCCGCCACCGCCGCGCTTTATCTGCTTGCCCCGAATTTTGACCGCCGCATAAGCTGCCTCGCTCGACGATTAGCGCGATTAGCTCAGTGGTAGAGCGCTTGCTTCACACGCAAGAAGTCGCAGGTTCGAACCCTGCATCGCGCACGTTTATCGCATCCGCTTCGGATGCCACGCGCGATTCCTGGGAGACTCATGCTCCGCTTCATTCGCCGTTTCGGTCGTTTCCAGTTTCAATTTCTGCTGGTTCTCATCGCACTGCTCGTCGCCGTTCGCGTCGCGATGCCGTATTTCGTGTTGCGCTTCGTGAACCAGAAGATCAACGAAATACCCGGCTACGGCGGCCATATCGACGACGTGGACATCCATCTCTGGCGCGGAGCCTACACCGTGCAAGGCATCGATATTGTCAAGACCGACGGCGATGTGCCCGTGCCGTTTTTTGCCGCGCGCAATATCGATTTCTCCGTCGAATGGCAGGCGCTTTTTCAAGGTTCTCTCGTGGCCAGGATCGTCTTCGACCGACCGGTCATCAACTTTGTCGCCGGACCGACGGAGGAGACATCCCAGGTCGGCGTGGACAAACCCTGGTTGAGCGTCATCAAGGAACTATTTCCGCTGGATATCAACCGCTTCGAAATCCTCGACGGCGCGGTGCACTACCGCGACTTCTACAGCAAGCCGAAGATCGATCTGCCGATCACGCAGATCCACATGCTGGCCACGAATCTAACGAACAGCTCGAAGCTCTCGAAATCGCTCATCGCGAATATCGAAGTCACCGCCATCGTCTTCGGCTCCGGCCGCTTCGGCTCGAAGGTGCGGCTTGATCCGCGGCCCGACAAAGCCACCTTCGATCTTCAAGCGACCATGGATCCCATTCCGCTCGAGACGATCAACGATTTCACGAAAGCCTACGCCTACTTCGATTTCGAGAAAGGCACCTTCGCTCTCGCCACGGAACTTGCCGCCAAAGACGGCCACGTCGAAGGCTACATCAAGCCGATCTTCGACGGCATCGTGATTGCCGATCTGAAAGACATCGCCCGCAACCCGCTCAAACTTGCGTGGGAAGGCCTCGTGGGCGGCGTCACGCGTCTGCTTCGCAACCAGCCGAAAAACCGCTTCGCCACCAAGATTCCGATCAGCGGAGATTTCGATGCCCCGCGTGTCGCGATCCTGCCCGCCCTCGGAAACCTTTTCAAAAACGAGTTCATCCGCGCCTATCAAGGAAACCTCGACGGCAGCATCGACTTCGGCGACGCCCAAAAGGCGGAAGAGAAACTGCAAAAGCAGGATCGTGCGGAAGCGAAGGCTGCGGATCCGGAAACGAAGAATGCCGCCGCCGGCCCGACTCCGCCGATCCTAAAGCGTTAAACGCCCTTCACGGCGCCAGGAGACCAGCGCCATTCCGATGGCGGAGTTTCCATCGCGGATCGAAATTGTTCCTCGCTCTCGCGCGGTGAGGTCATGGATGACCTTGCAGAATTCGACCAAGCGTCCCGAGGCATAGCGGACCGCCGTGATATGGGGGATGCCTGACGGAGCAACCATGCCGCATTCTTTTTCACAATCAAGCACCGTCAGTTGCCGGGCAGAAACATGCGCATCCACCGTTGACTCGCGTCAAAGGCTCCGCATCATGACAGACCTTCTTTCCCGATGATCGAACGCTATCTCTTCAAAGTCTCCCAGGAACTCCAGATCCAACCCCGCCAGGTCGCCGCGACCGCCGTGCTGCTCGAAGAAGGCGCCACGGTCCCCTTCATCGCACGCTATCGCAAGGAACGCACCGGCGAGCTCGATGAGGTCAAAATCGCCGCCATTCGCGACCGCCTCGACCAGCTGGCGGAACTCGACAAGCGCCGCGAATCCATCACCTCCTCGCTCGAGGAGCGCAAACTTCTCACCACCGAACTCCGCGCCCGGATCGACGCCGCGGAAACCCTCACCTCGCTCGAAGATCTCTACCTTCCCTATCGTCCGAAAAAACGCACCCGCGCGACGATCGCGAAGGAACTCGGTCTCGAGCCCCTGGCCGACCTGCTCTGGGCGCAATCGCCCGGAACCGATCCCGAGAAGGAAGCCGCCCCGCTCGTCGGCGCGAGCGTCGAAGTGGACGCCAAAAAGAATTCCGTCGACGACGTGGCCGCCGTACTGCCGGGCGCGCGCGACATCCTTGCCGAGCGCATCGCCGACGACGCGTCCGCCCGCGCCAGACTCCGCGACCTTTACCTCACGAAAGGAGTGATCAAATCCAAGGTCATCGCCGGCAAGGAAGAGGAAGGCGCGAAATTCAAAGACTACTTCGATTGGAGCGAACCGGCGGCCACGTCGCCTTCCCACCGCATCCTGGCCATCCGCCGCGGCGAAGCCGAGGGCTTCCTTTATTCAAGGCTTACGCCCGAGGAAGGCGAAGCACTCGGCATCCTCGAACGGCAGTTTGTAAAAAATGACTCGCCCGCCGGCGCTCAGGTGAAGCTCGCCGTGCAGGACAGCTACAAGCGCCTGCTCGGCTACGCGATGGAAGGCGAAGCCCGGTTGTTCTTCAAAAAGAAAGCCGACGAGGAAGCGATCCGCGTCTTCGCCGACAACCTCCGCGAGCTGCTCCTCGCCTCGCCGCTCGGGCAGAAGGCCGTGCTCGCGATCGACCCCGGCTTCCGCACCGGCTGCAAACTCGTGCTCCTCGACCAGCAAGGCAAACTTCTCGGCAACGACGTCGTCTATCCGGAAAAAAGCGATCGCGAGCGCATGGAGGCCGCGCACATCATCAAGACCGCCGTCACGAAATTCCACGTCGAGGCCATCGCCATCGGCAATGGCACCGCCTCGCGCGAAACCGAGACCTTTGTGCGCAAGCTCGGACTGCCCGCGAGCGTGGCGATCGTGATGGTCAGCGAATCCGGCGCGTCGATTTATTCCGCGAGCGACGTGGCCCGCGAGGAATTCCCCGA
>JAATET010000016.1 GCA_015655545.1 Chthoniobacterales bacterium | reverse complement strand
GGTCGATCCCGCGGTCTTCGAGGCGATCTGCGACCGTCGCCTCGATCGCGTTTACGATCCGGACAAGGTCAGCGGGTTCGCCTTCGGTTTCGGCCTCGACCGCCTGGCCATGAACCTCACCGGTATTCCCGACATCCGCATGCTCGTCGAAAACGACCTGCGGTTTCTCAAACAATTTTGAACAGGAGGAAACGGAGAAAACAGAGCCTCCGTTCTCTCCGTTTCCTCCTGTAAAATCTTCATGAAAATCTCGCTCAGTTGGTTGAAGGAATACGTGCCTTACAGCGGCACGGTGGAAGAGCTCGACGCGCTGCTCACGCGGGCTGGTCTCGAAGTGGCCTCGATCGAAACGCGCGGCGCGGATTTCCCCAATGTCGTCGTCGCGCAAATTCTTGAATCGAACCCGCATCCGAATGCGGACCGTTTGAGCGTCTGCCGCGTGGACGACGGCAGCGGACATCCGCGCCAGATCGTCTGCGGGGCGAAGAACTACAAGGTCGGCGACAAAGTCCCGCTTGCCCTGCCCGGCGCGGTGCTGCCGGGAGATTTCAAAATCAAGGTCGGCAAGCTGCGCGGTGTCGAAAGCGAAGGGATGCTCTGCAGCGCGAAGGAGCTGCTGCTTGCCGCCGATGCCGACGGGCTGCTGATTCTTTCGCCGGAGACGGAAGTTGGCTCGCCGATCTCCAAGGTGTTTCCGCCGGAAACCGTTTTCGAGATCGAGATCACCTCGAACCGCCCGGACTGGCTCAGCCATGTCGGAATCGCTCGCGAAATTTCGGCGAATACCGACCTCGCACTGGCCGTTCCCGAAATCACGCCACCAGCCACGCACGAGGATGCTGCCGCAGCCCGCATCGACGATTTAACCGGATGTCTTTTTTACACCGTGCGGCGCATTCGCGGCGTGAAAATCGGCCCTAGTCCGGAATGGCTCGTGCGCCGGCTCGAATCCCTCGGACTGCGCTCGATCAACAATGTCGTTGATATCACGAACTACGTGATGATGGAGCTCGGCCAGCCGCTGCATGCCTTCGACGCGGCGAAAGTCTCGGGTGGCATGGTCGTTCGTCGTGCGCTTCCGAGCGAAGCCTTCCGCGCGCTCGATGGGCGTGATTATTCGCTGCGCACGAGCGATCTGGTCATCGCGGATGCGAGCCGTGCATTGGCGCTGGCTGGCGTGATGGGCGGCGAAGAGTCCGGTGTCACCGAGGCTACGACCGATATTTTGCTCGAGAGCGCGTATTTCGATCCGCCGACGGTGCGTGCGACGGCGAGGGGCCTCGATCTTTCCAGCGACTCCAGCTATCGTTTCGAGCGTGGAGTAAATCCCGCCGGGGTGCTACCAGCGAGCGCTCGCGCGACGCAGTTGATCCTCGAATTGGCTGGCGGAACGGCTGACGAATCCGTGGTGGCGGCAGGCAAACTCCCGCCGCTGGAATGGTCGGTCGCGCTGCGCTACGAGCGCTGTCGCGACCTGCTCGGGATCGCGTTGACGAACGAAGAAATCGACGCGCCGTTGCTCAAGCTCGGGCTTGAGAAAAATTTCGGCGATGGGGAATCGGCGACCTGGCGAGTGCCGGCATTTCGTGGCGATCTCGGACGCGACGTCGATTTGATCGAGGAAGTCATTCGGCTCGTGGGTATCGAACGCATCGCTGGAAAGGTAACCGGCGGGCCGGCGCAAACGTCGGCCGCTGATGCAGCCTACGATGCCGCCATGGATGTGCGCAGGACCTTGAGCGGCATCGGCTACAGCGAGGCACGCACCAGCACCTTGGTGGCGAAGCCGCCGGGCGACGATTTTCTCGCGGTGCGCAACCCGCTTGGCGAGGAGCAAAGCGCGCTTCGCACAAGCATGCTGGGCGGCTTGTTTTCCGCGCTGCGTCGGAATTTGAACTGCGGCGCGGAGTCTGTGCGGCTGTTTGAAGTCGGGCGGTTGTTCGCAAACGCCGACGAGGAAGAAGTGCCAAGCCTAGCGTTAATCGCGACCGGGCCTCGCTCGCCGCGGACGTGGCGTGATGCGGAGTCGGGCGCCATCGATCTTTTCGAGCTGCGCGGGGTCATCGAGGCGCTCGCGCCGAAGGTCAAATTCGTGAAGATCGAAGACGCGCGCTTCGGCCTCGCGCTCGAAGTGCGCATTGGAGATTTCGTGGCGGGTATTGCCGGACAGCTCAGCCCGGCCGCCGCGCGCGAACTCGACGCGCGCGCGCCCGTGGTCGCCGCGGAATTGCGACTCGATGCTGTGCAAGCCGCATGGCTGGCGGCGCGGACGTTCGTGCCGAGTCCGAAATTTCCAGCGATCACGCGCGATATCGCGGCGTTGCTGCCGCGCGCGCTGGGCTTCGGCGAAGTCGAGCGCGTTGTGCGCGAGGCGAGGGAGCCGCTGCTGGCGGGCCTCGCGCCTTTCGATATTTTCACCGACGACTCGGGAATGAAGCTCGCGGCGGATCGTAAATCACTGGCCTTCTCCTTGACTTTCCGGTCGCCCGAGCGAACGCTGACGGCAGACGAAGTGAACGCAGCTTGCGATCGTTTGAGAGGTCGCCTGCGGGAGCAGCTCGGAATCGAATTCCGGGAATAGTTCTTTCCGATTTTCCAGTCCGCAGACAGATGCGGATGAGCCATTTGCCCTGCGGTGTTCGAGATTAGCACGTAAACTCCCGATCCGATGTTTAGACACTAGGAGGCTTTGCGGGGCGAGGTAATGACAGGCCTTCATTGGACGTCAGCGCTTCGCTCCGCGGTTATCCGCCGTTTCCATGAGGGAACGGGATATGCGTCGAACGGCACAGGCGGGGCAATCTCCTTCCAGCCGCCGGCCGCGCCTAAATGCGCGGCCGGCGGCTTTTTCTTTTTCCGGGGTTGAGTCGCGGGGACACAGCGCGCATATTCACCGCGTGTCTGCCATTTTAGCGTTGGAAGACGGTCGGATTTTTCGCGGCGAGGGGTTCGGGGCGCGCGGCACGGCGGTCGGAGAAATTTGTTTCAATACGTCGATGACGGGATACCAGGAAATCCTCACCGACCCTTCGTATCGCGGGCAGATCGTGGCCATGACGGCGCCGCAGATCGGCAACTACGGCACGAACGCACTGGACGTCGAGAGCGGCACGCCGCATGTCCGCGCTTTCGTCATCGAGGAACTCAGCACGATCCCCAGCAACTGGCGGTGTGAATTTTCGCTCACCGATTTCCTCGAGAAAAACGGT
>JAATET010000086.1 GCA_015655545.1 Chthoniobacterales bacterium | reverse complement strand
TGAATTTGCTATTATCTTATCTTGTTTAGTTGCGTTCTGAATTTTCGCGATTGGCGAAAAAATCAGAGTCAGACTTTCAAATATCTTCTTCGTATGCGGAGCCTTTGCACTCGACGCCCGTCCCTTTTTGGGGACGTTGGTCCCCGTTTGGGTTTCGAGCATCGAGGCGGTGCATCCGCCCGAGAACTTCGCCTCGCTTGCAGCGTTTCGAACTGGCCTAACCGGTTGCTAGCGGGAGGACATTGATACCATAGCGATTCTCATGGTCAATGCTTTTTGCGATTTTTTTTGAAAAAACTTTCTGGCGGCAGGGGCAAAAAATCGACGCTCGCTCGCGAACCCAGTATTCATGCGGCTCCAGCGGCATTGAGCTGATACGGAAAACTTTGTCGCACCATCCACAAATTCATTTTCCTACGCCCAGAAATCCACAGCAGTGCATGTGAATCCAGTCGAAATCGGACGATAGAGCACAAGCAGGGGCTGTCGCTCACCGATCTCTGCCCTCCAGATGAAGCCTCGCTTGCGTGTGCGCGATATTGCCTGGCGAATTGGGCGTGGGCAGAACGCAAATTCAAACCTCTCCTTCGGAGCCTCTCGCTACCGGAGCCTGTATTCATGCGGCTTCGATGGAATCAAAGCCTCATGAAAAAAACTACTCCGCCGACTGCGGCACCGGCTTTGCTGGCGGTGATTTCGGCGCGGCCGCGCGCAGCTCGGCATCGAGTTGCACAGCGGGGGCGTAATCGGATTTCAAATCGAGCGAACGCTGCACTTCGCGCCGCGCGCCTTCGTGGTCGTCTTGGTCATTCAAGGTCATTCCCAGCAGGTAATGCGCAAGGTAGCTCTCGGAATCCGCGGCCACGGCCTGCTGGAGAACTTTCGCGGCTTCGGCGAGATCGCCGTTGCGATATTGGACCGTGCCAAGGTTCGTCAGCGCGAATGGATCGCCCGGCTTCAATTCAAGCGCCCGCTTAAACGCAACGATTGAGCGCGGATAATCGCCAAGCTGCCTCTGCGCGATGCCGAGGTTCACGGCTGCCAGATAGCTCTGCGGCGCTTTTTGTGCGATCTCCGCATAGATGTTTTTTGCCTCGGAAAACTCCCGTTTCTGCGCCAGCTCATTGGCCTCCGAAGCCCGTGCCACCAGCTCCGGCGGCAGATCCGACGCCGGCGTTTTCTTGGTCACCTCCAACGAAAAATCCGAATGCCCGCCAGGCGTGCCCACCGGCTGGTCCACAAGTTTTTTCTCCTGGGGTGTGAGCGGCACTTCCTCGCCGGCCATCGAGCTCAGCTTCTCGAGCAGCGACGTCGAATGGATTTGCAGTTTTTCCATTTCCTCTTCGACCAGCTTGCGCGCTTGCTGGCGTTTCACCTGCTCCTTCAGCTGACGGGTGACCACGGACTTCAGAAGCGCGTTTTCGTCAGCCATTTCGCCGGTGACGCTTGCCGATGCCCCCGCGGTATCCGAGAGCTGCTTCTCGAGCTCGGCGATACGTTTCTGACCGGTCTTGAGCTCATCGCCCATGGTCACCAGCGTTTTGCTGACGGAAGCGAGTTCGTCACGCAGTCCGTTTTCGATTTTCTGCCGCTCTCCATTGTCCTTCGAAAGACCGGCGATCTGCTTCTCTGCAGCCGCGAGCTTTTTGGAGAGGCTTTTATTTTGATCCGCCATCTCGTTGGAATCAATGACCTGCTTTTGCAGCTCATCTTTTTTGGCAACCGCGGCGTCGCGCTCCTTCTCGAGCTTGGCAGTTTCGAATGTGCGGCCGTTGATTCGCGCGCTCAATTCCTTGCGATCGGCCAGCAACTGCGTGCGAATTTTTTCGTCCTGGTCGATGAATTTTGCAGCCTGTCCAAGCTTCGCGAAGAGCTCGCCATTGTATTCGTCGGCCACTTCGAGATCCGCCCGCGCAGCTTCAAGATCCTTCTGAAGACCGGCGATTTGGCGCTCGTTGGATTCCTTTTCGTGAGAGAGCTGGCCATTGGCCTGTTGAAGATCGTCCAGCGATTGATGCAGCTGGACAAGCTGTGACTGCTGCTCGGCGGCACGCACCCGCCAGAGATCGACTTCCTTCTGGGCGCTTTGCTCGCGAGCCACGGACTCGAGCATCCGACGGCTCAAGTCCTCGTTGTCCTGCCTCGCTCCATCGAGCTCCCCCTGGAGGCTATTGATTTTCTCCTTCCAGGCTTCGATCGATGCGCGCCCCATCAGCTGCTCCGCATCTTCCATGATCTGGTTTCGAGGCAGGGGCGCCGGCGCCGGCTTCAGCTGGCCGGAAACGGGAACCCGGTAAGTAAGCGGAAACCGATCGAAGCGCTGCTGTTGCGCCGGCGGCTCCGTGCGTGGGGAGGAAACCGTTTCCGGAATATCCGGCGCCGCGCCAAGGGAAGATGCAGTTTGTTGCATCGACTGCACCCGCCCGATCGCCGCCCGACTCTTCTTCAATCTCGAGTCGATGAGGATCGGATAATAATCGGGCGTCGATTTCTGAATTTGCTCAAGCAGGGTGACGCAAAAGCGGAACTTCTGCAGCGCCTCGTCCGGTTTGCCATCGGCCTCCAGTTTCTCACCGGCCTGATAGCTTTCATAGACTTGGAGAAATTGGTCGCCCGGTTCGTCTGCAGCATGAAGCGCCGCCACACTGGCCAGAGCCCAGAGCAGCGCCAGCATCAGCGGGGGAACGCTCCAGAGTCGCATAGTCGAACCGCGCAACGTATCAGGGCATCCACGCAAAAACAACCGGCTTCCCGCAAATTCATAGCGGGGGGAAATGGGAAATTGTTCACACGTTATTCACAGCTTGACACCGTCGTTTTGGCAGGTTACGAGCGGCGCGGAGCGGGGCACAGCCCCCGATGGAAAACGCCATGGAAAATACTTTGGACAGACCCGTGCTTGTTCTCAACCGCCTCTGGCAGGCGGTGAATACCTGTAGCGCGCGGCGGGCGCTGACGCTTCTCTTCCAAGGCCATGCGCAGGTCGTGCAGAACGATGCCGACAATAATTTTTTCACGCACGATTTCGGCAGTTGGCGCGAACTCTCCGTGGCCGAGCCCGAGCCGGAAATGGTGCGCACGACCTCGATAAATATCCGTGTTCCCCAAGTCATCGTCCTGCTGCTTTTCGATCGTCTGCCGAAAAAAGAGGTCAAGTTTACCCGCCACAACGTCTTCGAGCGCGACAAGAACACCTGCCAATATTGCGGGCGGATTTTTGACCGGCGCGATTTGAATCTCGATCACGTCTTTCCGCGCGATAAAGGCGGCCAGACGACGTGGGAAAATATCGTGTGCTCCTGCATCCCGTGCAACTCCCGCAAGGGCAATCGCCTTCCACACGAAGCCGGCATGCAGCTATTGCGCAAGCCGAAGCGGCCGAAGTGGCGCCCGTTCATCAATCTCACGTTCCCGAACCCTCATCACGAGAGCTGGAAGCACTTCATCGACTTCGCCTACTGGAATGTCGAGCTTAGCGAGTAATCGCCCGGTTCACTCCACCAAATCCTCCAAAACCAGATCGCTTGTCTGCGCGGGCAAGCCGGCCAGCGATCAAGCGGGCGGCTGAATCATCAAGGCAAGCGCCACCGAGATCACGAAACACAACGCGCCCACCGCGCCAAGCGCGACCGCCGTCATGGTCAACGGATCGGTTTTTACCGTTGCTCTCGGAAAAGGCGACGCGTTGACAAAACTCGGCGGGCGCGCGCTGTCGCTTCCGAGACTCGCCGCCGCCCGCTCCGATTGCGGCAGGGGCGCCGAAGATTTCGAGCGGACTTCTGCGGCGAAAACAGTCTCGATGCTTCCGAAACGAACATGGTCGCCATCTTTGAGGATGGCGCTCGTGACCTGTTCGCCATTGACGAACGTTCCATTCGTCGAGCCCTTGTCGTTGAGATGGTATTCGCCATTCTCGAATACGATCTCGGCGTGATGGCTGGATACCGAGCCATCCTCGATCTGGATCGCGTTGTCCGCAACGCGACCGACGGTCGCCGTGTCTTCGCTCAGCTCGTGGAGGGCTTGGTTGTCTTCGGAAAGATAAACGCGAATCTGGGGCATGGAGGTGAATTAGCAGCGGGATTTCGTTTCATCAACCGTTTTGGCAAACTGATCGAAAAAGTAGGCGGCGTCGCGAGGGCCTGGCGAGGCCTCGGGATGGTATTGCACGCTGAAGACCGGCAGCCGCCGGTGCGCGATGCCGGCGACAGTGCCGTCGTTGAGATTGATGTGCGTCACTTCCACATCGTCGGGAAGCGAGTCCGGATCGAGTGCGTAGCCGTGATTTTGCGACGTGATCGCGATCCGGCCCGTGCGGAGATCCTTCACGGGCTGGTTCGCACCGCGATGTCCGAATTTCATCTTGAAAGTCTTCCCGCCCAGCGCGAGACCGAGCACTTGATGGCCGAGGCAAATGCCAAAAAGCGGAACTTTGTCCACAATCTCGCGCACCGCCTCGTGCGCATACGTAAGCGCGGCGGGATCGCCCGGGCCGTTTGACAGAAAGACACCGTCGGGCTTCCGCGCGAGCACCTCGGCGGCAGAAGTTTTCGCCGGCACGACGTCCACTTGGAAACCGTGCGTGCGCAGCAGCCGCAGGATGTTTTTTTTCATCCCGAAATCGTAGGCGACGATCCGCCGCCTGGGCTTTGTCACCGGCCGAAAAACATTTCCGAGCGCATCCGTTCCCTGCACGCCGCCGCCCTTGGCCTGCACCCATTCGCGACTGCTCTCGCCATCGGGATCCCATTCGTAGGGCTGCGGCGGCGTCACTTCCTGGACAAAATCGACGCCTTCGTAAGCGGCGCCCCGCGCTTCCGCAATCGCGGAGGCTTCATCGAGCGCGGTCGTCACGCAGGCACGCATCGCTCCGCGCGTGCGCAAATGCCGCGTGAGCGCGCGGGTGTCGATTCCTTCGATGCCGGGAATGCCATTCTTCTCAAGAAAATCCGTCAGCGAAAACTCGCAGCGCCAGTTGCTCGGGATCGCGCTCAGCTCCTCGATCACGAAGGCCCGCACGTGCGGCGAACCGCTTTCCACATCGAGCGTGTTCGTGCCGTAGTTGCCGATTTGCGGCGCGGTCATGGCCACGATCTGGCCTCGATACGAGGGATCGGTGAGGATCTCCTGATATCCCGTCATCGACGTGTTGAAACAAATTTCTCCGACTGCCGTTCCGCGCGCGCCAAAACCCTCGCCACGAAAAATCCGGCCGTCTTCCAATGCTAAAATGGCAGACACGCGCCGAATATGCGCGCGGCGCGGACGCGACTCAACCTCGGAAAATAAAAAGCCGCCGGCCACGCATCGCTGCGCCGCCGGCGGCTGAAAAGAGATTGCCCCGCCTGTGCCGTTCGACGCATATCCCGTTCCCTCATGGAAACGGCGGATAACCGCGAAGCGAAGCGCTGACGTCCAATGAAGGCCTGTCATTACCTCGCCCCGCAAAGCCTCCTAGTGTCTAAACATCGGATCGGGAGTTTACGTGCTAATCTCGAACACCGCAGGGCAAATGGCTCATCCGCATCTGTCTGCGGAC
>JAATET010000030.1 GCA_015655545.1 Chthoniobacterales bacterium | reverse complement strand
GCACGACCACAGGTCGCCGGAGGTAAGTCGAAAGCATCTTTCTTCCGCCTTTCGCCAGGATGCGAAGCACGGGAAATTAAACTCTGCGGCACGAGCGGGCGCCCACGTCCCGTTTTTGATTGAAACAAAGAGGCGTTTGGGGTCGAGTTGAGTTGAAACCGCACGAATTCGTGCGAACGATCGAGCGATTATACCCAAGGTGGCGAAAGACTTATTACAAAAGTGTCGGGAATATCGGGACTCTGCCGATGCCCGCGCGCAAGGCTTCTACCCCTATTTCCGCCGTATTGACGAGACAGCAGGCAATCACGTGATCTGCGACGGTGCCGAGAAGGTCATGATCGGCTCGAACAATTACCTCGGCCTCGCCCAGGACGAACGCGTCGTCGAGGCCGCCTGCGACGCTGCCCGGAAATTCGGCTCCGGCTGCACCGGCTCCCGGCTGCTCAACGGCAACATCCGCCTGCACGAGCAACTCGAGGAAGCCCTCTGTGCCTTCCTTCAGCGGGAATCCGTCCTGCTTTTCTCGACCGGATTTTTCGCGAATCAGGGCGCTCTCGCCACCCTCACCGAAGATGACGACGCCATCCTCTGCGACCGCGAAAATCACGCCAGCATCATCGACGGCTGCCAGTTCGCCCCCGCAAAACTCGTTCCTTTTCGCCACAATTCCGCCGTCTCCCTGCGCAACCGCCTGAAGCGTCTGCCCGCCGAGACCGGCAAGCTCGTCGTGCTCGACGGCGTCTTCAGCATGTCCGGAGACATCGCCGATTTGCCGCCGATTCTCGAAGTGGCCAGGGAATTCGGCGCGCTCACCTACGTGGACGAGGCCCACGCCCTCGGCGTGCTCGGGCCGCTCGGTCGCGGCACGGTGCATCATTTCGGAGTCAACGACGACGTCGATCTCGTCATGGGCACGTTCTCGAAATCCCTCGGCTCCATGGGCGGCTTCATCGCCGGCAAGAAGGAAGTCATCGAGTATCTGCGACACAAAACCCGCTGCTTTATTTTCACGGCCTCGCTCGCTCCGGCCGTCGTCGGCGGTGTGCTCAAGGCGCTGGAAATTCTCCAGGCCGAGCCCGAGCGCATCGACCACCTCTGGCGGAACACCCGCAAGATGCACGCCGGCTTCAAGGAAATCGGCTTCAAGATCGGCAGCACGCAGACGCCCATTGTGCCGATTCTCATCGGCAGCGAGGCGAAGGCCTTCCAGTTCACCCAGCGACTCTACGAAGAGGGCATCTTCGCGACTCCGGCGATTTACCCCGCCGTCCGCTACGGCGAGGCCATTGTCCGCACGAGCTACATGGCCACGCACACCGACGAAGATCTCGACCGCGTGCTGGAAATCTTCGCCAAACTCGCGCGTGAGCTTGGAACCTTCGAAGACCCCGTCTACTCACACCCTGGCCGCCGCAAGAATGTTTTCGATTTCAGCCTGTCTTACCCCGAAGGATCGCATCCGGTTCGAGAGGGTTCCGGAGACGCTCCACGCAGCGAATCCGGCCTTCATCCCGCCATTTCCCGGTAGCGTCGCCAAACATCTCAAGCCCAGCTCGCCCTTCCAGCGCGTGCACGGGAAGATCTTTCCCTTCGTCGCCACGCGCGACGGCAAGTCCGTCGGCCGTATCGCCGCTGTCATCCATCAGTCGCATAACGACCGCTACCACGACTCCGTCGGATTCTTCGGCTGGTTCGATTGCGAAAATAACCCCGAGACCGCAAAAGCGCTTTTCGAAAAAGCCGCCGCCGTCCTGAGCGAGAACGGCCGGACCTCAATGCGCGGCCCTTACAGCCCCAGCATCAATGACGAATGCGGCCTCCTCGTCTGGGATGCCACGAACCGCGCCCCTTGCATCGGCCTCACCTGGAACCCGCCCTATTACGAGTCGCTCGTACTCGCCGCCGGCCTCGAAGGCGTCCGCAACCTTCACGGCTACGACCTGCCCATGGCACGGCTCGAAGTTCCCGACCGCCTGCGGCGCCTGAGCGAACGCGCCGAAAAACGCGCCAAACTCCGCCTCCGCCCCATCAATCTCAAGAAGCTCGAAAAGGAGCTCGAACTCGTGCACGAGGTTTACAACGACACCCTCGGCCGCAACTGGGGCTTCGTCCCCATCTCGATGGAGGATCTGCTCGGCGCGGCCGACGACATGCGCTCCTTCGCCGATCCGAACATCATCCTCATCGCCGAAAAAGACGACGTGCCCGCCGGCGTCGCCCTCACGCTGCCCGACTTCAATCAAATCCTCGCCGGCCTCCAGCGCATCCCCCATTGGCTGCGGCTGCCCGTCATTCTCTGGCGCATGAAGACGCGCAAGATCACCGCCTGCCGGCAAATGGTCTACGGCGTCGTCCCGAAATTCCGCGATCACGGCCTGCACGCCTGGCTTCTGCGCGAGCAATTTTCCGAAGCCAAGAAACGCTACCCGCTCGCCGAGCTCGGCTGGATCGAGGAAAACAACCGCCAGATCATCGCGGCTTGCACGCTCGTCGGCGGCTTCCACCAGCGCACCTGGCGCATCTACGAAAGACCGCTCGCGGCCACCGCGGCCTGAAGCCGATGCGCCTTCTTCTCACCGGTGCCACCGGCTTCGTCGGCCGGAACCTTCTCCTCGAGACCATGCGCGCCGGACGCTACACGGAAATCGTCACGCCCGTTCGCGATGCCGATAAACTCAAGCGCCAGCTGGCCGCGGAAGGTTTTCCCCAGCCGCCCTCCCAGCTTCGGATCATCGGCTGGGACGAAGCCGCGCCGGTCGGGATCGATCATGCCGTGCACTGCGCGGGTGCGCTCTTCGAACGGGACCGCGACCGCTATTTTCGCGTCAATGTGACCGACACGCTGCGCCTGCTCTCATCCGTTCCCGCCACCGCGCGCATTCTCGCACTCTCGTCGCAAAGCGCCGGCGGACCCACCCCCCCCGGGCAGCAAATGCGAGTATCCACCGACCCCGACACCCCGATCACCTGGTATGGCGAATCCAAGCTCGCCATGGAAAGCGCGCTGCGGATTTCCCGCCCCGACGCGCACGTCTGGCGGCCTCCCATGATCCTTGGTCCGCGCGATCGCGCCACTCTTCCGCTTTTTCAAATGGCCGCCGGCCCGCTGCGCATCAAGCCCGGGCGGCGCGTGAAGACCTATAGCTGGATCGCCGTCGGCGATCTCGTGCAAGCCATCCTGCGCGCGCTCGACGCCCCGGAATGGACGCCCGAAACCCGGCTCTCCGTCTGCGCGCCGGATTCGATCACCGATCTCGAACTCATCGAAACCGCCGCCCATGTCGTGAGCCGCTGCGGGCGCAGCGTTCCCGTTCCGCACCCGCTCGTGCGAGGGATTGCCGCCGTGGTGGATGCCGTTCCATTCCTCCGCGCCACGGCCCCGAGTCTCACCCGTGATCGCGTCCGTGAAATCTTCCCCGACCGCTGGGTGGTGGACGGAGCGGAATTCCGCGCACGATTTGCCCCCGCTGCCTTCGCCACCCTGCGCGAAACCCTCGCCGCCACGTATGCCTGGTATCTGCACTCCGGCGAATTGCGCGCGCGGGTTGCTTGAAATGCCCGCCCCGTTCACGTAACACGAAGCCACCCGATGACCATCCGACTCCCTTTCCTCGCCGCGCTCGCACTTTGCCTCGCCGGTTGCGGCAGCCTGAATCTGTGGCCCTTCTCGAAACCCGCCGCCACCCCGGCCCCGCAGCAGCAGCGGCTCGTGCGCGTGGATTGGTATGGCTACCAGTGCTTCCGCATCAAGAGCGCGCTGGGCATCTCCATTCTCACGAATCCTTTCGCTCCCGGCACCACGGATTTCAGCCAGCCCAAAAATCTCGCCCCCGAGCTCATCCTCAGCACCACGGAAAGCACCGACGCGAACTACGTCGATCTCGTGGATAACACCCCGCACATCCTGCGCTCGAGTGTCGGCGTCGGGACGAACACCTCCTCCGGCATTCACATACTCGGCGTGCCCGTTTTCAAAAATCCCGAGACCATGGATGTCTCCGGGATGAACGTCATCTATCGCTGGACGATGGACGGCCTGAAATTCTGCTTCCTCGGCGAGCTGCAGACCGTGCCCTCTCCCCAGGATCTCTCCCACCTCGGCCATGTGGACGTCCTCTTCATGCCCGTGAGCGGCACCGCGCTCACCAGCGCCCAGCGCCAGCAAATCATCCAGGAGCTCCGGCCACAGGTCATCGTCCCGATGGGCGGACTTTCCGACATGAATCGTTTCGCGACCGGCTACACCTCGGTCTATCGGCTTAACGGCACCGCCGCGCTGCTCTCGCGCGAGGCTCTGCCCGCCGTGCAAACCGTCCTGCTCTTCCGCGCCCCATAGAGGCCGCCATGAAGATCCTCGTCGTCGGCTCCGGAGGACGCGAGCACGCGCTCGCCTGGAAACTCGCGCAATCGCCGCGCGTCGCAAAAATCTACTGCGCCCCCGGAAATGCCGGCACCGCTCGCGTCGCGGAAAACACCTCCGTCCCCGTCAACGACCACGCCGCGCTCATCACGTTCGTGAAACGCGAGAAAATCGATCTCGCCGTGATCGGCCCGGATGACGCGCTCGCCGCCGGCATCGTGGACGCCTTCCAGGCCGCGGGCCTGCGCGCTTTTGGGCCCACGGCCCGCGCCGCGCGGCTCGAATCGTCCAAGGCTTTTGCGAAGGACTTCATGCGCCGTCACGGCATCCCCACCGCAGCTTCGCGCGAGTTCAGCGACAGCGGCGAGGCCCGGAGTTATTGCGCGACGGCAAAATATCCACTCGTCGTGAAAGCCGACGGCCTCGCTCTCGGCAAGGGCGTTGTGATCGCCGGAAATGCCGCGGAAGCGATCGAGGCCGTGGAGCAATCCATGGATGCGGGAGTCTTCGGCGATGCCGGCAAAAAGATCGTCATCGAGGAATTCCTCGAAGGTGTCGAATGCTCGATTCACGCGCTGGTGGATGGCGCCGGCTACGCGCTCTTTCCCGATTGCCGGGATCACAAACAAGCCTTCGACGGCGGGGCCGGGCCAAACACCGGCGGCATGGGCACGATCTCGCCGACCGGCTCCATCGATGCCTCGCTCGAAGCCGTCATTCGTTCGGAAATCCTCGACCGTTTCGTCGCCGGCGCGCTGGCGGACGGCCTCGACTTCCGAGGCATGCTCTTCCCCGGACTCATGCTCACCGCCGGCGGACCGAAAGTGCTCGAGTTCAACTGCCGCTGGGGCGATCCCGAGACGCAAGTCCTCGTGCGCCGGCTCGAAAGCGACCTCGTCCCGCTCCTCGGCGCCTGCATCGACGGCACGCTCGCCGCCCAAGCCATCGAGTGGAAAGCGCAATCCGCCGTCTGCGTCGTTCTCGCCTCCGGCGGCTACCCCGGCGCTTATCGAAAAGGCGAAAAAATCTCCGGCATCGACCAGGCCGAACGCAGCGAAAGCATCGTCGTCTTCCACGCCGGCACCGCGGAATCTCCCGACGGTCTCGTGACCAATGGCGGCCGCGTGCTCGGCGTCACCGCGCTGGGCGAAAGCCCGCGCGCCGCACGCGCAAACGCTTACGCCGCCGCCGATCAAATTCATTTTGCGAATCAACATCGCCGCAACGACATTGGCGCCGCCCCGTGAAAATCCTCCGCTTTCTTGCTCCCGCCCTCGCGGCGGTTTCCCCTCTCGAGGCTCAGACCCCCGCGCCCGCGGCCACTCCGCCCGCATCCGCGACACCCGCGCCGAAGCTGCCTTCGCCCACGCCGGCGCCGGCCGCGCCCTCCGCACGCGAGATCATCGACAAACTCAGCGACGTCCAGCTCGACCAGGCCATCCAGAATCTGCGCGCAACCTTCCTCGACGCCAGTCAGACCGGCGAGCGGCAGCTGCAGCGCGCCACGATCGAGGGGTTGATCATCCGCCTCTCGCCGGGATTGGCGATCACGACCGAAGACGCCATCAAACAAGCCGCCGCCGGCAGCACCGCATTCCTTGCGGAAATTCTCGACGCCCGCATCGGCTATCTCCGCCTCGGGGCGCTCAGCCGCGAGGCGCTTTCGCAAGCGGACGCCGCCCTCGCAAATTTCCAGGAAAAGAAACTGCGCGCCATCATCCTCGACCTGCGCGGCGCCCCCGCTTCGACCGACTACGAAATGGCGGCCGAGTTCGCGCGGCGCTTCTGCCCGAAGGGCAAAGTGCTCTTCTCCGTGCAAAAACCCAGCGCCAAACAGGAACGCATCCTCACCTCGAACCAGGATCCCGCCTTCACCGGCGTCCTCGTGGTCCTCACCGATAAAAACACCTCCGGCAGCGCCGAGGCGCTGGCCGCGGTGCTGCGGCAGGACGCGCACGCCATGATCGTCGGCGCCACCACGCGCGGCGAGGCCGTCGAATTTTCCGACTCGCCGCTGGGCGACGGAAAAATTCTTCGCATCGCCGTGGCCCAGGTCGTCATCCCCGGCATCGGCACCATCTTCCCGACCGGCGTCAAACCCGACATCGCCGCGGCATTGAGTCCCGCCACCCAGTCCCGCATCTTCGCGCTCAGCAAGGAAAAGGGCGTCAGCCAGTTTGTTTTCGAGACCGAGCGGCCGCATTTCAACGAAGCCGCTCTCGTGGCGAACACGAACCCGGAAATCGACCCCGGCGTGACGCGGCCCGACGACCACTCCGCGTCCTGGGATACCGTGCTCCAGCGCGCGGTGGACCTCGTCACCGCCATCAGTTTTTACAACAAGATCGAGCCGCGATAGGCCATGCGTCGGGGCGCGGGATTCCTCTCCTTGCTCATCGGCAGCACCGCCTTCGGCGCGACGCTGGAAGTCGATCTTCGTGAGGGCGACCGCGCCACTGTCGAGCTCGCAAGCCCTGTCGATGACGCGCATCTGGCCAATCCCGTCGGCTATTTTCCGCCCGAGAAACCCGCCGCCCGCGTCGTGCGCCGCATCACCGTGGAAAATATCGGACCGGTTCCCGTGCGGAATCCGGACGTGCGCATCAACGGCGCTCCGTTGCTGCCGGTCGGCGATCCGCTTCAGACTCTCGGAGTTTCCGATCCTCGCGATCTGCTCGGCCTGTTTGCAAAATGGCGCGACCGCGCCATCCACGCCACGACGGATCTGGAGGCCAACGAAAACCCCTTCGCCCTGCTGCACGTCTTCGGCGCGGGTTTTTGCGGCGACTACACCCGCGCGCTCGCAGCCATCACCGCCATGCTCGGCGCGGAGGCCCGCTTCGCGAGATTGAATGGCCATTCCGTGATCGAGCATCGCCTCGGCGGCGACTGGATGCTCCTCGACGGTGACCAGAATCTTTTCTACCTCGGCTGGGATAATCAAACGCCGGTCTCCGAGGACGACATTCTCGCCGATCCCCTGCTCGCCCTGCGCACCCAGGTCTTCGGCCGCCTCGCCAGCTGGGAGCTCGCGGCTGCGTGGCAGAACACCTCGCGCTTTGAATTCGTGGAGGCCTCGCGATCGCAAAAAAGATTCCACCTCAAGCATGCTCCGAGTCCGCCGCCATGGTCGCTGTTCCCGCGCGAGAAACTCGTCATCGATCTGGCACGCACGCCGGACCGCATCGGAGCGGCCCGCGAGGAGCTGCGTGCGAATCCGGCTCTTCGCGCCGTGACTTGCGTGGCGGAGTTTCATTCCGCCCGCCCCGCGGGAGACAAGCTCGCGCTTCCCTATCCGCCGATCGACAGGCCCGCCGGCGAGCCCATCTACGAAGCCTCCACGGAAAAAGTCGTCGCCTGCCAGGCAACCCTTGCGCAATTTCCCAGCTTGCGAACCGGAAAGAACCTCGTGGAAATGAAGGGGTCGGGCCGGATTCGACTGACCTTCGATATCGACGCCATCGATCGGACGCCCGTTTCACCGCCCGTTGTTCGCGGAGGGAAACTGCATTTCCATTTTGAGGCCGAAGGCGCGGACCGGCTTTGGTGGCAGCTGGCGGCCACTTCGGATTTTCACCTTGTCCCGCCAAACTTCGATCGAGTCACCGCCTTCGCCTCGGATCTCACGCTCTCCTCGCCAATCGACCAAACTTTTCTTTCGCCCGGTGAACATTTCCTGCGCGCAAAGATCCGGCGCGATGGAGTGTGGAGCGACTGGAGCCCGCCGCTGCGCATTCAGACGGACAAGCCTCCGCAGCCGCGCGCCGTTCAATTGGAGGGCGCCGATGGCGATCAAATGCGCATCCGCTGGAAGCCCGGCCAGGGCGAGATGCTCGTCTTCGGCTCGGCCCGGCTCGACTTTCTGCCCGAGGTCTATGGCGGCATCGAAGTCACGCGCATGGAGAATGGCGCCGTTCGCGAGAGCCGCCCGAATCGCAATCTGCTCGCCACCGTGCCCGCAAAAGACGGCGAGGCTTACGTGCCCGTGCGATCCTGCTATCGGCTGATCGCGCGCGACCAGGGCCTGCTTTCCGTTCCCTCGCCGCTGGCCCGCACCCCCACCGCCCCGCTCGCGCGGGTTTTGCAGACGCGGCACGAAAAAACCGGCGGAGCCATCACCGGGCGCGATGTGGCCGTGGAGATGGAAATCAAGTAGCGCGAAGACGTAAAAAGACGCCCGCTATCCGACGCGCACCGCGCGCGTTTTGTCGAGCTTCAGCACGCCCCCGGCCTCCGCGGGCAGCACCGTTTTGACATCGGTGACTTTCTCGCCGCTCCACTGCACGCTGCCCTGCTCGACAAGGCGGCGCGCATCGCTCCGGGATTTCTGGATGCCCAGGGAGGCATAGGCGGCCACGACGTTCGAGACGATATCCTGTCCGGAAAGCAGCGCGAACGCGGGCAGGTCCGCGCTTCCGAGATCGCGCTTGCTGAAGCGGGCGTTGAAATCGTCGAGCGCGTGCCGCGCATCGGCCTCGGAATGAAACCGCGCCACGATGCGCCGCCCGAGCTCCTTTTTTGCATCCATGGGATGCGCATCGGCCGGCATCGTCTCCAGGAGCAGCAGCTCGTAATATTTCGGCATCACTTCGTCGGGGATGCTCATGAGCTTGCCAAACATCTGGATGGGCGGCTCGCCGACGCCCACGGAATTTCCGAGGCTCTTGCTCATTTTCTGCACGCCGTCGAGGCCTTCGAGGATCGGCAGCATCATCGCGACCTGCTGCGGCTGGCCCTCCTCGCGCTGGAGATCGCGGCCGACCATGATGTTGAAAAGCTGGTCCGTGCCGCCGAGCTCGATGTCGGCCTGGATCATCACCGAGTCCCGTCCCTGCATGATCGGGTATTGGATTTCGTGCGCGCGCACCGGGAGCCACTTGTCCATGCGCTCGCGAAAATCCTCGCGTTGCAGCATCTGCTGGAGCGTGACGCGGCTGTTGAGGCGGATGACTTCCTCGAAGGTCATCATCTCGAACCACTCGCCGTTGAAGACGACGCGAGTATGCGCAGGATCGAGGATTTTGAACGCCTGCTCCTGATAGGTTTTTGCATTGGCCATCACCTCGTCATGGGTGAGCTGGGGGCGCGTGGCGGAGCGCCCGCTCGGGTCTCCGATCAGCGCCGTGAAGTCGCCAATGATGAGGATGGCCTGGTGGCCGAGTTCCTGGAACTGCCGCAATTTCGCGAGCCCGACGGTGTGGCCGAGATGAATGTCGGGAGCGGTGGGATCGACGCCGAGCTTCACGCGCAGCGGGCGGTTCTCGCCAAGCTTTTTGCGAAGTTCGCCTTCGCTGAGCACCTGGGCGCAATTGCGAATGAGATCGGCGGCGATATCCATAGGAGCCGGGCGGGCTTATTCGCCGCGGCCCTTGTTCAGCAGGTCACGCACGTCGTCGATCGTAAGGTCCTTTTGCAGGTTTTGAGTAAAGCGGCTGATGCCGCCCTCCGCTTTCGGAGCCACCAGATAGGGGCGTGGCTGGGCGCCGGATGGCAGCGCCGTGCCGGCATCGGCGAGATCCTTCTTGCTGCTTTTGTCGTAGTCGCGCACGGCAAACGCATCCGTCTGAAACTGCTTGCTGGAATCCGTCGCGGAGCGCTCGGTGGCGCGGCTGGCGTAGGTATCGAAGACTTTTTTGCCGAACCAGGGATTCTTGACGCCGAAAAACGACCGGGTCTCGAAGGTTTTGACCTCGGCTCCCTTCACACCGCTGAACGCGGACGTGCTGAAAGTCTTCATACCCGCGGCGCCCGTCTCAAATGTCTTGTTCGTGAAAGAAGTTCCCAAGTCCTTGCTCGGCTTGGAATGCGCATCCATCGCCTGCATGCCTCTCCGCCAGTTGGCATCGATGCGGTCCATCATTCCCTGCTCCTGCTGCTGGGCGTGCGCAGCCATGGCTGCCGCGAAAAGGCAGGCGATGAGAGGGGCGCGCTTCATGTCGGCACGTTACGCCGCTCTCGCGCCGGGAGGCAAGCCATCGTAAATCGGATTCCGAGGCCGAGCGCTGTTTTGTTCGCAGTCCTGCGCTAAAAAGGCGAAGCCGCAAGGCCGGATATCAGTGGCCGCCGGCTTCAACGGGCATGGCGGGCGCTCCGCCTCCGGGGTTCGATACTTTCGGCATTTCCATCGTTTTGTAGTCTGCCGGGATGTCGAAGGTCGAAGGGGAAACATCCCCCTCCTTGACCGAGATCACGGTCATCGTCGAGGTGCCCATCTTCGGAGAACGGACCGTGGAGCGGATGGGAAAGCCGGGGAAATCTTCGCCGCTTTCGAGCGCAGCCTTGAACGGGTCGTTGCTCCCGGAGAGCTTGCCGAGCTGATCCAGAATCTCCTTTTGGTTCTTCACTTCCTGGGTGACCCAGAACGAAACCTTCATGCCCTCGAGCGTGCCGGCATATTCTTCGCAGCCGAAGCCGTTGATCGTGTCTTTTTTGCCGGTCGGCTTGAGATCAAGCTTCGGCTTCGGCTGTCCGGATTTTTTCTTGATCGCGTCGAGCGCGCCTTCCGGCAGCTGCATGGCGATCTTCTGCGTATGCATGAGCGAGGTCACCGTGCCGGTCTTTGAATCGACGATGCTGGAGATTTCCTTGCCGACATCGACCCGCGTCCG
>JAATET010000121.1 GCA_015655545.1 Chthoniobacterales bacterium | reverse complement strand
TTTTCCTCAACGGCACCGGCGACCACTTCCGCACCCGCCTCACGCACACCATCGAGGTCGCCTCCGTCGCCCGCACCATCGCCCGCGCCCTCGCGCTCAACGAGGACCTCACCGAGGCCATCGCCCTCGCGCACGACCTCGGCCACACGCCCTTCGGACACAGCGGCGAGCGCGCGCTCGACCAGCTCATGAGGACACACGGCGGCTTCGATCATAACTCGCAGAGCCTGCGCATCGTCACGCTGCTCGAATCGAAATATCCGCGCCACCCCGGCATGAATCTCTCCTACGAGGTGACCGAAGGCCTGCGCAAACACGATCCGATGCTCACGGCGCCCGACGGCGGCACGCACCACTCTCCCTCTCTCGAGGCGCAGGTTGCCGACTTCGCCGACGCGATCACCTACACCGCCCATGACATCGACGACGGACTCGACTCGGGCTTGATCGACGCCAAGGCGCTGAACGAATTTCCGATCTGGGCCGAGGCCCGCATGTTCGCCGAGCGCGAGTTCCGCAAGCTCGATCCCACCGAACGCCGCGGCTACATCATCCGTTGCATCATGAATCACGAGGTCGAGGACATCGTCATCCACAGCTGCCGCGCCATCCAAGCCGCAAAGCTGAAAACCGTCGCCGACGTCCGCAAACAAAAGAAGCGGCTCATCCAGTTCAGCCCCGCAACGAAGTCCGGCAACGCCGCGCTGAAGAAATTCCTCTACAGAAATCTCTACTACAATCCCGCCGTCTCCGAGGCGAACCAGCGCGGCTCCGCCATGATCGAGGCGCTCTTCAAGCGTTTCGTCGAGACACCGTCGCTCATCGGCCGCAAGGCCAGCCGCCGCATCAAGAAGGAAGGCCTGCACCGCACCGTCGCCGATTACTTGAGCGGCTTCACAGACCGCTATTGCATCGACCAATACCGCGCCCTTTTCGAGGGCTGAAACTTCGCGTCTTGCTTGTCGTCGGTATATAATCGTATACTTTTTCAGTATGCGACTGACCGACACCACGATCAAGCTCGACGCGGACGTCGTTCGCGAGATCGCGGATATTCTGCCCGAGCGTCAGACGCTCACCGCCTTCGTGCGGGAAGCCGTCGCCCGCGATGTGCGACGCCGCAAGCTTCGCAAGGCCGCGACGCTCTACCTCGCGGCGCTGGATCGCGACGCGGGCGAAGCCGGCGCGATGAAGGAATGGGAGGCCGCTCCGCTCGCCACCGAGCCCAAACGCCGCCGGACGAAATCGTGATTCGCGGAGCCATCTACTGTGTGAACCTCGAAGACACCCACCCGCCGGAATTCGGCAAGACCCGTCCCGCGCTCATTATTTCCAACAGCGAACAAAACGCGATTCTGAAGACCGTAGTCGTCGTTCCCATCTCCACCCGGCCTCCGCACATCTGGCCCCTGCGCCTCGAGCTGCCGGCGCGACCGAAACTCAAGAAAGGCTTCGCGGTCATTCCTGGTCTCCGCCAGGTCAGCAAGAGCCGCCTGATCGAGGAAGCCGGCGTGCTGCCGGAGGAATTTCTCGAAGCCGTCACGGAAGCCGTCGCCGCCTATCTCGGCGATTGAATCTTCCACTTTCTCGATCGTTTCCCGTAATCTCCCCACTCCATGAGCAGTCCCGAACTCGACGTCCGCTACGTCGCCAACCTTGCCCGCATCGACCTGAGCGACGCGGAGATCGCGCAATTTCAATCCCAGCTCTGCCGCGTGCTGGAATACGTCGAGCAGCTCAATCAGGTCGACGTCTCGCAGGTCGAGCCCACCGCGCACGCGAACGACATCACGAATGTCTTCCGCATCGACGAGCCAAAACCCGGCCTCGAAAAAGTCGCCGCGCTGCAGAACGCTCCGCGCCAGGCCAACGGCCTCGTTATGGTCACCAAGGTCGTCGAGTAGCCATGGAAATTTTCGACCTCTCCGTCACCGACCTCCAGGCCAGGCTCCGCGCGAAGGAACTCTCTCCCCTCGACGCCCTCGACGCCCTCGAGTCCCGTATCGCCTCCGTCGATCCGAAAGTCGGCGCCTATCTTTCCCGCGATCTCGAAGCCGCCCGCGCCGAGGCTGCGCAGGCCGACGTTTCCCTGCCGCTCGGCGGCGTGCCGATCGGCATCAAGGACGTGATCAATGTCCTCGGCCAGCCCTGCACCGCCGGCTCGAAAATGCTCGAGCCGTTCCGCTCGCCCTACAACGCGACCGTCATCGCGAAGCTCCGCGCCGCCGGCGCGGTTCCATTCGGCCGGCTCAACATGGACGAGTTCGCAATGGGCTCCTCGACGGAAAACTCCGCCTACCACCCCACGCGCAATCCGTGGGATCTCTCCCGCATTCCCGGCGGCTCCAGCGGAGGCAGCGCCGCCGCCGTCGCCGCGCGCGAGGCCTTCGCCACGCTCGGTTCCGACACGGGCGGCTCCATCCGCCAGCCCGCCGCCCTCTGCGGCTGCATCGGCTTGAAGCCGACATACGGACGCGTTTCCCGCTACGGCCTCATCGCCTTCGCTTCCTCGCTCGACCAGATCGGCCCCTTCGCCCGCACGACGCGCGATTGCGGCATGCTCCTCAACGCCATCTCCGGCCGCGATCCCATGGACTCCACCTCGCTCGACCAGCCGGTGGACGACTACACGCGCCTGCTCGGGCGGGATTTAAAAGGCATCCGCCTCGGCATCCCGAAGGAATATTTCGTCGACGGCATGGACCCGCAGGTGAAGGCGGCTGTCGAGGCTGCGATCAAGCAATGCGAGTCGCTCGGCGCCGAGCTCGTCGAGATCTCGCTCCCGCACACGGAATACGCGGTCGGCGTCTATTACATCATCGCGACCGCCGAATGCTCCGCGAATCTTGCCCGCTTCGACGGCGTCCGCTACGGCCACCGCGCCGACGCGCCCAAGGACCTGCTCGACCATTACAAGCGCACCCGCGAGGAAGGCTTCGGCAGCGAGGTGAAGCGCCGTATCATCCTCGGCACCTACGTGCTCTCGAGCGGCTACTACGACGCCTATTACCTCCGCGCACAAAAAGTCCGCACGCTCATCCGGCAGGACTTCGCCGCCGCCTACGAGAAATGCGACGCACTCGTGTGCCCGACCTCTCCCGACCTCGCCTTCAAGCTCGGCGAGCGCACCGACGATCCGCTCAAGATGTATCTCGCCGACATCTTCACGATCGCCGCGAATCTCGCCGGCATCTGCGGCGTGAGCGTGCCGTGCGGTTTTGGGATCGCCAAGGGCGGCGATGGAGAAAAGGACGGAGTCAGATTGCCCATCGGCCTGCAATTCCTCGGCAAGCCCTTTGACGAAGCCCGCCTGCTCCGGATCGCCGGCGCCTACGAGCAGTCGACCGATTGGCACAAGGCCGCGCCAGCGCTCTGATTCGTCATGAGCACCCACGCCGTCCTCGTGGCCACCGTCAAAGTCCGCCACGGCACGGATGCCGAATTCGCCGCCTGGAAAACACATCATGATCTCGTCGTCGGAAAATTTCCCGGCTTCATCAGCAGCGACATCATTCCTCCCACCCAGGCCGGCGGCAACGAATGGACGATCATCCTGAACTTCGGCGCGCAGGCCGAGCTCGATGCCTGGGAACGCTCGCCGGAGCGCGCCGATCTCATCGCCGAAGGCCTGCCTCTTTTCGAGGGCGGAAACTTCGGCGAAGTCGCGCGGCCGGTGGACGAGCTGGTGAAAAAGGACGGCAACGTCACCGAGGTCATCTTCTCGAAGGTGAAGCCCGGCATGGAAGATGCCTACCGCGAGTGGTCCGTGCGCATCCAGGCCGCGCAGGCGAAACATCCCGGCTACCAAGGCATGTATCTCCAGCCGCCCGAGGAAAAGGGCGGCCTCTGGACGACGATCATCCGCTTCGAGACCGCCGCGCATCTCGAGGGCTGGATGGCCGCTCCGGAGCGCAAGGAGCTGCTGCGCGAGTCGAAGAGCTTCATCGAGCACGAGCAGCTCACGCGGCTCGCGACGTCGTTTCCCGGCTGGGTGCCGGTGAATCCCGAGACGGGCAAAGGCCCGCCCGACTGGAAAACCGCGATGCTCGTGCTGCTCGGCCTCTTTCCGGTCGTCATGCTGGAAATGAAATTCCTCAGCCCGCCGCTCACCGCACTCGGCCTACACGCCTCCGTCGCCACGTTCATCGGAAACTGTCTCAGCGTCGCGGCCACCAGCTTCATCACCATGCCGCTTTTCGTGCGCTGGTTCGGCTGGTGGCTTTTCCTTAATGACGAGAGTCCGCGCGGCACGACTCCGCGCGGCGTGCTCGTGCTCATCGTTTTATTCGTCCTCGAGATCGCCGCGCTGTGGAAGCTGCTGCCGTGGTGACGAGAGGAGCCACGACCGATTTTTCGAACCAAACCAAAAACCAGAAATCACCCATCCAATGAGCACATCAGCACCCGACCACGAGAAATTCATCCGCCGCGCCATCGCCATGTCCCGCCGCGCTTCCCTCGAATACTGCACCGGGGGCGTCTTCGGCGCCGTCGTCGTCAAGGACGGCGAGATCGTCTCCGAGGGCATGAACCGCGTCGTCGCCAGCCACGACCCCACCTGGCATGCCGAGATGGAGGCCATCCGCCTCGCCTGTATCACGCTGCAGAATTTCAAGCTCACCGGCTGCACGCTCTACACCTCCGCCGAGCCGTGCCCGATGTGCATGGCCACGTGCTACTGGGCCGGCATCGACCAGGTCTTCTACGCCGCGACGGTCGAGGATGCCTTCAAATACGGCAACTTCGACGACAGTCCGATCTACAAGGAGCTCGCCCTGCCCAAGGAGCAGCGCTCGATCAAGCTCACGCAACTCCTGCGCGAGGAAGCCGTCGTCGTCTGGAAGGAATACCAGGCCAAGCCCGACAAGATTCAATATTGAACCCGCGATGCCCGCACCGTCGCGGGAGGAGCCTTCCTCGACGGTGCCGCACGCGTCGCTCCAAATCCAGCAGCGCGATGGCCTCATGATTTCTCCGCTCCGCACGCTGGCCGCCGCGCTCCTGCTTTCCTGCGCCACCGCACCCGCCGCCGAGAACGGGCTCTCGCTCCTCGATCAGCTCCGCGGAAACGCGCCGCCCTCGATCACCGGAAATCCCGCCGCCGAAAACGAGCTGCCCGGCACTGGGGATGCGGGAAAATGGCTGCACCTTCCCGAAGAATCCGGCCTCCGCCTCGGCGGCCTTTGGCTGGCGGATGCGAACGGCCTGCTCTCCGGCGGCGCGCAGCCCGGCAAGTGGAGCTTCAACAGCGCCCTCATCGTCGGCGCGAACCTTGATGCTGAAAAGCTTCTCGGCTGGTCCGGCGCGTCCTTCGGCATCCAGTTCCTCCAGTTCGACGGCGAAAACACCAACGGCCAGGCCGGCACGATCCAAGGCTACAACAGCCTCCCCGGCCCCGAGCCGCTGAACCGCTCCGAGCTCTACCAGCTCTGGTATCGGCAGGCGCTCTTCGACGACCGCGTCATTTTCCGCATCGGCAAGATGGTGCCCACCTTCGATTTCAACAACGTCGCCCACCCCGTGCCCACGCACGACGACGCGCTCGCCATTCCCTCCGTCACCGGACTGCTCTACACGCCCGTCTTCGTGAACCCCACCCTCCTCGGCGCCATCGGCGGCTATTACAATTCCGTGAGCGGCCTCACCCTCACGCTCGCGCCCACGAAGAACACCTACCTCAGCTACGGTTTCTACGACGGCAACGTCGCCCGCGGCACGCAGACAGGCATGATGGGACCGGAGTTCAACGGCTACTATTTCCACATCTGGGAAGCCGGCGTCGACTGGGTGCTCGCCGGCAAATATCCCGGCCAATTCGGCGCCGGCCTCTGGCATCAGACCGGGCTGCTGCAAGGCCCGCCCGGCGTCACCGACGACGGCGCCGGCGGCTTCTACCTCTTCGGCAGCCAGCGCATCTGGTCGAACGAATCCACCGTTCCCGTGGATGGCGGAAAATCCACGGACAAGACCGCTCTCGGGCCGGCAATCTCGAATCAGAAGGCCTCGATCTCGACCTTCGTGCAATTCGGCACGAACGGCTCCGAAACGCTCCCCGTCAACCAATACTTCGGCCTCGGTCTCACCGGCTTCGGCCTCGTGCCGCAGCGGCCCGCCGATTCCCTCGGCTTCGGCATGGCGTGGTCGTGGCTGAACCCGAATCTCTTCGACCGCTCCAGCGAGCTGATGTTCCAGAGCTATTACCAGGCGCACCTCATCGGCGGCACATTTTTCTCGCCCGCGGTGAGCTACATTCCCACGCCCGGCGCCGCCGCGGATCTCGGCGGCGCCTGGGCTCTCACGTTCCGCGTCACCGTTCTCTTCTAAAGGACTTAAAACACCGATCGTTTTTCCTTTAGGGAAGGCCAGAAATTCAACGGACCGACCAAGGAATTGAGCTGAGAATTTGGAGCGGCGTGGCTACATCACAATCACGCCGCCCTCACGGATCGCCGACGCCTGCGGGCAGTCGACGGACTGGCACAAAGCCGCGCCTTTGCTGCAAATTTCCGCACTACCTCAGCTGCGCCGGCGCGAGCGCCGGATCATCGAGATCCAGCCGATAGAGCATCTGGTTGTAGTTGTAGCGCGGGGTTTTCACCGCGTGATCCGCGAACTCCGCCGTGTATGTGCCTTCGAAAAGCAGCACCGGCGAATCGGCCGGCGTGAGCTGAAAATCGATCTGCGGATTGTAGAAGGTGTAGTTCTCGTGCGAGAGCACCTTCACCGCCTTTCCCCACGGCCCCGCGGGCGTCTTCCCCTCGGCATACCAGATCTCGCCGAAGGCCGAAGGTTTTCCGAATTTCTGCTGGAAAATGAGAACCCAGCGCTTGCGATATCCGCTCCATGCGATCGCTCCCGCCGCAATCGCGGCTTTGCCGCTGCCGTCCGCGGCTTCGAGTTCGTCCGGCTGCCTGACCGATTCCCAGGCAGCCGGATTTTTCCAGGCTTCATAAGTCGCCGGGCAGCGAAATTTCGGCGGCCCGCCGAAATACAGCCACTCCTTGCCGGTGCCGTCCTTCCAAAAAGCGGGATGCCCGTCGGGATAGAGCTCGGGCGGCTTGGGATGCGCGGAAGACTTTTTCCAAATCTGCAAAATCGGCACGAACTTCGCGTCCGCGTCGCTCCACTCCGCCAGCCCCAGTTCCCCGGGAGTCAGCATTTCCGGAATCTTCGCATACATGCAGACAAGATGCTCTTTCGCGTTGCGATCCTTCAGCCTCGCATAGGCGGAAACCCAGGTGGGGCCGGGGCCGGCCATTGGAGCGACGCCGCGAATGCCGCCGGCCTTGTTGCGAAAGTAATCATACGCCAGCGCCACGGGCGGCTGGAACGCTTTCAAAGGCTTCAATGGCGTCGTCGCGCTCGAGGTATCAAAGATGCCGAGCGGATAATTGAAAACACCGGTGTCGCCCCATGTCCAGAACAGCCGGCCCTTGTATTCCGTCATTTGCACGGTGTCCGACCCCGCCACGCCCGACTCCCGCCAATCCTTGAATTGCCCGAACTGCTGGCTCTCCGCAAAAAGTCCCGCCCCCGTCAGCCGCCCGAGCCGCTTCGCGATGATCTTCCGCTCCACCTCGATGCGCAGACTCCCTCCCGGTTTCGGCACGAAGCGCACCCCCCGGTTGCCAAAGCCGTCTTTCGGCAGCTCGTAACCGTCTCCGCTCACCTCGAGCCAGGTTTCCCGGCCCATGAACTCAGGCAGGCCGAACGCCGCCACCCCCGCATTGTCGGTGACCAGCACCTCGTCGTTCGTCGTATGCAGCCGCACGAGAGGGACGGGCCAGCCGTTTTGCTTGTCCACGACCTCGATCCGGCAAAGTTGTGCCGGATCGGCGGCGACGGACATCATTGTCGGCCACCCCGAGACTGCCAGGAACATGGCCAGCGATGTCATTCCCTTCATTGTGCCTCGGATGCTGAAGCCGCCCCGCCGCCCATGTCGAGTCCGGGAAATCCTCCGGGTCTGATGCAGTCACGCACGCCATCCCATAAGTTCATGACTTTGCGCGGCGGCGGCTCCCGGAGATCCATGTCGGCGACTATGAGCGCGATCCGCAGGGTTCGCGGAGCTTGTCGCAACGAATTTTTAGCTGTAAATACGATCCGCTCTGCCACATTGGATTTCATGTCGTTGCTGCGAATTTTCCTGCTCGCGACAGTCGCATCGATTCCGGCCGCCGTCTCCCTCCGTGCCGCGCCCGATGCGGCAAAGCTCCGCGATCAGCTCGGCCTCGCCACCGCCGACAAGGACGACCTGGCCCGCATCGAGCTTCT
Source organism: Chthoniobacterales bacterium (assembly GCA_015655545.1). Classification (GTDB taxonomy): domain Bacteria; phylum Verrucomicrobiota; class Verrucomicrobiia; order Chthoniobacterales; family JAATET01; genus JAATET01. Next base: position 45,833 of record JAATET010000121.1, on the reverse strand, counting down.
CCGCCGTATCCTCGACGCCGATCCCGGCGACAAAAAATCCCGCCGGCTCCTCACCGAGCTCTGGCTCAAGATTCAGGATTACGACATGGCCGAGTCCACGCTCCAGGCCTGGCCCGCCGCTCCCGCCGCACTCACGGCCCTCACCCGCGCGCAAATTCTCCGCTATCGCGACGAGGACGTGCCCGGCGCGATCCACGTATTGCAGGATTACCTCAAGAAATCGCCGAAGGACACCGCCGCTTACGAAGCGCTCGTCCTCTGCCTGCTCACGACAGACGACCGCCGGGCGCTGCTCGCGGCACTCGACGGCTACATCGCGCTCCAGCGCGATCTCCCGACTCTCTTCCGCCGCGCAAACGTGAAGCTCCTGCTCGGCGATTACCGCGGCGCCGTCGCCGATGCAAAAGCTGCCCAGGCCATCGATCCGGATTCCTCGGTCGTGAAGGACAATATCCCGCAATACGAACGGGTCGAGGAATCGCTCAAGGCGCTGCCGCCGCTCGACAAGGCCCTCGCGGCGGATCCCAAGGACTTCCTCCGCCTCCTCGATCGCACCTGGTGGCTGCGCTACGGCGGCATGCTCGATCGCGCGCTTGCCGATGCGAATGCCGCCGCCGCGCTCGAGCCGGATTCGCTCATGGCAAAAATCGCCGTCGCCCGCGCAAGCTGCATGCTCGGCAAGGTAAAAGCCCCCGATATCCACCGCGACACGCTCATCGACGCGGAAAAGCCGCACGCGCTCGAAACCTCGCAAGCCATCGCGGCTTGCGACCTCGCGCTCATCGCGAACCCGAAGGACGTCTCGCAGCTCGCCGCGCGGGCCGCCGCGCTCATCGACGCCGGGCAATACCTCCTCGCCCGCCGCGACGCGGAATCCGCTCTCGCCCTCGATCCGAAGGCCGCGGAGGCCGGAATCGCCGGCATGGAAGCCGCCGTGCTCATGGGCGACGATGCGGGCGGCGCCACGCTCCTGCGCCAGGTCGAGGCGATGAAGCCGGAGAAAGCCCCGCTTGCCAGGGCCCTCGCGGAAATCTCGCAGGTCTACCTGGAAAAACCGAACCTCGCGCTCGCCGTCGAGCTCGCCGGCAAGTCTCTCGCGCTGCGGGAAACCGAGCAGGCCTGGCGCGTGAAAGCCGCCGCGCTCCAGCGGCTCGGCAAAACAAAGGATGCCAACGCCGCCTTCTCCCGCGCGGATGCGTTGAAAAAGGCGGCGAAGAAAAAGCCATGATCGCGCGCCCCCTTTTTTCCGCATTGGCGCTCGCCATCGCAGCGCACGCCGCGCCCGCGCCGATCGATGCCGGCGACGATCCGCGTCCGTTCAAATACGCGCCCGAAGCCGGCGGCATGCAGACCGGCTTCGATCCGGATGCCGATTTCGACACCGACACGACGTTCTCCGTCCGCTTCCCGGGCCCGATGGTTTCGCCCGATCGCATCGACTCGGAAAAGGCGGAGTCGCCTGTCGTCGCGTGGCCCGACCTGAATGCGGAGTTCATCTGGCGCACGCAATCGCAGGGCGAGTGGAGCGTTCTCGGCCCGCTCATCCCCGGCCAGACATATCACCTTCATCTCCGTGAGGGACTCAAGGCGCTCGACGGCAGCGCGCTCCCGGTGAAGGCCTGGGGCATCGAGCTCCAGACCGCGGAACTCACGGTCACATCGGACTACGACGTCCACGAGAGCCTTTCCTCACGCCCGCAAGTCCCGCTGGAATTCAATTACAAGGTCACGCTCGACGGCGTGGAAAACGGCATCTGGTTCCAGGATCGCGCCACCCGCCAGCGATTCCCCGTCGAGATTCTGCTCAACGCCGCCGTGAGCGACGTCACCGCCGACGTCGTCGATCTCACGAGGGAGCCGCTGCCCGAGACGAAGGAATTCCGCGTGCGTCCGCGCGATCCGCTCCCCGTGGGCCATTATTACGACCTCGTCGTGGATCACGTGGCGGATGCCTACGCCGGCCGCAGTCTGCCGTATCCCGAGGTCTTCGCGCTCGGCACCACGCGCCCGATGGAAGTCCGCTACGTCGCCGCACGCAATTGGCCGACCGACAAGCCGCACGTCGAAGTGAAGTTCAATTGCCCTCTCTCCGACGATCCGCTGCTTGGGGAGGCCCTTAAAATCGAGCCCGCCGTGCCGCATCTCAGCTTCCGGAAGGAAGGCGAATACATCTACGCGGACGGCGATTTCGACACATCCGTCCGATACAGGGTCACGGTGCCGGCGGGAGTCAAAGGCGACCGCGGCTACCCCCTCGCGAAGCCGGAGCTTTGGGGCGCGACCTTTCACCCGAAGGCTGCGACCCTGCTCTTCCCGGAGCGCGTCATCCGCGAACGCGCCGCGCTGGGCCTGCGTTTCGCTTTGTCGCAGGCGAACACCGGCCCGATCACCTGGAAGCTCGCCCGCATCCCGCTCGACAGACTCGATGCCGTCACGAAAGCCTGCCGTGACCGCGAGAAGAATGCCGTCGTCCTGCTCGATGCGTTCAAGTTTCCCATCGTCGCTTCGGGCGAAATTCCAGCCTCGACCGATGATCAGGATCACCTCCGCACGATCGAATGGAAACCCGCCGCCGGCGCGCCGCCTCTCGCGGGTCCTTATTTGATCGAGGCCACGACCACGAACGCCGAAGGCGCCACACTCACGAACGCGGCGACCCTTTTCTTCGGCGAGACCGTCTTCACGCAAAAAACGACCCCTCTCGGCACGGACCTCCGGCTCGCGAGAATGTCCGACGCCGAGCCTTTGAAGTCGGCGATGGTAAAGGCGCTTTCCTCCACGCTCGTCGAACTCGCCAGATCGCAAACCAACGACTTCGGCGTCGCGCACTTCACACCGGCGCAACTCGTCGGCGCGGCGTTCTTCATCGCCGCCACGCCGGACGGAGACTCCATCGAGCTCAACGCGCCCGGCTCTTCCTTCCCCGATACCGGCTCCTCCTATGCCGGCGATACGCAAGCCTTTCACGGCACCATCATCACCGATCGCCCGCTCTACCGTCCCGGCGAGGAGGTGAAATTCAAGGGCTTCATCCGCCGCGTGACGGACGGCGGCCTCAAGATTCCCGCCGGCGCAACGGTGAATTGGGAAATCCTCTCGACCGAAAAAGACGAAAGGGTCGGCAGCGGCAGCGCACCCGTGAATTCCTTCGGCGGCTGGGACGCCGCATGGACCCCGCCACCGCAGGGCGACCTCGGTGATTTCCGCATCACTGCCACGATCAACAAGCAGGATGCGGGTCAAAACGGCACCTTCCAGATCCAGGAATTCCGCAACCCTCCGTTCAGCGTCGAGTGCGAAGCAATGCCGCCGTCCAAGGCCGCCGTTTCGTCCGTGCTCGTGTCGTCTCAATATTTCCACGGCGCGCCAAACATTGGCAGCACCGTGAAATGGACCGCCACGTGGCTCAGCGACAGCGACGGCGAATATTACAACGACCTCGGCGACGACCGCTTCATGCACGTCGATCTCTATTCGAAGGACCGCAAGACACCCGCTTTCGAAATGGAAGTCAGCGGAGAATCCTCGCTCGATATCCATGGCCGCGCGCTGCTCGCCTGCGATGCTCCGTTCAAGGATCCCGGTCTCCGCGCAAGATGCAGCGTGTCATGGCATGTCGACGTCACCGGACCCGATGGACAGACCATCACCGGCGGCGTGGACGACACCGCCGCAATGAGTGACGTCCTGCTCGGCGTTCGATCGGACACCGATTCCGGCGCGAAAAATATCGCGTTCGACCTCTCCGCAAAGCCGCGCATCGAGGGGCAGCCCGCGCCCGGGGAAGTCCAGGCCGACCTCTTCCTCGTGCAAACGAAATCCGTGAAAGAGCGCCTCGGCCCGTTCATCTACCGCTACCGCAATACCGACGACTACGTTCCCATCGAGCAAAAACGCGTTCCGGCAAATACGCACCTCGCCTTCGAGCCCAAAACGCCCGGCCGCTACGTGCTCGTCGTCTCCCCGCTGCCCGGCGAGCCCGGCATCACGGTCAGCGACGAGATTTATCTCTCCGGCGACGATGAGGCGCAGATCCCGGTGAAAAGCGACGAGGCGCTCACCGTGAAGCCCGTGCGCGACGGTGCCTTTCAAACCGGCGCGACCGCTGCGTTCGACATTCTCGCGCCCAGCGGCGGCATCGCATGGATCACCGTGGAAACCGACCATGTACACGACACTTTCACGAAATCATTGCCCGGAAATTCCACCCGCATCGAAATTCCCGTGAAGCCCGGCTACGCGCCGAACGCCCACCTCTCGGTCTATCTGCTTCGTCCCGGCCTCGCCGACGATCTGCCCGGAGAGATGTATGGCTCGTGCGAATTCCTCGCCGACAATCCCTCCTCCGCGCTCAAGCTCGATGTCGCCACCGCCAAGCCGGAATATCAACCCCGCAAAACCGCCAGCGCGACCGTGCGCGTCACGTCGGAAGGCAGGCCCGTGCGCGGCGCGGAGGTCACGTTCTACGCCGTCGATGACGCCATTCTCACCCTCGGCGGCTGGGCGCTCACCGAACTGCTGCCCGTCTTTTTCCCGAACCAGCCGTTCAGCGTCGTCACGCACGCCGCGCTCGCGAACTACCTGCAAAGCATCACCGAAAGCATGCTTTCGCAAAAAGGCATCGTGGTCGGCGGCGGAGGCAAGGACGACTTCGGCAACTCCCGATTCGTCCGCGAAAACTTCAAGCCGCTCATCCTCTGGCTGCCTTCCGCAAAGACGGACGTGAATGGCGTCGCGACCGCGAAGTTCGACGCGCCCGACAATCTCACCCGCTTCCGCGTCATTGCGCTCGCGCAGACGAAGCAGGATCAATTCGGCGCCGGCGACGCGACGTTCACCGTCAGCAAACCGCTCCTCATCGAGCCCGTGCTCCCGCGCTTCCTCCGCCATGGCGACGAGGTCGAATTGCGCGCCGTGACCCGCCAGAAAGCCTCCGACGGCGAGCAACTCACCATCCGCTGCACGCCCGGCGCCGGCCTCACGCTCATCGGCGCGGATACCGTCGAAAAAACCGCAGGCAGGAACGAGCCGGCCGTCGCCGTCTTTCGCGCGCGTGTTTCCGATGACGCAATCAGCGCGCCGGTGAAATTCGAGGTCGCATCCGCCAGCAGACTCAGCGATTCCGTCGCGGTCACGCTGCCCGTCGCCTCGCGCACGATCACCGTGCACGAATCCGCCGCCGGAAATTGGAACGGCGAAAAATTCGCCCTGAACATCCCGGCCGCATGGTTGCAAACGCCCGGCACTGCGGACATCACCGTCTCCACCTCGCCCTATCTCACGAAGCTCCTCGGCATTCCCACGATCCTCGAATATCCGCACGGCTGCTTCGAGCAGAAGTCGTCCCGCCTTCTCGTTTACACCGCGCTCGCGAAGCTTCTCGCGTTTCTCCCGCAGCCCGAGGAGCGCGCGGCAAACTATCAAAAAGTCATCCGGAAAACGCTCGGCGAGTTCAGCGACTCCCTTCTCCCCGACAACACGCTGCCCTACTGGCCCTACGGCACGGTCGGCAACGGCTTCGTGACCATCCAGTCCGCCTGGGCCGTCGCGCAGGCCCAGCAGGCCGGCTTCGCCGTCCCCGAGCGGCTGGCGGACGACCTGCCCGACGCCCTTGAGCAAATGGCGCTCCGCAAGAGCCGCATCGAAGTTTCCCCGACCCTCCGCGCCTTCGCCCTGTGCGTGCTTTCCCAGCTCCAGCCGGAAACGAACGACGACCGCACCGCCGCCGCGAGCGAGCTCTTCCTCGGCCGCGACCATCTCACCGACGAAGGCCGCGCCATGCTCGCCATCGCCCTGCATACATGGGAGCTCGAACCCGGCCACCAAAAAGAGCTCATTCGCGAATTGCCCCGGCAATTCACCGGCCGCGACTTCGATCCCTCCACTTTCTCATCGAACGATCGCGCCGAGGCCATCTGCACGTGGGCTCGTCTTCTCGTCACGCTCGACGCCGACCCGAAAAAGCTCAAGGAACGCCTCGAGAAATTGATGGAAAGCTCGGCGAGCCTCTCGACGCAGGAAAACCTCTGGCTGCTCATCGCCTTCAACGCCCTGCTCGATCAAAAGCCTCCCGCAAAACTTTCCTCCGATCTCGGCCCCGCGCCAGACGCCTACTCCGAAAACCGCTCCGCCGCCGTCTGGACCGATCGCGAACTGGCAAAAATCCACGACTTCACCATCCGGAATCTCGCGAAGACAGGCTCCTACGTGATCGCCGCCGAGCGCTCGTTCGCGCCCGCCGAGCAGGTCGCCACTTCCCGCGGCATGCAGATCGAGCGCATCGTGAAAAATCTCACCGATCCGAAGCGCACCGGCGCAAAGGACGCGCCATTCAAGCTTGGCGACCAGATTCTCATTTCCTTCCGCTTCCACTGCGACAAGCCGCAGAGCTACGTCGCGGTCGAGGACGCGCTGCCCGCCGGTCTCGAGATCGTGAATCCCAATCTCGAGATGATCGGCAAGTTCTACCGCATCCCCGACGATCCCGTGCCCGCCGCGTGGCTGTCGTTCTCCGAAATGCGCGACCAGCAGACGAACCTCTACTTCGACGAACTGCCCGCCGGCGGGCAGGCCTACGCCATCCTCGCCCGCGCCACCGCGGCCGGCACGTTTGCGTGGCCGTCGACCCGGATCACGCCGATGTATGACAGCCGCTTCTACGCGCGCACCGCGCCGTCCACATGCGCCGTCGTCTCGGAATAATCGTCGTTCCCGGCATCCTGCTTTTCGCCGCCGGATGGCTCGCTTTGCAGCGCGCGGTTAACCACGCGCCGCTGCCCCCATTCACCGCCGCGACCGCCACCCCCGTCCTCCTCGACTTCCGCGACCGTCCTTTCGCCTATCCAGGCACCGCCACCGTGCGCGACCAGCGCCCGCTTCCGCTGGACCAGCTCGGCCGATGGCTGCCGCTCGCGACCATCGCCATCGAGGATCGCCGGTTCTGGCAGCATCACGGCGTCGACTGGATCGCGACCACCGGCGCCACGCTTCGCAACCTGCGCAATCTGCGCGTCGTCTCCGGCGCGTCGACAATCACCCAGCAGACGGTGAAACTGCTGAACGGGCGCACCAAAAGAACGCTTGACCTCAAGGCCCGTGAATCCCTCTCCGCGCTTCATTTGGAGCGCGAGTGGAGCAAGGCTCGCATTCTCGAGACGTATTTGAATCGCCTCGACTACGGCAACCGGCGCCTCGGAGCGGAAGCGGCCGCGCAGGCGTATTTCGGAAAATCCGCGGCCGCCCTCTCGCTCACGGAGGCCATCTATCTCGCCGGCCTTCCGCAGTCGCCCTCGCGCCTCGATCCCTGGCGCAATCCCGAGGCCGCCCTCGCCCGCTACCGGCGCAATGTCGAGCGCATGGCGCGCGACGGCACCCTGCCCGACGGCATCACCGGGCCGCAGCTCCTCGCCGCCGCACCAAAGGTCGAGCGTCACAATCCCCCGGTGCTCTCCCCGCATTTCGCCGCTCTCGCCATGAAGCGCGCCCATCGCGAAAACGGAGCCATCGCGACCACGCTCGATCTCGATCTCCAGCACGTCGCCGAGACGCTGCTTCACGAGCACTTGCGAAACTCCGGCCGCCTCGGCATCGGCGACGCGGCCATGGTCGTCATCGACAACGCCACCGGCGAAGTGCGCGCGCTGGCCAGCGACGGACGCGCCGACCGGCAGGCCATCGACGCCGCCGTGGTGCCGCGCAGCGCCGGCTCAACGCTCAAGCCGTTCATCTATCTCGCGGCCATCGAGCGCCGGCTCGTCACCGCCGCAACGCTCCTGCCCGACACGCCGCAAGCGGTCCCCGAAACCTACGCCGACTACGACCCGCAAAACTACAGCCACCGCTCCTACGGCCCCGTGCGGCTGCGCGAAGCGCTCGGCAACTCGATGAACGTGCCGGCCGTCGTCGTCACGAGCCGCCTCGGCGCGCGCGCCGCCTTCAATTCGCTGCGCCGCTGGGGCTTCAATTTTCCCGGCGGCTTCGACGACTATGGCGCCGGCTTCATCCTCGGAAACGCCGACATCCGTCTCATCGATCTCGCCGCCGCTTACGCCGGCATCGCACGCGGCGGCGTCGCGTGGCCCGCGCGCGTGCTCGCCGGTGAGCCCATCGAAAGCACCCGCCTCGCCTCGCCAGAAGCCGCTTCGATCATTATCGATATTCTCTGCGACAACGACGCCCGCCGCTTGAGCTTCGGCACGGATTCTCCGCTCAATCTCGGCGTGCGCGTCGCCGTGAAAACCGGCACCAGCTCCGGCTTCCGCGACCGCTGGTGCGTGGGCTTCAGCCGCGAGCACACCGTCGCCATCTGGGCCGGAAATCTCGATGGCAAATCCCTCGGCGAAGTCCTCGCCGTGCGCGCCGCCGCTCCACTCTGGGCTTCCATGATGCGTTACCTCCTCGCCCATGGCGACACGCCGCTCCCGACTCCATCCGGAAAAATCGCCGCCCTCGACGTCGCTGCTGAAACCGGACTCCTTCCCCGTGCCGGCGAGCCTGTCGTGCACGAGTGGTTCCTGCCCGGCACCGAACCGAAGCTCGACGCCGTCTCGATGTATTCGCCCATCAACGGGCGCGATACGCTGGTGTTGCCGCCAGAATACGCGGTCTGGTGCAACAGCCCGGAGAACCGCCTCGCCGCCATCGCGCGAAGCGACAAATTCGACATCGTTTTTCCCCGGGACGGCGCCGTCTTCACCTGGAATGCCCATCTCCCCGTGGGACAGCAAACTCTCACCCCGTTGAGCACCACGCCATTGTGCGAATGGTTTCTAAACGGACAACGCCTCGCGAATCCCGCCATTCCGATCGCTCACGGCACCTTTACGCTCACCGCTCGCTCCGCCGGAGAAGAACGCACCAGCCACTTCACGGTCGAGTAGGCAACCTCTTCAAGGCCCGGGCTTCGGACCGCTCTCCAGATCTTCCATGAGCGCTTTTTCGAGATTCTCGATGTGTTGTCGCGCCGTCGAAATGTAGTTCGCGTCATCGTCGCGAACAGCCTGCGTTTCCCGCATCGATTTCTCGTCGTGCTCGCGAAAGATTTTCGCCGTGCGCTCGGCCTGCTCGCGTTGAAAGCCCAGCGCCATCATGACCTCCACGCTCATGTCAAGCGAGCTGCCCAGGGTCTCGCGGTAAATATGCGGCACGCCACGCTTCATCAATTCGTAAGCGTGAATCCGATCGACCGCCCGCGCGAAGATTTCCAAATGCGGAAACTCGCGCTGGATCGTTTCGACAAGCTGCAGCGATTGTTCGACATCGTCGATGGCCACCACGATCACCCGCGCGCCCTCCGCGCCGGCCTTGCGCAGCATGTCCTCGCGGGTCGCGTCGCCGTAGTAGCTGTGCATGCCAAATCTTCGCAGCGTGTCGACCCAGTCCGCATCATGATCGAGCACCGTCGTGTGCACCGTGTTCGCGCGCAAAATGCGGCCAACCACATGGCCGAATCGCCCAAAACCCGCAATCACCACCTCGCTGCGATACTCGGTAAAATCGTCGGCCGGCCGCGCGCTTTGCTTCCCCAAGACAAAGCGCGGCTGCACCACGCGCTCGTTGAAGAGCAGCAGCAGCGGAGTCGCCGCCATGCTGAGCGCGACCGCTGCGAGCAGCGGAGTCTCGACTCCAGGCGTAATCACGCCTTGCTGAGAGCTGAAGGAAAGCAGCACGAATGCAAATTCGCCTCCCTGGGCGAGAGCGAAGGCGAACAGAAAATTCTGACTCGGAACCAATTTAAAAAATCGCCCCAGCAACATCAGCACGGCGAATTTCGCCATGAGCAATCCCGCGACGAGCGCGACGATCGTTCCGCCGTGGCCGGCGATAAAAGCGAAGTCGATGCGTGCGCCGACGGAGATAAAGAAGAGCCCAAGCAACAAGCCCTTGAAGGGCTCCACATCAGCCTCGAGCTGGTGGCGGTATTCGCTATCGGCAAGCACCACGCCCGCGAGGAAAGTGCCCAGCGCGGCGGAGAGGCCGACCAGTTGCATGAGCTGCGCGATGCCGATGACCAGCAGCAGGGCGAACGCGGTGAAAATTTCACGGAGGCGGGTGGCGGCGATATATCGGAACATGGGCCGCACCAAATAGCGTCCGCCAAAGACGATGCCGCCGACGGCAGCCACGACGATCAATCCCCGCTGCCACGGCAGCAACGACGCGATCGCGGAAGCATGCGGATTTTCCGAGCCCGCCGTCGGCGCCAAAGTGGCCAGCAGAGGCAGGATCACGAGAATGGGAATGACGGCGATGTCTTGAAACAGCAGCACCGAGAAGCACGATTCGCCGGCGGGCGTTTTCATCAGCCCTTTCTCGCGCAGGGATTGGAGAACGATGGCCGTGGATGACATCGAGAGCATCAGCCCGACCGCGAGCGACATCTGCCACGACAAACCCGCCAAAAAAGCCACGCTGCCGACCACCAGCGTCGTGCCTAAAACCTGCCCGATCCCCAGACCGAATAACGCCTGCCGCATTTTCCAAAGCTTCGAGGGCTGCAGCTCGAGCCCGATGAGAAAGAGCATCATCACGACGCCGAATTCCGCGAATTGCATCACTTCCTCGCCCCGTCCCACGAGCTTCAACGCGAATGGTCCGATGGCCGCGCCAGCCACGAGATAGCCGAGCACGGAGCCGAGCCCGAGCCGCTTCGCGATCGGCACGGAAACCACCGCGGCGAGCAGATAGACGAAGGCCTGCAGGAAAAGATTGCTCATCGGTGTGGAAAATTACGCCGCATCGCCCAGCGCATGCACATCCTTTTCCAGCGCCGCCGCCACTTCCCGCCAGCCGGCGCGATCGTTCGACGCTCCGGAAAATATCTTCGGCACTCCGAATCGCAGCGAAATCGGACTCGGCCGGGGGAGTCGGGCCTGCGGCGGCATCGCGGCAAAACATCCGTCGAGATGCGCCGGCACGACGGGCACGTTCGTTCCCGCCACGAGCATGCCAATACCCGCCCGAAAATCGGCCATCGCCCCATCGCGCGAGCGCGTGCCCTCGGGAAAGAGCAGATAGATCGTGTCGCCGCCGATCAGCCGCTCCCGCAGCGTCTCCATCGCGTGCGAGCCGCATTTTTTTCGCCACATCGGAAGGGCGTTGAGAAAAATCGCCGCGAACGCCGCCGTCGCCTTCGTCTCGAAAAACGTGTCTCCCGCGGCGATCGGAAAAGCGTGCGAGCGAAACCGTGGCGGCAGTCCCACCGCCAGCGCAAGGGCATCGAGGTGGCTTGAGTGATTGGCGACCACCACGAACGGCGGTTTGGGTGGCAAGCGCTCACGGCCCTCGATTCGGAAGCGGTGAAACATTTTCAGATAGCCGCCGGTGAGCGCGCACCATGCGCCATGCGCGATCGCGGTGGGCAGCCCGCCTTCGCGCTGCAGACTGCGCCATTGGTCCGCCGGGCGCAGCCCTGCGTCGCCCGCGGGCTTGTATTCCCATTCGCTCATGAGCCGACGCCGACGAAGTAATTGACGTAGTGAAACAGCGCCGGGCCCACAAAAAGCAGACTGTCGAACCGATCCAGCAAACCGCCGTGCCCCGGAATCGTCGCTCCCATATCCTTGATGCCGAGATCGCGTTTCATGCTGGAAATCACCAGGTCGCCGAGCTGCCCGGTGAACGACAACAGCGCGCCCATCGTCACCAGATGGATCGGCGCGGCCAGCAAGGTGCCGGCAAAGACCGAATGCCCGAGGGCGGCGAAAAGCGCGGTCGTCAGGACGAAGGCTCCCAGCGCACCGCCCCAGGTTTTTCCGGGACTCGTGTGCGGCGCGAGTTTTCGCCGGCCGAAAAATTTCCCGCAGCAGAATGCGAACACATCGTTCAATTCGACGCAGAGCAGGATGAGCAAGAGCATCGGCCGGTAGTTCGCGTCGTTCGCAAAATAAGCGATGTGACCGAGACAGACGCCGAAGAGCGCAAATCCAAAGATCGCGAGGGCCACGCGCTGGAGGTAGCCCTTCGGCTGATCCTCGACGACGGCCACGATGACCAGCAGCGAAACGAAAAGCGACGGCAGCGCGGAGAAGAAGCCATACCAATGGTCGGCAATCGCCGCAATCAGGCATAGCAGGCCGAGCACCACCGCCGCGCTGAGCAGACGATGACGAAAAAATCCCGTCGCACGTGCGAATTCCCGATACGCAAAAAGACTGAGCAATCCGAACGCCGAAATCGTCCAGAGACGCCCGAGCAAAATCGGCACGACCATGATGGGCACGAGCACGAGCCATGAAAAATAGCGGGCATAGAGCTCCTGTCGCAGCACGGGAGTGAGCCGCCCCCGACGCTGCAAAACTTCAAAAACCATCGGCGTGATCGCCAGCAACGCCGCCATGAAAATCGTGATGCCGACCGTGGCCGGATGCGCGAAGGCGCTCATAATTTCTTGCCGATCCACACGAGCCGATCCACGCAGGTCGCCGCCGTGCCGACCACGAGGATCCACAGCACCAGGGGCATCGCAAAGGAGGCAAAGCCCGCCGCACCGAGGAGGCACGCAACCGTGATGCAGAACATTCTTCTCGGCTTCGAAAAGGCTCCGAGAAAGGCCTCGCCGGCCCCATGCACCGCGCCGATCGCGCGGATGTAGGCGGTCAGTATCGCGAGCAATGCGGCGAACCACCCGAGTTCGGGAATGCCGCCAAAAGCGTAGCCTGCGCCGATGAGCGTGGCCGAATCGCTGATGCGGTCGGGGATTTCATTCCAGATCGGGCCGAGCCTCGACTTGCGGCCACCACCTTCGACGGCGACCATTCCATCGAGCATATTCGAGAGCAGGCGCAACTGCACCAATGCGGCGGAGACAAGCCAGAGCGCAACTTCCGCCGGCCCCCTGGCATACCATGTGCCCGCGAGCGAAAAGCCCGATGCGATCCCGAAGCCCATCCCCGTCGCGGAAATCGCATCCGCAGAGACGCCGGACCGCGCGAGCGACGCAGCGAGTCTTTGAAAAACGGGAAGACTGCGCGACTTGAGCGGACGACGCGAAGAAAGCTCCGGCATAGGGAGCGAACTGTGAACGATTCCCGGATTTTTCGCCAGTGCAGCGCCAAAAGTGTTTTCCAATTTGACTCCGCGTCCGTCCTCCGCTTAACTCTCCCCTCCCACGCAGCCGTAGCTCAATTGGATAGAGCATCTGACTACGGATCAGAAGGTTTGGGGTTCAAATCCCTACGGCTGCACTTCCCCCTTTCCCGCATGGACAAAGGGTTCGAGCGAAATCCGCGTGCGCGGTTCCATTTTCTGCGCTACACATTGCGCCACAATTTCGCACTTGCTTGGCGGACGGTGCAGCCGACGACCGGGACGCTACCGATTCATTCGCACAAAAACCGAGTATCAAATTTACGAGAAGCGGCATCGAAGCGGACGCGTCAGCTATCTCGTAATGCGGACATCATGATGAAAGTCCGCAGCAAAGCCGACTTCAAATACCTTCTCCCTCGATACCCTGGTGATCCCAAATTTCATTCTGCAATACCGTCACATCTTTCATGACGCTGGCTAGAGTTGTCCGATCCATCAGCTCCGCAACCATGTTCCTGGACTTGAGCATGACGTGACGAAATCTACAAACGGGCTCCTGCGAGCAGCACTTGTAATCGGTCACGGAAACACAAGCCAGGGGAGCGAGATACCCATCAAAATGACGAACGATCTCGCCCATGGTGATCGCATCCGGATTCTTCGCGATGACGTAGCCGCCCTTCACGCCGATGGAGCTGCTCACCCATCCCTTCGCTTTGAGATCCAGCATGATCTGCTCCAGAAAGCGCTTCGGAATATCGTTGCGCCGCGCAATTTCAATGATGGGAAGCGGACCTTTTCCCTGATGCTCGATCAAAGCAAACAACGCCCGCAGCGCGTAATCGGTTCGCATCGAGAGCTGCATCGGACCTTCGTTGAATTTCGGTTAATCGCCCTGATTTAGAATACAGGCCGCCGCGACGAGTGCCGCGACGGCCTGTTGTTCCCCCCGGAACATAATGCGATTAAAACAAATTTTCGAAGCAGCGCAAGCTTAATTACGACTTATTTAGTCGTATATCTCCATCGAGGTAAATCACGGAAAATCCGGCAGCCTCCAAAAAGGACGAAGCGACGGCGGCGCGCAACCCCGACGCACAGTGCACAAAAAGCGGATGCGACTTGGAAAGTTCTGAACCGCGTGACTTCATCTGCGTGTAGGGAATGGAAATGGCTGCCTCGAGATGTGCGTCGTCATATTCCGCTCTCGTCCGCACGTCGACAATTTCACCCCGCTCCCGGGCGAGAGCGGCATCGAACGAGGCGAACTCCATCCGCTCCGTCTTCCAGGTCAGGAGACCGCCCGCTTTTGCTTCGTCAGCCGTCAGCCAACCGGCGATATGGTCGTAACCGATGCGGAAAAGCTGACGGACCGCCAGTTCGGCATCTTCCGGTTTTTCCAAGATGAGCAGAATGACGTCGTTCTCCGTCAAATAGGAGCCGACCGCAGCAGTATACAGGCTGGAATGCAGGGGAGCGTGCAAAGCCCCCGGCGCGTGAGAATGCATGAATACCTCGCGATCGTCGCGGGCGTCGACGACGCGACCTCTTCCAGCCGCTTCGATAAAGCTCTTCACGTCCAGATGCCGCACATGAGGCACGCCATCGGCGATCGGCGATCCGTCGCGATTCAGACGTTTCATGGTCGCGAAATACGGCGGCGGTTCCGGTTGGCCGGAAAGGATTTCCCGGACGAATCCATTTTCATCGGCAAGCGCGCTGCGCAGCGAAGAGTTGGTGCGCCGCTCGTAGCCCAGGGTCGTGGTGGGAACCGCTCCCAGAGATTTGCCACAGGCGCTGCCGGCGCCGTGAGCGGGAAGGATTTGCAGATAGTCTTCGAACGGCGCGAGGAGAGCGACGAGGGATTTGCGCAACTGCCTGGCGGCCGGTTCCATCGCTCCTACGACGCCGGCGGTCGACTCGAGAAGATCGGGGCGTCCCACATCGCCGACGAAAAGAAAATCCCCCGTGGCGAAGGCCATGGGATCGCGCGCACCGGAGCCGCGATCCGTAATGAGAAAGCTGAGGTGCTCGGGGGTGTGCCCCGGCGAGTGGATCGCCTGAAATTCAATCTCTCCCACCCGAAATTTTTCGCCATGGAGCAGAAAAACGGTGTTCGGGCGTTTCGACGGCCACGCGTAGTCCCAATCCGCCCCGCCCTCTCCGGAAAGGTAAAGCCGGATGGCGGGGTTTTCCGCAAACTGCCGGGCGCCGCTCAGAAAATCGGCATGGATATGCGTTTCCGCGACGGCGGAGATTTGGAGATCATTTTCCTTCGCGAGCTTCTTGTAACGATCGATGTCGCGCTGAGGATCCAGGATCAGCGCCTCGCCAGATTTCTGGCAGCCGATCAAATAGGCCGATTGCGCCAGATAGGGATCGAAGACTTGGCGCAGGAACATGGTGCTAGTTCAACGCAGACTCGATGGGCAGATCCGCAGAGAGGCCGTGGTCCGCGAGCCACGCGGGATTGAAAAGCTTCGACTGATATTTTGCCCCGGAGTCGCAGAGAATGGTGACGATCGTTTGCCCTCGCCCTCCCTCCCGGGCAAGACGCACCGCTCCCGCGATGTTGATGCCGGAAGACAATCCGAGAAAAAGCCCTTCCTCGCGCAGGAGCTGGTAAACGATGGTCAGCGCCTGCTGATCAGGAATGCGATAAGCGCGATCCACCACGATGTCTTCCAGATTTTTCGTCACTCGCGATTGCCCGATCCCCTCTGCGTGCGAGTCGCCGTCATTCGTTTCGAGGTCGTGATTCGTGAACCACGACCACATGGCCGCGCCGTAGGGATCCGCGCAGGCAATCGCGACCTTCTCGTCCCGCTCCTTCAAATAAAGGGCCGTCCCGGCCAGCGTGCCGCCGGTGCCGACCGCGGAGACGAAGCCGGTGATTTCGCCGCCGGTCTGCTTCCGGATTTCGGGGCCGGTGCTTCGATAGTGGGCGAGCCGATTCGATGTGTTGTCGAATTGGTTCGCCCAGAACCAGCCGTTCTCTTCGGCAAGCCGCCGCGCCACGTGATTGTAGTTGCCGGGATCGCCGTAGGGCTTTTCAGGCACCGCGATCACTTCCGCGCCGAGCGTGCGCAGGAGACCGATTTTTTCCGATGATTGCGTTTCGGGAATGACGATCGCCGTGCGGTAGCCTTTGGCATGGCCCACCACCGTGAGACCGATTCCGGTATTTCCCGCCGTGCCCTCCACGATGGTCGCGCCGGGACGCAGCTCGCCCTTCTCCTCGGCGTCGATGATGATGCCAAGAGCCGCGCGGTCCTTGACGGAACCGCCTGGATTCATGAACTCCGCCTTGCCGAGAATCTCGCAGCCGGTCAGTTCGGAGAGCCGGCGCAGCCGAATGAGCGGAGTGTTGCCGATGTGGCCTTCCACCCCGCGGTAACGGGCGGCGCGGTTCATGTTCAGGCCGGCTTGCGCGTATTCCAGGGCAGCTTTGCGATGAGCAGGCCCATGCCGCAAAAATCGGTGACTCCCGCGAAGACCAGACCCGCGCCGACAAATCCGGGAAGAATGTAAAAGTAACCATTCACGAAATGTCCCAGCAGCACGCCGATGAAGACAAGCGATCCGGCGGCGATGCGCACCTGCCGCTCGAGGCTCATGACCTTCACCGCGCCGCGCTTCACCGGGAGGTCGGCATCGATCCAGGCCAGCGTGCCGCCTTCGACGACGACCGGATCGGCAAAGCCATCCTTCGCAAACTTCTCCGCCGCCGCCTCGGCGCGTTTCCCGGAACGGCAGAGCAAATAAACCGGCTCGTCCTTGCGAAGCCCCAAGGCGCCGGGCTGCAGGCGGTCCAGCGGCTCGTTCACGGCCTGCGGCACATGGACCTCCGCAAATTCCAGCCGCGTGCGCACGTCGATCAATGCGCGACCGGCGTCCGCATCCAGAAGATCTTTCAGCTCGAGAGGAGTGATTGTTTTCATATTCAGCGACGGGGCATCCCGCACAGGACGCGGACCAGGGTGTCAACCTCCTCGCGGGTGTTATAAAATGCAAGGGACGGGCGCACGGTGCTTTCGAGGCCGAAATGCCGCTGGGCCGGCAACGCGCAATGGTGCCCGGCGCGCACCGCGATGCCGTGCTTGTCGAGGTGACGGGCGATCTGTTCGTTGGAAATTCCCGGGATCACGAACGAGAGCACGCTGGCCTTGTTCACGGCCGTGCCGATCGGGCGAATTCCCGGAACCACCGAGAGCGCCTGCGTCGCGTAATCGAGCAGCGAATGCTCGTAGGCCGCGAGGGACGGAATGCCGACGCTGAACAGATAATCGAGCGCCGCGCCGAGCCCGACGACGCCGGCGATGTCGGGCGTGCCGGCCTCGAATTTCTCGGGCGCGTCGCGGTAGACCGTCTTCTCGAACGTCACGTCCTGGATCATGTGCCCCCCGCCCTGCCAGGGCGGCATGGCGTCCAGGAGATCGGCCTTGCCATAAAGGGCGCCGATGCCGGTCGGGGCAAAAATCTTGTGACCCGAGAACACGAAGAAATCGGCATCCATGGCCGTGACGTTCACCGGCAGATGCGGGGTGGATTGCGCGCCGTCGACCAGCACCCGGGCGCCGTGCGCATGGGCGAGGCCGATGATCTCCTCGACGGGGTTCACCGTCCCGAGCGAGTTGGAAACGTGCGCCACGGAGACGATCTTCGTGCGCGGGCTGAGCAGCTTCACGTATTCCTCGAGGATCAATTCTCCACGGTCGTTGATCGGGATGACGCGAATCGTCGCCCCGACCTGCCGGGCGAGAATCTGCCAGGGCACGATGTTCGCGTGATGCTCGAGCTCGGTGAGAATGATCTCGTCGCCAGGGCCGACGTTCTGCCGGCCGTAACTCTGCGCGACCAGGTTGATGGCCTCCGTCGTGCCGCGCACGAAGACGATTTCCTTCGCATCCTCCGCTCCGAGAAACTGGCGCGTCTTTTCGCGCCCCGCTTCGAAGAGTTTGGTCGACCGCTCCGCCAGCGCGTAGGCCGCGCGGTGGATGTTCGAGTTGTCGCGGCTGTAAAAGGACGAGGTCGCATCGATGACGCGGTTCGGCTTTTGCGTGGTCGCGGCGTTGTCGAGCCAGATGAGCGGATGTCCGTTCACCTCCTGGTGCAGAATCGGAAAATCGCGCCGCACCGCCTCCACGTCGAAAGCCGAGAGCGGCGGCGTGGAGCCCGAGCCGGAGAGTCCGGGCCGCAGAGATTTCACCTCCTGTTTCGAACCTTCGAGAAAATAGAAATCCGGCTCCGAGATCACATCGATCTCGGGGAAGGACGAGGTCGAATTCGGCGCATCGAAACTCGTCGGAGTATGGCACGCCGGCTCCGTGCGGCTGACGGATGTCGTTTCCGTCGAACCAAAAGATTTGCCGTTCAAGCGCGGCTCGCCGAAGTCGTAGGATTCCCGGGATTCGGGATTGTGCGCGCCCGAAGAAGGGCCGAGCTTGCGCGGCGCGGGAGGCTCGTCTCCCTCCAGCACCGGATGCACGGGCGGAGTCGAAGGCGACGTATTCGGGTAGCCGCCGGAAAGCTCCGATCTCTGCGCCGGAGCGTCCGTTGGGATTTCCGCGCTTCGTTTAATCTCCGGAGACGGCTCCTCAAGCCGGGCATCCGGACTCGCCGGCAAATTTGTCGGCACCTCGGGATTTGCCGTGGCGGCCGCGGTAGGCGTTGCCGGAATCGGCGGCGTCGCCGTCGAGGGCAATCCGGCCAGGGCCGTGGGCACGGACGGCGCCGGCGAAGGCAGCGTGGGCGCGATGGCCGAGAGACCGGGCAATTGCTCGGCGTCCGGAGACCGCGCGAACAGCTCGTTCGCCAGCCGTGAAATCAGCGCGGTGTCGAACGCATCCGCGGCTTCTCCAGGCGCCTCGACGGGCGAACCCGAATCAAGCCTTGGGGTAGACATAGGTGTGGTATTCGCCCACGGAAACATTATCGAGACGCGCGATCGCGTCCGGCGTGAGAACGGCGGCCGAGAAATAGCGGGTCACGAGATGCGACGCGATCGAATGCTCGTTCGTGCCCATGTAGCGGACCGAAAGGCCGGGTTCGACCTCACCGGTGACCCCGGCCTTTTGCAAACCGACGACGCCCTGCTGGGCCTCGCCGACGCGGAGGAGAAGGATGCTCGTCTTGCCGGCCTTGTCGATCGCGAGCTTGTTGCTCGGGATGAGCGGAATGCCGCGCCAGGTGATGAAAGGAGAACCGAAAATGCTGACCGTCGGCGGCGGCACGCCGCGGCGCGTGGCCTCGCGGCCGAACGCGGCGATCGCCTTCGGATGAGCGAGGAAGAAGGCGGGCTTTTTCCACACGAGCGTGAGGAGCTCGTCGAGATCGTCGGGCGTGGGCGCGGCTTTGCGCGTCTTGATCTGCTGCTCCGGCGCCACCTCGTGGACGAGTCCGAATTTCGGATGGTTGAGCAATTCCCACTCCTCGCGCTCCTTCACCGCCTCCACGGTCAGGCGCACCTGCTCGCGCAGCTGGTCGATGCGATTGCTGTAAAGATCGGTCACGCGGGTGTGCGTGTGCAGGATCGTCTGAATCGTGCTGAGATGATATTCGCGAGGATTTTCCTCATAGTTCACGAACGCCGTCGGAAGCTTCGGTTCACCACCGTCGACCGTCAAAAGCGCCGACTGTTTTTCCACCGTTTCGCCCGGCTTCGTCACAACCTGGTTCACGCGATAAACGCCGCCATCGACGTCCACCCACGGGAGGAGCTTGTGCAGCCACCGGGGCGTGATTGCCGACCACTGCGGGACGGTTACGGTTGCGGTGGCGAGATTTCTGGCGGCTGGGACGCTGAGGCTGGATTGCGATGCGTTGGTGCTCATGGATGCGGCGGTTGGTTTGGTATTCTTCGAAATTTGAAGGGATTCACCGTGAGCCGGGTAGAATCGAAATCCTTAAACATTCAGCACCGACAGCTGCGGAGCATCCACTGGAGTGGGCTGCTGAATCGCACGGCATTTGAACTGCGCCGAGAATCGTTTTCTGACTCCGGAAGTCAAGCCCGCATGCGACGGCCCAAGGCAAACGGCGCGTCAAAATCAAAAATATGAGCTGCAAAATTGATCACGCAAGTAATTGATGTTAAAAAACTTGAATTTAAACACCACAAAATCAGTCGTGATTGCTTGAAAAATTTGCGTTTTTTAGTCTAGCGTTGGGGCCATTTTCTCCGGATCGGGGAGGCAAGCTGCTGCAGGCGTTCGATTGCGGCGCACAAAGTCGCCTCGTTTTTCGCGAAATGAAATCGGAGGTAGCGATTCTCGGGCTCGCGAAAAAAACTGGAGCCCGGCACTCCGGCGACCCCGATTTCACGCACCATCCATTCCGCAGCTTCGGTATCGATTGCGAAACCGAGCGGCGAGATGTCGACCAATACATAATAGGCGCCTTGCGGTTCCGTAAAGCGGAGTCCGGTCTTTGCCAGTCCTTCCAGGAAGAGCTTTCTTTTTCCGGCGTAGAGGTTCCGCAGGCCGGCATAATATTCCGCGGGCAGTTCCAGTCCCGCCACGGCAGCCTCCTGCAAGGGAGCCGCGGCGCCCACCGTGAGAAAATCGTGCACCTTGCGCGCTTGCGCGATCACCTCCGGAGCGGCCTGCACATAACCGAGGCGCCAGCCGGTGATTGAGTAGGTCTTCGAGAGGGAATTGCAGGTGATCGTTCGCTCGAACGCGCCCGGAAGCGCCGCGAAATAAACATGCTCGTGCGGGGCGAAAACGATGTGCTCATACGGCTCGTCGGTGATCACAAACGCGTCGTAGCGCTCGGCCAGGGCAAGGATGTGCAGCAATTCCTCCCGGCGGAAAACCTTGCCCGTGGGATTCGAGGGATTGCAAACCACGATGGCCTTTACGCCTTGCGCGAAAGCCCGCTCGAGCTCCGCCGGATCATAGTCGAAACCGGGTGCCCGCAACGCCACGTAGATCGGCTCGGCGCCCGACAAAATCGCGTCGGCCGCGTAGTTTTCGTAGAACGGCGAAAAGACGATGACTTTGTCGCCCGGATTGCAGGCGGTCATCATGGCCACCATCATCGCCTCGGTGCTGCCGCAGGTGACGACGAGATGGCGATCGGGATCGATATCCAGCCCGCTGAAGCGATTGATTTTTCGCGCCAGCGCCTCCCGAAATCGCGGCGCTCCCCAGGTCATCGCATATTGGTGATGAGGTCCGCGGGCGGCCCGCTCGAGAGCGGCGAGCAATTCCTCCGGAGGATCGAAATCCGGAAAGCCTTGCGAGAGATTGATCGCGTTGTGGGCATTGGCGAGGCGCGTCATTCCCCGGATGACGGATTCGGTGAATGCGTGAAGGCGCTCGGCGGTATGCGGCATGAACAGGGGCTGATCTCGTCTTCGGCAACTCACACATGACATGGCTTGACGAGTTGATTGACCCCTCGTCCTCGATATGCGATCAAATGCGTCGCTATTAGATCACCCGTGTCTTCGCCGCTCAATCCCTTTGTTTCCGACCTGCTTGCCTCCTACGAGCACGTGGGAGGATTAAACAACCGCGATGCCCACAACATGCCCTCGACGAGGGCGGTCGGGCAAATTTGCGAAGACCTGCTGCAACTGCTCTTCCCGGGCTTTCACGATGACGACGCCGTGCACCACGGCTCGCTTGCCGAGCTCACCAACGAGCGGCTCAATCGCGTGACCGAACGGCTCGCGGATCAAGTGCGAAAAAGCGTGCGCATCGGCAATCCGAAGAAACCCACGGGCAAGACGCCGCCGATCATGCAGAAGTTCTGCAAAGCGCTGCCGGAAGTTCGCGAGCTGCTGCGCACGGACATCGAGGCCGCCTTCGACGGAGACCCGGCGGCGCTCTGCCGCGAAGAAATCATTCTCTCGTATCCATTCATCGAAGCCATTTCCATCCAGCGCGTGGCGCATCGCCTGCACATGTTTGGAGCTCCCATCATCCCCCGCATGATGACCGAGTGGGCGCATAGCCGCACCGGCATCGACATTCATCCCGGCGCGATCATCGGATCCCATTTTTTCATCGACAATGGCAGCGGACTGGTCATCGGCGAGTCGTGCCGCATCGGCAACTCCGTGAAGCTTTATCATGGCGTCACCCTGGGGGCGCGAAGCTTCGTCCGCGACGAGGAAGGGCACATCATCAAAGGCGGCAAGCGACATCCCGATGTCGAAGACAACGTCACGATCTATCCAAACTCGACGATCCTCGGCGGCAAAACCGTGATCGGGAAAGGCTCCACCATCGGCGCGAACGTTTTCCTGATGCACAGCGTCCCGCCGAACTCGCTCGTCGTTTACGAGGAAAAGCAGCTGACCATCCTCGACAAGGGAACCAAGCCCAAAAAAGCGCAGCTTTAGACTGTCGCGCCGGCGGCCGCGCGAGCCCGCCGGATGGCGCGCCGAAAAGCGGCGACGTGCAACCGCTGCAACTGCTTTTGCTCCTCTTTCAAGGAACGAGGTTTTTTTCCAAACGCAATTTGGCGCAGGGATTCCATTTCCCGAAGCAGCGCGTCGGATTTCATGACCTCGACTGCCGCTGAGAATCCACGGAACCTCTTGAACTGGTGAACAGATTTTGCGCGGCTGTCCACTCCAGGCGGGCCCGCAAACTTGCCTCACTCTGAAGACGCAGCGCCGACAATCCCTGCGCACGTCTCTTGCGCCGAATTTCCTCCAGCAGTTCCCGCAACGAACGCGCTTTCATCCCCGGTCCCCCGTCGCGATCGGCACCCGCACCGCATTGCCCCACTCCGTCCACGAGCCGTCGTAATTGCGCACTTCGGAAAAGCCGAGGAGGTAAGAGAGCACAAACCACGTGTGGCTGGACCGCTCGCCGATCCGGCAATAGACGACCGTGTCATCCTCCGGATTCAGACCGAGATCCTCCTGGTAAATCTTTCGGAGTTCGGCAGCGGATTTGAACGTGCCGTCGTCGTTGGCCGCCGTTTTCCAAGGCACGCTTTTGGCGCCGGGGATGTGGCCTCCTCGCAGCACTCCTTCCTGCGGATATTCCGGCATGTGAGTGACGTCTCCCCGAAACTCTCCCGGGGATCGCACGTCGATCAAGGGCCGCTCCGCTTCACTCTGCGAAAGGGCATCGACCTTGAAAGCACGAATGGCGCGGTCGTCGCGCTTCGCCGGCACGGGATAACGAGTCGTCGCGAATTGTGGGACATCCCTCGTGATCTCGCGGGCTTCGGCGATCCATTTGGCGCGTCCTCCGTTGAGCAATTTGACCTTGGCGTGGCCGAACAGACGGAAAACCCAAAGCGCGTAAGCCGCCCACCAGTTCGCCTTGTCACCATAAAAAATCACCGTCGTATCCGGCGTGATTCCTAGTCGCGAGGCAAGCGCCGCAAATTGCTCGGGATCGATGTAATCGCGCTCGCGAGGATCATTCAAATCCGCATGCCAGTCGATATGTGCGGCCCCGGGAATGTGGCCCGTTCCGTAGAGCAAAATGTCTTCGTTGCTTTCCACGATGCGGAGATCCGGGTCGGTCAGATGTTCAACCAACCATCCTGTTTCGACGAGGCTGTCAGGCTTGGCGTAATCGCTCATAAATTATCGAAAGATGCGAAGCCGCATGAAATTGTCAACAAATAACGACTTAATATATCGTATATTAGATGGCCTTGCTTCACCGCGGTGATTCGATTTTTTTATTGTATGACACCTTTTCTTTGACTTTTAATTACGACTTATTAAATCGTCTTTTATGAGCAGCTTTTCTGAAACACCCACGCTCGATCTTTTAGAGAGCCAGCACGCGGATGCGAGCAATGTGCCCGCGCTGCTTGCCGCGATCGCCGATCCCGATGAAGAAATCAGCATCGCCGCTTCGGGAGTCCTCCTCTCCCTGCGCGATCCCGAGGCCGTGGAATTTCTCCTGCACGGGCTGGCCCATCCCGCGGCGGAAGCCCGTCTGGCATCCATCGCCGCGCTTCGCAATTTCCACGCTCCGGAAGCAATCGAGTTTTTGATTCTAAAACTTGGCGACCTGGAACCCACAGTCCGGCGCGAGGCGGTGATCACGCTGGGACGATACCGTGACGCGGATCTCGTCATCGCCCTCCGTTCCGCGGTGCGCGACGACAGCGCTCTCGTGCGGCAAGCCGCCATCGAAACGATCATCCATTTTAAAAGTGCATTCGTCT
Organism: Chthoniobacterales bacterium; assembly: GCA_015655545.1. Classification (GTDB taxonomy): domain Bacteria; phylum Verrucomicrobiota; class Verrucomicrobiia; order Chthoniobacterales; family JAATET01; genus JAATET01. Next base: position 21,653 of record JAATET010000121.1, on the reverse strand, counting down.
TTGGAGACCTCATCCATGCGCTCGACGACGACGACCGGCACGTGCGCCAGGCGGCGGTTCGCGCGCTTCGCCGATTTCCCGGGGAAGACTCCCGCGCCGCGCTGCTCGATTCACTGCGCGATCCAGCGTGGCAGGTTGTCAAAGAATCCGCGCACAGCCTCGCGGCGCAAAACGCGAGGGCGGACCGACGAATTCTATCTTTATTGCAACACAAGATCGCCGAAGTGCGGGCGGCGGCCACGGAAGCCTTGGGCGCGGCAGGCGACAAGTCGCTTCGTCAATATATCGAGCCTCTATTCGAAGACTGCGACGACACCGTTCGCACCTCAGCCCGCAACGCCGACCGCCTGCTTTCCGAATGATCTCCATGGCTGCGAACTCCAAGCTCAGCTTATGGGATCGATTCGCGAGGCGCCTGAATCTTCCCGATCAGCAACCCCACGGCGATCGATTCCTCAAGCTCGCGGCCGACGCTCGATCCCGCGTGCGCGAAATTGCTCCATCGGAAGCCGTAGCTCTCGTCGAGAACGGCGCCTTGTTGATCGACGTGCGTGAACGGGGAGAATACGCGCAGCGTCACGCGATCAGCGCCGAGCATCTCAGCCGCGGCGTGGTCGAATTGGAAATCGAGCGCCATGCTCCCGATCCGGCCGGCCCCATTGTCTGCTATTGCACCAGCGGCAACCGCTCCGCACTCGTCGCCGACAATCTTCAACGCATGGGATACGAAAACGTCCGCGTTGTCGTAGGCGGCCTGCGCGCATGGATCGCCGCGGGGTTTCCCACGTCATCGGAGCGTGAAGCCCTGGACTGATCTTCGACCTTGAACAACCACCGATCACCGTGAGCCAAATCCTTTACGAAGTCTTCTCCGCCAACCAAACCTACGCCGAATCGTTCGGCGAAAAGTCCGCACTCGCGCTGCCGCCGGCCCGCCGATTCGCCATTCTCAGCTGCATGGACGCGGGCCTCCGCGAGGGCGACGCCCGCGTCATTCGCAACGCAGGTGGCGTGTCGTGCGGGTCGAAACCTCAATGCGAGTCCGCTTCGACAAGTGACCGGACTCTTCAAACAATCGCAGAAATCAGCCGGCAACCGACATCTCTTGTCTCTGGCGTGTGAGCGATCCACGTTAGGCACATGATTGCCATTATCGGCGGCGGAGCCAGCGGAGCGCTCACCGCAGCACAAATCGGACTTCAGGCGACCGTTCCGTGTCGAGTCGTTCTGTTCGATCCATCGGACCATCTCGGCCAGGGTCTCGCCTACGGAACGAGGAACTTCGCGCATCTGCTCAATGTTCCGGCCGGAAAGATCAGCGCGTTTCCCGATCAGCCAAATCATTTCCTCGAGTGGCTGAATCGACCTGCCAATGTCGCCACCCTGCTTCGCGATGGCCCTGTGGCCGCGGGCGATTTTGTCTCGCGGGCCATCTACGGCTGCTACATTGCCTCGGTCGTCGAAGAGGCGTTCTCCCATCCGGCCTGCGTCGCGTCACTGGATGTGCGAGCCAGCCGCGTCGTCGATTTCATTCCCACGGCAACGGGAGGAACGATCGTCACCAGCGACGGGGACACCGAGGATATTTCTCATGCGGTATTGGCGCTGGGAAATCTGCCTCCTCGCGATCCGTTACCCGGCCGGCATCCGTTCTTCCGCAGTCAGCGCTACGTCCCTCTCGTGTGGAAAGCAGGGGCGATGGAGGCGGAACCCGATGACGACGTATTGATCGTCGGCACCGGGCTCACCTCCGTGGACGTTATTCTCGCGCTGGAAGCATCCGGTCATCGAGGCAAGTATATCGTCACCTCGCGCGGAGGCCGCTGGCCCCAGCCCCACGCTCCGAGCCCGTCGCACCATGACTATCTGGCGGCCGGCCCCCTGCCCCATTCGATTAACGCGCTCGCCCGGATCGTGCGCAACGAGATCGCCAGCGCCGGACCAGAAAATTGGCGGGGGGTCATCGACGCGCTGCGTCCGCACACCCAGGCGCTCTGGAAAAATCTGCCCCTCCCGGAAAAACGGAAATTTCTAAGGCATCTTCGGCCGTTTTGGGAATCCCATCGTCATCGAATGCCACCGACCGCATGGCGAATGCTGGAGAAGCTTCGCGCCGAGGAGCGCCTGGAATTGATTCCCGGACGTCTGGTCGATTTTATCGAAGACGAGAACGGAGTCGTCGTGCACCTGAAGCCCAAGAAATCCCAAGAGCTTCGCAATTTGAAAGTCCAGCGGGTCTTCAACTGCATCGGACCCGAGTCAAACTTCCGCCAGCATTTCAACGAACCGCTTCTGATTAATCTTCTGGCTCGCGGAGTTCTTCACCCCGACCCTCTCCTGCTGGGATTGGAATCGACCGAAAACTTCGAACCGATCGGCGCAAAAGGGCGCATCTCCCCCCAGATATCGCTTATTGGCCCTCCGCTACGAGGAATGCTCTGGGAAACAACCGCGATTCCCGAAATTCGTGTTCAAGCAACAAAAGTCGCCGCGTATGCGCTTCGTAACGTGCAACCCGGCTGGGAGATTTAGTTAGTCGGGCCGGAAAAACTCACCGGATGGGCGCGAGGTTAGGAGTTGGGTAAGGGACGGCGAGGAGGCGGAGGCAAAAAAGAAGGACGTTGCGCATCCACTTGCGTAAGTTCCACGCTACGGCGGCGAGCTTCGCAAGGGTCTGCAATCGCTCGTGGCGTTCCCGGTCGGGCAACAGATCGCTGAAGTGAAAATTCGCGAAAACCGTTCTCCGCACCCCGAAAAAATACAGGCTGTCGCGACGAGTGCCACGACAGCCTGTTGTTCCCCCCAGAACAATTCTGCAAAGTAGCAGGTCGCGTGCCAGTATTGCGGACTGCAAAAAATATATTCCAACAACCGAAGGAGGGTGCGGCAGCGAAATTCCGATATCATGGAACACCAATCCGCAACGAACCGCATCGAGATCACTGGAGCTGGCGTCGGAGAAATCAGCGAGGAGATGATCGCCAAACGAGCCCGAGCCCTGGCGGCCGCGGATGGTCGCGGGGAAGCTCATGAAGGAGATTTTCAGGAATCCCGGGAAGAATTGTCCGGCACGCAGCCGGAAACGGATCCCGCGGAAATGATCCCCGAGGAAGATCGCGCGGGCGACGGCGTGCCACCCATCAGCGGTGGCACGAAAATTTGCCGTCTGGAGCCGGAGGACGAGGGCAATCTGGCCGCCGAGGAGATCGAGGAGGGAATCGCCGAAGCGGATCTCGATACCCGGAAAAAATCCCGGCACACCCTTTAGGCTGATGCGCCGAAATTATCGTGGCCGATCACGGAGCGGACGGATCCTTGTGCACATACCACAGGCTGTCGTCGTATTCCTTTTTTTTCACGAACTGGACGGAGCCATCCGCAAAAAGATAATTCGACCCGCCGTTAAAGACTTCCTTGTTGAGAATGTCCTTCTCATTTCCCTCCCGAAAATCCATGTAGAAATTCCCGTGCCCCTTCGCCGGAGCCAGCAGAATGGTCTTGCTCGGCTGGTCGATGCTGTTGACCCGGACGGAAACTGTGTCGTCATCGAAAGCTCCCATGTCGTTGAAGCCATTCATCATGTAGCTGGTGTTATTCTGGCCGTTACTCAGCGGATCGGTTTTTCGAAGCAGGAAATTGGTCGGATCTCCCGGATCCGCAAAAATTTTTAACTCCTGCAGGTAGGGATGCAGCAGCCGCGGCCAGCGGTCGCCCGTGTTCGTGCGGTTGGGCAACCGGAAATCGTATTCGTTCGCATAGAGCAGAAATCCGGTGCCGATCTGCCGCATGTTGTTCAGCGACGCGGTCTGCCGCCCTCGCTCGACCGCCGACGGCCCCACGAGCAAGACCAGCGTAACAAGAATCCCGATGATCGCCACCACGACAAGGAGCTCGATCAACGTGAAGGCTGCTTGTTTTCGTTTCATTCCGAAAATCCTGGTTCCCGAGTTAATACCCTCCGCCAACTCCCCCGTCAAATTGAAGAACGCGGGAAGAATTGACCCCTGCCCGCAAGCGTGCATGCTCGACGCGAATCCCCTTCCTATGAAATCGCGAAAATTCTCCGTTCTGTCTCTTGCCTTCCTCGTCGCCGCGATCGGCCTCACCGGTTGCGCCAGCCTCGAGGCCCCGAATACCGAGTCTCTGCTTTCCGCCGCCGGGTTCAAAACGAAGACGCCTTCGACACCGCGACAGATCGCTTTTTACAATAACCTCGCGACCTTCAAACTCCAGCGCCACGCGATCAAGGGCCAGGTCGTTTACACCTACGCCGACAAGAAAAACCAGCTCGTCTATTTTGGAGACGAGAAAGCCTACCAGCATTACAAGCGGCTCGCTCTCAAGCAGGAAATCGCCGAGGATCAGATCGACGCCGCCGAGATGAACCAGGATACCGCGCTCGACTGGGACGGCTGGGGCCCCTGGGGCTGGAACTAAGACCGTTGCCGCGCGCCGCTTACTTCGCCTCGCCCAGCACCTTGAGGTAGGTGCGATCGATGACTTTCTGGGTCTCGGGATCGTAGGATTCCACCCGCATGGTCTTGAGCATCCAGCGGCCATCGATCTTCTGGCCGGAAATCATCTCGAAGGTTTTCATCTTCAGCCCCTTCAAATTGTATCCCTCGATGCGCAACACCGCGCCGCTTTTCTGGTCGATCCACAGGCGGGCCACTCCGTATTGTGATTCGCCGCGCGGAGCCTGAATCTCGATCTTCCAGCATTTCAAAAGCCGGATCGTATCCTCGCCCAGCAGCTTCGGACGCGGCCAGTAAAGCAGCTTTAGCGCGAGATCCTCGTAAGTGATCGAAGTGCCGCGCACCTTCTGGTCGAAGCGGGCCGGCCGCACCGGCTTCCCGCCGGAACGCTCACGCAGCTCCGATCTCTCCGCACCCAAGGCCAGCTGAATTTGCTGATTTGGATTTTGAAAATCGTAGCTCACCACGCCATTTTGCAGCGAGAGATTGAACGGCGTTTTTTTTCCGTCGTCGGTGATGAGCTGCGCATCGAGCCTCGCCTGCTGGCTCATCGGATTCAAGCGCGCCGCCCGCATGATCTCCTCCGCCGAGGGCGTCTGCGCCTGCGCCGCGGCCACCCCGCCGAGCAGGCATAGAAAAATGGACACGCGGCTCGAAGCTTGAGTGAAGAAACGTTTCATCGGACAGTCGCCGGACTATCCTGCCCCGCGCCCGATGGATCAACGTCTCTTTTATTTAATCAACGCCACCTGGTCGCATCCCGCGCTCGATCTGCCCATGGCCGTGCTCTCGAGCTGGGCTTTCTGGGGGCCGCTCGTGGCGATCGCCGGCGTGCTGCTCGCGATCTTCGGCGGCTTTCGCGGCCGGGCCGCGGTCGTCTGCGCGGCCCTCGCCGTGGGCATGACGGATGGCATCGTCGTGGATGCGATCAAGAACGCCGTCGGCCGGCCCCGCCCGAACCAAGTGCTCGAAGGCGTGCGCATGGTCGATCTGCAAAACGCCAGGCCCCGGCTGCTGGCAGTCTTCAAGCCGGTGAAGGTGGAGTATTCCCGTCCCTCGATCCAGCCCGTGCGCGGCATCTCGTTTCCCTCCGGCCACGCGTCGAACAACTTCGCCGTCGCAGTCGTCCTCGCCATCTTCTATCGCCGCTTCGGCTGGCTGTATTTTATTCCCGCCACGCTCATCGCCTACTCGCGCATCTACGTCGGCTCGCATTATCCGACCGATACGGTCGTCGCCATGGTCATCGGCGCGGGCGTCGCCTGCCTCGTGCTCGCCGCCTGCGAAGGTCTCTGGCGCCGGTTCGCCCGCCGCTTCGTTCCGCGGCTCTTCGCCGCGCATCCCAGCCTCCTCGCCGGATGAAAACGCTCGCCCTCCTGCTGCTCGCGATCCTCACCGCGCTGCGCCTCTGGCTCGCGGGAAGCTCCGCCGTCACGCCGCTCGAAAGCTACTATTGGATGTGTGCGCAGCGGCCCGACTGGGCCTTTTTCGACGGCCCCGCCGGCACCGCGTGGCTCGTTCGCCTCGGCACGGTCATCGCGGGCGATGGACCGCTCGGGCTGCGGCTGGCTTTCCCACTGGTCGCCGTCCTGGCCAGTGGCGGGGTTTTTCTCCTGGCCCGCGCGCTCTTCGGCCCCGCAACGGCGCTCTGGGCCGCCGTCGCGATCAATGCGCTGCCGTTTTTCAACATCGCCGCCGTGCACGCCGGCCCGGAGCTGCCCGCCGCCTTCCTGGCCCTGCTGGCCGGATGGGCCTTCCTGCGCGCGATGGATCATCAGGGTTTGTCGTGGTGGGCTCTCGCGGGAACTGGCCTCGCGCTGGCCACCCAATTTCACTACGCGGCCATTTTGCTGCTTCCAGGCTTCGCCGCCGCTTGCGCTCTCTCGACCCGCCACCGCTCGGAGTGGCGGCGGCCCGGCATATACGTGCTGGCACTCGTCGCCGCGTGCGGACTCGTCCCGGCCCTCGTCTGGAATCAAGCGCACGACTGGCCTGCGCTGGCGCTCGGCACGCTGCGCACGGCGCTCTCTCCGCGTTGGGGTGAGATTGGCTCCGCCCTCGCCACGGAGAATAGCTTGTTTTCCCTCGGCGCAGTCGTCGCGCTGGGGTTCACGATCTGGACGCTCGCCCGTTCCGCCCGCATCCATGCGCGTCCGCGGCTGGCCTTGTGTCTCGCGAGCCCATTCATGGCGCTCTGGCTTTACGGCACGCTGGGCGGCCAGCCGGCCAGCATGGCCCTTCTCCTCGTTTCCATGATCCTGGCCGGAGGGACGGTTCAGGTTTTTCTCGCGACGGCTCGTTTCCGACAGCTCGGCGCGATCCTGCTTTTCGTGACTGCCGGCGGCACCTTGCTTCCCGCGTCCAGCGATCCATGGACCCGCAGTGCTCATGGGATTTCGTGGCGCGAAGTCGCCGCGGCCATGGATGGATTGCTCGCCAGGGCGCAAAATTCCCAGTCGCCCGCGCTCCTGCTCATCGCGCAGGATCCCGAGGCCACGGCCGCGTTGAGCTTCCACCTCGCCCACACCGCCCATTCCGAAGTCTTCCTGTGCGAATCCCAGGACGCCTCCAATCAATTCGCGCTCTGGCCGCGCTACGACGACTTTGTCGAAACCGTGAAACCCGCCGACGATTTCTTCAAGCTCGAAGGCAGCACCACCAATCCCTACCTCGGCCGCAGCGCGCTCTATCTCACCGCCGAGGAGCCCGACGACCTCCCGCAAACCATCACCGCCGCCTTCGCTCACGTCACGTCATTTGCCAGCCTGGAACTGGGCGGAGGACGCAAATTGCGCGTGTATCTTTGCGAAGATTATCAAACCATGCCGCTCTAAATGCCGTATCTGTCCGTCGTCGTTCCCCTCTTCAACGAGGAAGAAAACATCCCGATCCTTCAATCCGAGATCGAGCGCAGCCTCGATGGCCGCGACTACGAGATCGTCTTCGTCGATGATGGCTCGACCGACCGCACGACCGATAACGTGCGCCTCACGGACCGCGTGCGCCTGCTGCGTTTCGTCAAAAACGAAGGCCAGAGCGCGGCGATGATCGCCGGCATCACCGCCGCCCGCGGCGAGTGCATCGTGATGCTCGACGGCGATCTCCAAAACGACCCCGCCGACATTCCCCGCCTCATCGAGGAGATCGACCGCGGCGCCGACCTCGTCTGCGGCTACCGCGCGCACCGGGCGGATTCATTGAGCAAAAAGGTGACCAGCCGCGTCGCGAACTTCGTGCGCAGCCGCTTCGTGGGCGACGGCATTCGCGACACCGGCTGCACGCTCAAGGCCATGCGCCGCGAATGCGCCATCGCGCTCGTGCCTTTTAAGGGCGTGCATCGCTTCATTCCCGCCCTTGTGAAAAACGCCGGCTTCAAGCTCACCGAGATACCCGTGAATCACCGCGCCCGCCAATTCGGCGTGAGCAAATACGGCCTCGGCAACCGCGCCCTCAAAGCGACGATGGATATGTTCGGCGTACGATGGCTGCAATCGCGCCACATTGTTTACAAGCTGCGCGAACCGGACGCCTGAAGCGCGGGGGAACTCGCCGCGAGTCCGTAAAATCGACGTTCTTCGCCCGTGAGGCATCCTGCCTGGGGCCATGCTGCGATCTTTCCGCAGCAAGCTATGATCGGGCCCACTCCAGATTCCATTCGCGAAGCGTTGATCGAAAACGTGCCCATCCTTATCGGGCGGGCAAACGCGCAAGGCCTGGTGCAGGAAATCGAAGGCTCCGTGCCCAGAGAAGCCGCCCTCGGGCCGTTCATTCCCGGGCGGAGCAACCTGCTTGACCTGCTCCCCGAGGACGCGGACGAAGGGCGCATCATCTTCGCGGATACGAGCGCGTCGGCCTCGGTCTCTCCATCGCCCGAGAAGCCGCCCACGCCCACGATGGCCGCATCGGCGTGGAAAGCGTGCCCGATGTCGCCACCCGATTTTATTGCGAACTTTCACTAGCCACATGACTTCCCTCACCACGAATCCCATCCTCGTTGTCGATGACGAACAAACCATCCGCCTCGGTTTTTTCGTCGCGCTGCGCTCCGCGGGCTTCGAAGTCGAAATGGCCGAAAGCGGCGCCGAAGCCGTCGAGCAGGCGCTGAAAATCCAGCCCGCATGCATCGTGCTCGACCTCCGGATGCCGGGCATGGACGGTCTCCAGGCCGCGGAAGAGCTGCGCTCGCGAGGATTCACCGCGCCCATCGTGCTCGCGAGCGCTTTCGCCGATCACCAAACCGCCGTGGCTGCGATCGGCGCCGGCATCACCGACTTCCTCACCAAACCCATCAAACCGACGCAACTGCGGTATGCTGTAAATCACGCGCTCAGCCGCCATGTCCGGTTCACCCAGGCCGCCTACAAAAGCGTCGCCGAGATTCCTCAAGGCCTCCTGCGCGCGCATGCAAAGCACTGTCTCTCGCAGCGACGCCACGACGAAGCCAAGATCGCCCTGCAAATGCTCACCGCGGAATCGAGCGATCTGCAAAGCCTTCTGCTTCTCGGCGCTCTTTACGAACGCGAAGGCCACATGGACCTCGCGGGCGAATTATTCGTGCGCGCGGCCGATCTTCATACCCGCAGCATTTCGATCGCGAACTCGACGGAGCTCTTCAAAGTCTTCTCGCATTCGGACCATCGCATGCCGGATTGACTTCGTTGCAGATTGCCTGCTTGAGAACACCACTCGGGAAGACAACCCGTTCGTGCCGCTGCCGGATGCACGACGTCGGCAGCGCCTTCACAAAAGCACCGGCACGCAGGATCGCTCTGGGCCACCGTCTAAGAAAATCTCCCCCGTTCAGGCGGCGGCATTTTCAAGGTGCGCTTAAAAATCCTCAAAAAATACGGCTTTCTGCCCGCCGCGAAGTAAGCTGCGCGGCGTGGAGGAATCCGACACCCGCATCATCTGGTTCACCCTTGGGGCCGCCGCGCTGGCCGTGGCTCTCAGCCTCCTTCCTGGAGCTGCATTGGCCTGGTTCCTGGCCCGCAAATCCTGGCCGGGAAAAACACTGATCGAGACTTTCATCGCGTTGCCTTTGGTCATGCCTCCGGTGGCGACCGGCCTGTTGCTGCTCAAGCTGCTCGGCCGTCACGGCCCCTTCGGCGAATGGTTTCAAGCCCACGGCATCGCGATCGTTTTCACCGGGAAGGCCGTCGTGGCAGCAATGGCCGTGATGTCCTTTCCGCTTCTCGTGCGCGGGGCGCGCATGGCCTTCGAGTCCGTGAATCCGCGGTTGGAAAATGTCGCCGCGACGCTCGGCGCATCGCCATGGCGCGTGCTCGCCACCATCACGCTGCCCCTCGCCGCCCGCGGCATCCTCGCCGGCGTGGTCTTCGCCTTTGCGCGCGCGCTGGGCGAATTCGGCGCGACCATTCTCGTCGCCGGCAATATCCCCGGTCTCACCACCACGCTCTCGACCGCCATCTACAGCGACATCCAGCTCGGGCACGACCAGCACGCCTGGCTGCTGCTCATCGTATCGGTCATTTTCACTTTCGGAGCCGTCTGGTGCAGTGAATGGCTCGGCCGCCGCCGCGCGCGCATCGCATGAGACTCGCGCTGGAAAACGTCCGCCTGCCGCTGGACAGCATCGAGCTTTGCCTCGATTGCGAGCTCGAGGGCAGCGTCGTCGCCATTTTCGGCCCGTCGGGCGCCGGAAAAACCACCCTCCTCGAAATCATCGCCGGTCTCCGCCGCCCAAAAAGCGGACGCATTCTCCTCGGCGACCTGGTGCTTTGCGACGGCGCCGCGCGCCAATGGATTCCCGCCCGGCATCGCCGCATCGGCTACGTGCCGCAGGATCTCGCACTCTTCCCGCATCTGAACGTGCGAGCCAATCTGGGCTATGGAATGCCCGTCGCTTCCGGCCGGCATAAGCTTCCCGACGTCTGCGAAGTGCTCGAAATCGCCGCCCTGCTCGACCGGATGCCCGCCACCCTCTCGGGGGGCGAACGCCAGCGCGTGGCCTTCGCCCGCGCTGTCCTGGCCGAGCCCGCGCTGCTCCTGCTCGACGAACCGCTCTCCAGCCTCGATCAGCCGCTCAAGGAGCGCATCTTTCCCTATCTGCTGCGCATCCGCGACGAGATCGGCATTCCCATCCTCTACGTCACGCACTCCGCCGACGAGGTGAACCTCCTCTGCGATGCCATGCTCGTGCTCGAAGCCGGCCACGCGGTCGCCCAGGGCACTCCCTCCGACCTCCTCGAGCCCGTCTCGGAACTCCGCTATCGATTGCGGACGCGTTGAAGCGCTAAAATAAACCGATGCTCCAGCCGTGGATGAATCCCGCCGACCTCGCTCCCGGCGATGCGAAATGCGCCGGCCTGGACTGGGCCGGCTACGAGCTGCATCGCATCCGTTCCACGAGCGACCCGCTTTTTTCCACGGCCTACGATCCGCTCTGGCAGGAGTTCCACGCCAGCAACGAAATCGAGCAGCCCGAAGTGCTCGCGGACCGAATGCGCTGGAATCCCGCCGCACTCGCGAACGGCATCGCGCTTTTCTACGAGCTGCTTCTCGTCACGAAAAACGGCGAGTTCGTCGGCGTGCGCGACCACACCGCCATCGTGCGCCCGGAGTCCGGCGCCGCCGTCGTTCACCTCTCGCACAATCTTGTCGTCCGTCCCTTCCGCCGATCCGGCATCGCCGGCTGGTTGCGTGCGCTGCCCATCCAGACCGCGCGCACCTGCCTCGCCGCGCAGAATCTTTCCGCCGCCAGCCAGATCTATCTCATCGGCGAAATGGAATCCGCCGACCCAGCCAACGAAGCCCGCACCGTGCGTCTCCTCGCCTACGAAAATGCCGGCTACCGCAAGGTGGACCCCGCCGCCGTGAACTACCTCCAGCCGGATTTTCGGACGCCCGCGGAAATCGATGCTTCCCGCGGCCCGCGGCCCGTGCCGCTGAATCTGCTCGTGCGCAAGGTCGGTCGCGAATCCGAAACCGCGATCCGCGCCTCGACCGTGCGCGGCATCACGACCTGCCTTTACAAAATGTATGCGCGGGAATTCCGCCCGCAGGACATGGAATGCATCTGGAAAAATCTCGAACACTTTCCGCACGGCGAGCAGTCGATCCCGCTTCTTGCGCCCACTTCATTATGAAATTGCGCGTCTTTCACGATCCGGGTTTCGAAGCGCCGATCGGCGATCACATCATGCCGATCCGGAAATTCCAGCTCGTGGCCAATGCGCTGCGCGAGGATCCGCGCATGGAAATCACCGCGCCGGAGCCGATCGGCGAAGACGACCTGCTGCGCGTCCACACCGCCGGATATGTCCACGCGATCCGCACCGGAGAACCTCGCAGCCTGGCGGAATCGCAAAAATTCCCATGGTCGCCGGAGCTCTTTCGCTCGGTCTGCCTGACCAATGGAGGCGTTTTCGCCGCATCCGCCGCCGCGTTGGATTGCGGCGTCTCCGCCGCGCTGGCCAGTGGTTTTCATCATGCCGGCTCGGATCACGGCGAAGGCTTCTGCACCTTCAACGGGCTCGTCGTCGCGCTGGAGAAATTGCGCACGAGCGGCCGCATCCGCCGCGCCGCCGTGCTCGATATGGACCTCCACTACGGCAACGGCACCGCCTCGCTCGCCGAGAGCCGCGACGGGATGTTCGCGCTGTCGATCTACGGAAACGACTACTGGCAAAACGTGCCCTACCGCGACGTGGAGAAGATTCATCATCCTTCCGGCGCGAATCATGCCGAAGCCGTGCTGCCGAACGGCTGCCGGGGCGACGAGATGCTCGCGATCCTGGAAGCCAGCCTTCCGCGCCTTCTCGAAGCCGGGCGGCCCGACATCATTCTCTATCAAGCCGGTGCGGACCCGCTGCGCGACGACCCCTATTCTCCGCTCGATCTTGGCCACGAGGACCTCATGGCACGCGACCGTCGCGTCTTCGAGTTCGCAAAAGCCGAGGGCATTCCCATCGCCTGGGTCCTGGCGGGCGGCTACACGCCGGACACCTCGAAGGTCGTCGCCGCCCACGTGAACACCGCGCGCGCGTGCTGCGAGGTTTTTTGCTGAAGCGCTATTCCTGCGGCAGGATCTGCGGCTGGCGATTCGGGAGTTTGAGGACTTTGGAATTGGTCACATCCGCCGGTCGCCGATAGACGCCGCCCGATCCTCCGATCTGGAAAACGACAAACCCCATCGAATGCGGAACGGCGGGATTTGCCATCCATCTGGAAACAAGGAACGCCGTGTCCTTCGAGTCGGAACTTGAGACATTCACCAAAGCGAATTTCTCCAGCGGCCGCATTCTTTGGATATCCGCTGCACTCAGATAGTTGTTCTCGATAAGGCGATCGAGATACTCGCGAAAGCTGCGGACCTTTAAATCCGCAGGGAAGACCCCGCTCGCATGCCCTCCGCTGGCGAGTTCGTCGGCATTCATCGTATTGATGGCCATGGCGAGCTGGCGGGCATCGTTCAGCGTGTGCGTCATTTCCCCTTGGAGGCGAGCGTTCTGGATCGCGGGAATGCCAAAAAGCAAAACCACAACGAGCACGCCGCACGCCCCGCCGAACAAAATCCATCGGCGGCGCTTGCGAACGGGGGGACGTTCTCTCACGCGGAAAATCTAGCCGAATACGATGCGGGCCGCGAGAGGATTTCCCCTCGCGGCCCAAGCCGATCAATGACTTTTCGCAGCTTTTACGCGAGCCACTCCGTGTGGAAAAACTCGCCGGCGGGCTTGTCGATACGCTCGTAGGTGTGCGCGCCGAAGAAGTCTCGCTGGGCCTGGAGCAAATTCGCGGGCAGGCGCTCGGCGCGGTAGCTGTCGTAGTAGCCGAGGCTCGCCGTGAAGGCCGGCGCGGCGACTCCGCTCTCGACGGCGGTCGCGATGGCGTGACGCCAGCCGCCCTGGGTCTTGCGGAAGATTTCGGTGAAGAACGGCGCGAGCATGAGATTCTCGAGCTGCGGATTTTCCTCGTAGGATTCCTTGATGCGATTCAGGAACACGGCGCGGATGATGCAGCCGCCCCGCCAGATCGTGGCGATGTCGCCGAAATTCAGGTTCCAGTCGTAGAATTTTCCGGCGGTGGCAAGCAGGTCGAGACCCTGCGCGTAGCTCACGATCTTGCTCGCGTAGAGCGCGTCGCGGACGGAGTCGATGAGCTTTTGGCGATCGCCGGTGAACGGCTTCACCTCGGGCGCGGGCAGGATCTTGCTCGCGGCGACGCGCTTATCCTTCATCGAGGAAAGGATGCGCGCCTCGACGGCGGCGTTCACGGTGGAAAGGACGACGGCATGCTCGACGGCGTTGCCGACGGTCCATTTGCCCGTGCCCTTCTGGCCGGCCTTGTCGAGGATGACATCGACCATCGGCTTGCCGGTCTCGGAGTCCTTCTTCGTGAAAATTTTCTCGGTGATGTCGATGAGGTAGCTGTTCAGCTCGCCCTTGTTCCACTCGGCGAAGATCTCGTGGAATTCCTCCGCGCTGGGATTGATCGCCGTCTTGAGGATCGCGTAGGCCTCGCAGATGAGCTGCATGTCGCCGTATTCGATGCCGTTGTGGACCATCTTCACGTAATGGCCCGCGCCGTCCGGACCCATGTGGCGGCAGCACGGCTCGCCTTCGACAAAGGCGGAGATTTTCTGAAAGATCGGGCCGACGGCTTCCCAGGATTCCTTCGAACCGCCAGGCATGATGGACGGGCCTTTGAGCGCGCCCTCCTCGCCGCCGGAGACGCCGGTGCCGACGAAATGAATGCCTTTTTCCTTGAGCGCCTTTTCGCGGCGCTGCGTGTCGGTCCAGAGGCTGTTGCCGCCGTCGATGATGATGTCGCCTTTTTCCAGCAGGGGGACGAGCTGGTCGATGACGGCGTCCACGGGCGCGCCAGCCTTGACCATGATCATCGCCTTGCGCGGGCGCTTGAGCGAGCCGACGAATTCCTCGAGCGTTTTCGTGGGCAGGATGTTTTTGCCCTTCGCGCGGTTCGCGGCGAATTTCTCGGTGACCGCCGTGGTGCGATTATAGACGCTGACGGAGAAGCCCTTGCTCTCCATGTTGAGGACGAGATTTTCGCCCATGACGGCGAGGCCGATCAAACCGATGTCGCTGGTGCTCATGTGAAATTGGGAATGCAGTGGAAACGGAAAAGGCTATCCTCCCGCCCAGCATCGGCGCAATGGACTTTTGTGAAATCCTGATCACGGACAAGACTTTCGTCATTTCCCCGCCCACGGGGGCGTGGGCGGGCTGCGGAGCGGTGATCGATTTTTTTGGCGTCGTCCGGCCCATGGAAAACGGACGCCGAATCGACGGCCTCGACTACGAAGCGCATTCCCGAATGGCGGAGAAGGAACTGCGGAGCATCGTGAATGAATGCGCCCGGGACCACGAACTCGGCGTCTGCCGCCTGACGCATCGCATCGGCTTCGTGCCCGCGGGTGAAATCTCGCTTTTTCTGCGCGTGGCCGCGCCGCATCGCGAGGCGGCCTACGCGGCGAGCCGCGCGATCGTCGAGGCGCTCAAGCGGCGCGCGCCGATTTGGAAGCGGCCGATTTTTTCGGAATGCGCGGCGTAGTCTTGCGCTTGTCACACAGGTGCGTTTTGCTCGTGCCTTCGCGATGAATCTTCCCAATCAGCTCACCATCGCACGGCTCATTCTGAGCGTTTTTTTCGTGGCCTGCCTGTCCGTGCCGTTCCCCTACAACCATACGCTCGCGCTGCTGCTGTTCATCGCGGCCACGATCACGGACTATCTCGACGGACAAATCGCGAGGAAATACGGGCTGATCACGGACTTCGGAAAATTGATGGATCCTCTCGCGGACAAAATCCTCACGGCGGCCGCCTTCATTTGCCTGATTCCCTACGGCGCGCTGCCGGCGTGGGTGGTGATCGTGATCATCGCGCGCGAATTTCTAATCACCGGACTGCGGCTGCTGGCCGGCGCGAAGGGCGTCGTCCTGCCGGCGGAGAAGCTGGGGAAACACAAGACCGCCTGGCAAATGGCGACGATTATTTTCTTCCTGCTGCTCCTCGCGCTCAGCGATTGGAACTCCCAGCGTCTGGCCTGGGTGCCGGGAGTGTGGGATCGCATCGGCGTGGCGATGGCCGGCATCACGACGGCGCTCACCGTATATTCCGGCGCCGGTTATTTCTGGAAGAATCGCGCGTTGATCGCGAGCGCCTAAAAGAAGCTGCGCATGACCTCGATGGAGTCGCCAGGCTGCAAGGGAATGTCGTTGCCGGGATCCTTGCGGATGCGCCGCATATTCACGGTCACGGTTTCCATTCCGCGATAAAGCCGCACACGGCTTTGCGAGGCGTATTCGGTGAAACCTCCGGCTGCGGTCACGGCCGCGAGCACGGTGAGATCCGACGTGTAGGGCACGCGCTGGGGAAGGCGCACCTCGCCGCCGACATTGACGAAACGCGTGGTCATGGGCACCGCGACGGTGACGGTCGGATTCGAGTAAACGCCCTTGTCCCGATAGCTTTTTTCAATGGCCGCCTGCAAATCCTGCTGGGTGAGATCAGCCGCTTTGATCCGACCGATCGAAGGCATGTTTACAAAACCCTGCGTATCGACGGTGTAAGTGCCGGTGACCTGCTCGATCTCCTCGCGAGGCACCCCGCCCAGACGCACTTCGATGGAGTCGCCCTCGCGCAGATGAATCACCATGGTCGAAGAGTCGCTCTGATTTTGCAGCTGCGCCAGCGTCGGCATGTCTTGCGGAGTCGGTTTGGTGGCGCAGCCGGAAAACAAGATGCCGGCCGCCAAAAGCGCCAGCGTCGAAACGCGAAAAATCATGGGAGTGCTCAATATTCGTCTCGCGAGCTGCCTCTCGCCGATAGGGTGCTCGCGATCTGGGGCGCGATTTTCTTGGCCGCAGCCGCCTGCTGCTTGCTGCTTTCGTGATAGCCGTAGTAGTTCGTCTGATACTGGTAATATTGATCGAGGCGGATATCGACGTTGTTGAGGACGGCACCGAGAAGATGGCCTCCGGAATTGATCACGGCATTCTTCACGCGCATCAACATCGACCGCGGGAAGCGACGATGCTGGATGACGATCACGGTGAGATCGACCGCGCGGGCGATGACGGCGGAGTCGCTCACGCCCAGGATCGGCGGAGCATCGATTAAAACCATATCGTAGCTTTCCTTCAACTCGGTGATCAAGGTGACCATGCGCCGCGAGTTCAGCATCGCGATCGCCCCGGGTGGCAATTTGCCGCTGGGGACGAGCTGGAGATTCTCGATCTTCGTCGGCAGAACCAGTTCCGAAATAGGCACGCCCTTGGATAAATAATCCGTCAATCCCTTGCTGTTGCTGACGCCAAAGATGCTGTGCTGCCGGGGGCGACGCAGATCCGCGTCGACGACGAGCGTCTTCATTCCGGACTGCGCAAAAGTATAGGCCAGATTCACGAGCGTGGTCGACTTGCCCTCCCCCGGGCCGCCGCTGACCAGAGTCATGACTTTCGCATCGGACTCCTTGCGGTTGAACTCCACATTGGTCCGCAAGATCCGATAGGCTTCGGCATCCGGAGCGTCCGGCGGGAGATCCATCAAGATGCCCACGCCGCGCGGGATGACGGCCAGCACCGGCAGCCCGAAGTAGGTCTCGATGTCCTCCATCGTTTTCACGCTGGTATCGAGATACTCGATGAAGAAGGCCACGCCGAAGGCGAGCACGAGGCCGAAAACCACGCCGACGGCGATGTTCAGGGCGATTCTCGGCCGCGCGGCAAACTCGCTCGGCTCGCCGTGCTCCCAGATGATCGCGGGATTCATCGGCATGCTCCGCTGCATCATTTCGGTCCAATATTTCGTCTCCGCGGCTTCGAGGACTTTTTTGGCCTGGATGTAATCGTTCTTGGCTTCGTAATAGGAAACGGAGCGCACCCGCGCCGTCTGCTGCTCATCACGGCTGCTCTTGCGCTCATCCTCGAGATTTTTGAGCGAGTCTTCCTCGGAATGCAATTTGGCGAGCTGAGCTTTGCGCTGGCTCTGGATCTGCGAGGCGAGCTGTTTTTCGTAAGTCTGCTTTTTCGCGGTTTGCGCCTGCACCATGGGATGATTCAACCCGTAGCCGCCTTTGAGCAGGCGAGCTTCCTCGGAGGCGGCCTCCTGATAGAGGGGAAGGATTTGCAGGACGGTCTGGTCCTCGACTTCCATCGTCGCGATGCTGCGCATGAACTGCTCGTCGGACATCTTGCTGATCTGGTCGTTCTTCGCGCGCAGGGCGGCGACTTTCAGCCGCTGGGTGCTGACTTCCTGCTCCACGTCCAAAAGCACGCGCTCGCTCGCCTGCATGGGATCCTCGACGCTCTCGGGATTGAGATCGTTGATCGCATATTTCAGGCGGATTTCCTGAGCCAGGGCGCGGAGCTTTTCGGTCTTCGCGCGTTGTTTTTCGACCTCGGCCCAAAGTGAGGACAACGACTTGGTGACCCACTTCTGCTGCTCGTCAACCCGCGCATTATGATACGAGTCGGCAACGGCGTTTGCGATATCGGCCGCCTCTTGCTTGTCCGGACTGAGAACGGTGATCGAGATCAAATCGGTGTTTCGCTCCTCGCGAAGCGTCATCATCTTCTTGAGTTTGCGATAGATCAGCTCCGGGGATTTGATTTCGTATCTTTCGGACCATTTCCGGGCGAGTTCCAGTTTGTCGATCACCGGATCGAGCACCTGTTTGCTTTGAATGATCTCGAACTGCGTGCTCGTGAACCGCGGATCGCTGCCCTTGAATCCGCCCTGCTGGAAGATCATGAGATCGGCGTTCTCCTGCACTTGGATCTCCACCTTGGACTCGTATTGCTTCGGCAACAAAAACGTCAGGGCCGTGGTCGTGATCATGACCAGGAGGAAAATGACGACGATGAGCGGCCACCGCACCCGGACCACTCGGAGATAGTCGAGAAGATGAAGCTTATTGGCAGGAGGTTCGCTCATTATACGGAAGGGGCAAAGGGCTCAGCATTACGTGCTAAAACCCGGGTTGTCAATTTAAGGGGAATATTCACGCTTAGAAAATGATTTCCAGACCGAGCGTGCTTATGCCGCGGGTGTATTCGCTCGACTCGATTTCAGACCGGAGCGCGGTATAGTCGTAACGCGCCGTCAGCGCAAAGGCGGGGTTGAAGTTATAGCGCAGCCCCACGCCGGCTGTGTAATATTCCTGCGTGTAGTCGTTGGCGTCGCCCGGTTGATCAAACGTGTCGTGCTCGTAGGAAATCCCGAGATCGCAGACGAATCGACCGCCGAAAGCCCGAGTCACGTTCAGTCCCCCGCGCAATGTCTGCCGGATCGAAATCCCCGACACCCCGGAGGGCTCCGTTCCATAGCGCAGATTTGCATTCACGGCCGATGCCGGTCCGAGGAGATATTGCATATTGGTCTCCACGAACGGTCCGAGATAGAGGGAGGTGCCGCTTTGCGTATCGGTGTCGTTGAGCTGCCGCGCCTCGGCCCCGGCCTTGAACTCCCATTTAAATCGGGAGGTGAACGACGTCGTGAATCCGACAGTCAGGACGTGACCCACGGAGTCCTGCTGCGTTTCATAATACGATAAGGGACTGATGCTATATTCGAGGTTGAGGGTCGTTCGCGGATTCAGGAGATAATCAAGACCGAGCGTGTAGGTTTGTTCGGAAAAACCCTGCCCCTGGTTGATGATCTCATCGGTATATTTGATGGCATTGATGCTGAATCCCACCCGGGTATTGATGCGTGGGCGCACCGAATAAATCACCTGAAAACCGGCATTCGCTACCATGTAGTCGCCGCTGAATCGCGACACTCCGCCGATCAGCGTCGCATTCGGCTGCGATAAATAGGAAAGCGCGACCGAGCCTGTGATTTGCAGCCTCCGGGTAAAAAAATGCGATCCGGCAAGGCTGAAAGTGCCATTATAGTCCGTCGCATCTCCGGGGCGATTTTGATAAACGATCGTGCCCAACGCGAGAGAGCCGGCCAGCTTTGTCCGCTCCGTTCCGATATTGTAGGCGATGTTCCCGTTCAACCCCGCGGTGGCGCTCGCGACCTGATCGGTCTTGGTCGTAAAGACGTTGTCGTCATAGCCCAGAGTCGCTCCGACGGTCAGGCGAAGCTTGTCCGGATGGCCAGGATCTCCGGGCGAACCGAGTTCAAAAAAATGAGAGAAAAAATCCCACAGCGAAAACGACTCTTTCTTCGCCGAGCCGCCTCCCGTCTCAGTCCCGAAAATATTGGCCCGGCCCACGGCGCCATCGGTATCCGGCGCGACGGGCGAAGCGGAAACGGTCTCCTGCGCGCGGACCGGCATACCGGACGGGGCCGCAGCAGCAAACGGCTCCGCCGGCACCGGCTCGCTTCCATTTTGCACCGCCGTGGACTGTGCGACGGCGGCGGGGAAAAATAAGATCCCTCCGAGCACGATCGCGAAAATCCGCGCAAACGGGATCTCGACCGAGAGGGAATGGGAATGCGGCCAAGCTGTCATTCGTTATCGTTTTTCTCGTTGCCCGAGGACGATCCGCCCGGCGCAGCGGCCTCCCCGTCCGTCCCCACCGCTTCATCGGAAGAGTCGATATCCTCCTCCGGATGGGGAGCCATTTCCTCGTGTAAATCCTCCAGGCGCCGCGCGGCGTATTGGCCATCGGGCAGCTGCGTGGCCAACGTGAAAATATGGAGGGCGCGCGGAAGATCTCCTCGATCGTAAAGAAAATCAGCATAGCCCGA
Source organism: Chthoniobacterales bacterium (assembly GCA_015655545.1). GTDB lineage: Bacteria > Verrucomicrobiota > Verrucomicrobiia > Chthoniobacterales > JAATET01 > JAATET01. The sequence goes on along the minus strand of JAATET010000121.1, from coordinate 1,495 downwards.
ATAAGCATACGCATGCATCGGGTCCAGGCCGATGGCCTCGATCCATTGCCGCTCCGCCGCTTTCATTTCACCGATCTCGACCAGAGCCCGGGCGAGTCCCATGTGATTGGCTCGCTCCATCGGCTGCCATTTCACGGCCTTCCCATAGGCATCCGCCGCAGATCGATAAAGCCGCTCGCGCTCCTGGGGAGACAATTCGACGGTCGCCGTCGCATTTTCATCCTCATCGACTGGCAGCGAAGATTCATATTCATAAAACGCCCGTCCTCGCGCAGCGAGCAGCGCGGCATCGTCCGGCTGCCGCTTGAGTCCGGTTTCCGCCTGCGCAAGGGCGCTCGGAATATCGGAACGGAAGAAGCTGTTGCGCGCCAGGAGGCTTTGATAATCGGCCTCGGCATGGCTGCGGATATACAGTGCCATCCCCGCACTCAGCACCACGAGCACCAACGCGCAAAAGACGCGCAGGATCCCCGCTTGCAAACGCCGTGCCGCAAACGCGGCGCGCGGTCCGGTGCCTGCCAGCAGGCCCAAGGTCGCCCCGGCCAGCAGGGCATTCGCCGGAACGTGCATATTGAAATCGGTCACGCTGTGAATCGAAAACATCACCATCGCGCAGACCGATGCAAGCAGGATGGCCGTGGAATTGCTGAACGGCAAAATTTCGCTGGCGACGCTTTCCTTCACGGTCAGAAAAAATCGCCGAAAACCGGCCATCAATGAGATGATCACCACGCAAAGCACCAGCACGAATCCGATGAAGCCATATTCCGCCAGCGTTTGCAGCCAGTCGTCATGCGCGAAAGTCGAATCTCCCGACAGATCGCCAGCCCGAAAGAGGCGCGCGGCGTAGATAAACGTGCCGGGGCCCATGCCCACCAAGGGAGCCACCTGAAATTGTCGCCAGGCCTGCTCGGCAAGCAGCGAACGGACTCCCTCGTTTTCCAAAGCGTAAAAACGTCCCTGCACCACGTAATTCGACGAGTAAACCGCGAAGCCCACCCCGCCGCAGAGCAGCAGCAGAGCAAGCGATCCCACCAGGAAGAGGCCGCGACCGCGCCGCCGCGCAATCCGCACCGCCATAAAACCCGCGAGCATGAACACCACCAGCCCGCCGAACAGACTCACAATCCCGCCCCGGCTTCCCGACAACACGTCCGCCGTGAGGAAAACCAAAGCGAGATAGATCAAAATCACCCGCGTCATCACCTTGACGCGCCCCCAGCATGCAATGGCCATGGCGAAAAGCGTCGCCCAGCCCTGCAGCCACGCAAACTGATTGGGATTCAGAAAAAAACCGTGCGCGCGCGTCAGAAAACGCTTCCCGTAAATCGCCTGCAGATCCAGCGAGAACCATCCCATCGGAACGAATCCGCTTCCTTCGGCAAACTGGATTAACCCGCAAGCCGCCTGGGCCACCGCCGCCGTCAAAAGGATTCCAATGAAGACAAATTTCGAGCGATCGTCCGCCAGTCCGATCGATCCCGCCATGAAGGCC
>JAATET010000117.1 GCA_015655545.1 Chthoniobacterales bacterium | reverse complement strand
TGAACTGGTCGCGCCAGCGGAACTCGAAGCGGGCGCGGGACAGCGCATCGTCGCGCAGCTGCGCCCCCGGATGCCCCTTCGCCAGATCCGCCGCATGGGCCGCGATCTTGTAGGTGATCACGCCCGTCTTCACGTCGTCGCGATCCGGCAGGCCCAGATGCTCCTTCGGCGTGACGTAGCAGAGCATGGCGCAGCCGAACCAGCCGATCATCGCCGCGCCAATGCCGCTCGTGATGTGGTCGTAGCCCGGCGCGATATCGGTCGTCAGTGGCCCCAGCGTGTAGAAGGGCGCCTCGCCGCATTCCTCGAGCTGCTTGGTCATGTTGACCTGGATCTTGTGCATCGGCACGTGGCCGGGGCCCTCGATCATCACCTGGCAGTCCTGGTCCCAGGCGATCTTGGTCAGCTCGCCCAGCGTCTCCAGCTCGGCGAACTGCGCGCGGTCGTTGGCGTCGGCGATGCTGCCGGGGCGCAGGCCGTCGCCGAGCGAGAAGCTGACGTCATAGGCCCGCATGATCTCGCAGATCTCGCCGAAGCGCTCGTAGAGGAAGCTCTCCTTGTGATGCGCGAGGCACCACTTCGCCATGATCGAGCCGCCACGCGAGACGATGCCCGTCACCCGCTCGGCCGTCAGCGGCACATAGGCGAGGCGCACGCCGGCATGGATGGTGAAGTAGTCCACGCCCTGCTCCGCCTGCTCGATGAGCGTGTCGCGGAAGATCTCCCAGGTGAGGTCCTCGGCCTTGCCGTTCACCTTCTCCAGCGCCTGGTAGATCGGCACCGTGCCGATCGGCACGGGCGAGTTGCGCAGGATCCATTCACGCGTCGTGTGGATGTTCCGGCCCGTGCTGAGGTCCATCACATTGTCCGCGCCCCAGCGGATGGCCCAGACGAGCTTGTCCACCTCCTCGGCGACCGAGGACGACACGGCGGAGTTGCCGATGTTCGCGTTGATCTTCACGAGGAAGTTGCGGCCGATGATCATCGGCTCGAGCTCGGGGTGGTTGATGTTCGCGGGAATGATCGCGCGGCCGGCGGCGACTTCGCTGCGGACGAACTCGGGCGTGATCTCGGCGGGGATGCGCTGCGGGAAGCGGCGGAAGATGCCGGGCGTGTATTCGCCGGTGGGATTCTGGCTGGAGCCGAGGTGCTGCTTGTCGAGCTGGTCGCGGACGAGGTCGCCGGTCTGGTCGAGGATGCGGGCGCGGCCCATGTTCTCACGGATGGCGATGTATTCCATCTCGGGCGTGATGATGCCCTGCTTCGCATACCAATATTGCGTGACCGGGAGGCCGGCGCTGGCGCGGAGCGGGCGGCGGGTAGCGTTCGTGGGCGCGGAAAGGGGCGACAATCCCCCGCGGCGCTCGCTGGCCTGCTGGGCGTGGCTGGTGCTGAGGTAGCCGTTGTCGCCGGGGAGCACGGCGCGGCCGTCGTATTCCGCGACATCGCCGCGGGCGCGGATCCATTCGGCGCGGGGCGAGGGCAGGCCCTGCTCGACGTCGCCTTCGAAACCCGGATCGCCCCATGGGCCGCTGCAATCGTAGACGCGCACCGGCTCGTTCTGCGCGAGCTCGCCGTTCATCGCGCGGGTCGGCGCGAGGCTGATCTCGCGGAAGGGAACCTTCACCGAGGGGTGCAACGTGCCGCCGACGTAGACGCGGGTGGAGTTCGGCAGCTGGTCGCTGCTGTGGGGTTCGAGGGAGTCCTTGGGTGCGATCATGGCGTGTTTTCTTTTTCGGAAAACCGCTCGAGGCACACCGCACCTTCTCTCCCTGCGCCGGCATTACCCGTTCCAGGTTCAAAGGGTCTTCCAATGCGTTTCAAACGCCGGAACTCTCAGCCTCGATGGCTCCCCTGTCGTTGTCGTCGAATAAACGACGCGCCGTGCGCGCCGTCAACGCCGGACTGCGGAAAGGCGAACCTAATTCCGCCTCTGTTTTGCCAGAGTCCGGAGAGCGGCAGGGTGGGTGCGACCGAGGCTACCCCGAAAAGTCGGCGTCGCGTCGGAATAGCCAATGTAGAAATGACGCTTTCATGGGCGGCACGCAAAGGGCGTGCGGGATTTCCAGCGGCGGCGACATTGTAATCCGGAAGCTCGATCTGGTCGTGGACGCGAATAAATCCCGCCAGCGCAAATTCGTCTCCTTTCGTCTCGCCGAGCCAAAGCGTCGCCGATCGAGCCGTCGAAGAGTCCCGCAACCACTCGGGCAGCAAAGCCGCGGACAGGGGCTCGGGAGGCTTGCTTCTCCCCAATGTCGCCAGCCCGAAGGCGATCAGCATTATTGCGCCGTTTTGCGGTGCAAATTGGACATCGCAAAACGTCCGCGGATGGTCGACGCTCTCCGGCCCATCCGTGCCGACCTCACTGGACCTGCCCAAGAACGCCCGCGTGCTCGTGATCTGCCACAAGCAGCTCGGCGACATGACGCTGCTCGAGCCCACGCTGCACAAGCTTTCCACGGCCGCCGGCCGTCCGGTCGAGCTGCTCACGCGCAGCGGCCACGCGCCGCTGATTTCGCTCATGGAAGGCGTGAAAATGGCCGGCCGCGCATGGCTGCGGCGCTTCGACGCGATCTTTTGCTACGACGATCTCGATAAGTCCGCCGTGCACGCCATGCTCGCCTCCGCCCCGCGCAAGGATCTGCTGCTGCGCGCGCCCGGCGAGGTGACGAAATGGAACCGCCGCGCGTTCGACGAGATCCGCGCGCCCGGCATCAACGACGCCTACCTTGCCCGTTATAATTGGGACTACACCATCGTCGAATCGCGCGTGCCGTGGCGACCGCCGATCCTGCGCCAGCCGCCCGAGACCTGGCGGCCGGCGGGTTGCCAGCCCGACGATTTCGTGCTCTTGAATTCCACCGCCGGCTGGAAGAGCAAGCGGTGGAAATCGAGCTCATGGGCCGAAGTCGCAAAGGCGCTGCTCGACGCGGGCGGGCCGCGCATCGTGGTCACGAGCGGCGGGCAGAATTGGCAACGCGAGCACTCCAAAAAAATCGCCGATGCGCTCGGCGAGCGCGCACTTTATCTGGGCGGCTCGACGCGCCTCGAGGAGTTTCTCTGGCTCGCGTCCCGCGCTCGCATGGTCATCGGCGTCGATGGCGCGGCGTCGCATCTCTCGGCGGCTTTTGGCGGAAAAAACCTCACGCTCTTTTTCCGCACGAATCCTCATAACTGGCACTTCCCGACCGAAAAATCCGTCGCGCTGCTCGCCCGGCCCGGCGAAGACGCGGACGAGGAAAATCCCGAATACGAGCTCGACGATTTCGAGGTCGCCGAGGCCGCGGTGGCGCTGCTGCGCGGCTAATCTTTTTTCTCCGTGCGCTTGGCGTTCGCGATGTAGCGCATCTGCAGCAGCTCGACGAGGAGGGCGAAGCCCATCGGGAGGTAGATGTAGCCCTTGTCCACTTCCTTGTGCATGCCTTCGAGGCAAAGCGTGACGCCGATCGTCACGAGAAAGGCGAGCGCCAGGATTTTCAACGCCGTATGCCGCAGGATGAACTCGCCGATCGGGCCCGCATAAAAAAGCAGGCCGACGAAGGACAAAATGACTGCCAGCGAAATGGTGATGAGGTTTTGCGTGAGGCCGACGGCGGTAATGACGGAATCCACGGAGAAGACGATATCCAGCAACACGATCTGCATGATCGCGGCGCCGACGGCATTCTTCGCGGAAATGTGAGGCTCCTCGTCCTTGAGCGTGACGACGTGGTTGATCTCGATCACGGCCTTGTAGATGAGAAAAAGACCTCCCACGAGCAGCACGAGATCACGGATCGAGAGCGTAAGGAAAACCGGCGCGGTGAGATGCACGAGCGTGAAGGCAAAGGCGACGAAGACGAGCCGCATGACGAGCGCGATGACCAGACCGAGCATCCGGGCGCGTTTTCGTTCCGCTTTCGGCAGCCGGGAGACGACCAGCGAAATGACGAGAATGTTGTCGATGCCGAGCACGAGCTCCAGGCCGACAAGCAGCAGCAATGTGAGAAACGCGCCGGCGGTGAAGAGTTCGTGCAGCATGTGCATCGCGCGGGAGAATGCCTATTCTTTTCCCGATTGGGAAGTGCGGCTCTTGGCGGGTTGCCATGTGCGTCGTGAACACCGCCTGGGCGGGTGTTCCCTGGCTGGAGCATCAGGGAAATCCCGCCGCCCTTTTATTCGTCGAGTAGATCGAGGGCGTAGCGGGCGGCGCCGAGGAGAGCGGCCTGGTCATTGAGGATGACTTTGAGCGGCATGCCTTCGAGGAGAGGTTCCAGGCGACCCTTGGCGTTGAAGGCTTCGCGGAAGGCGGGCGCTTTGATTTTCCAGAGGAGCTTCGCGGGCACGCCGCCGCCGATGTAAACGCCGCCGGTGGCCATGGCGCGGAGCGCGAAGTTCGACGCTTCCATCGCCAGGCAGTGCACGAAAATCTCCACCGCCTGCATGCACATCGCGCTCTCGCCGCTTTCGGCGTATTTCGTGATGACCTTGGCGGGATCGGTGGTCTTCATTTCCTCCACAGCGGCGGGCGTCTGCCGGCCGATGCCGGTGTCGCGCAGGAAGGCGTAGATGTTCGTGAGACCCTGGCCGGAGATGATGCGCTCGTTGCTCACGTGTCCGAAACGGGTCTGCAAATAGGCGAGCAGTCGCACCTCGATTTCGGAGCGCGGGGCGAAATCCGCATGGCCGCCCTCGCAGGCCCAGACACGGTATTTTTTGCCGTCCCAAAACAATCCCGCCTCACCCAGGCCGGTGCCGGGGGAAATGACGCAGCGGTTGCCGACCGGCTTTTTCAAGCCGTCCTGGAGCGTCACTAAATCCTCCACGGCGAGCTCGGTGATGCCGTAGGCATTTGCCGCGAGATCGTTGAGGAGGCTCACGCTCGGAATGCCGAGCCCGGCGGCGAGCTCGTCGCCGTCGATCGCCCATTTGAGATTCGTGGGCTGCGCGCGGTTGTTGCTGACCGGGCCGGGCACACCGAAGCAGGCGGCGTGGATTTCGCCCTCGTTGCCTTCCTGGAGAAAGCGTTTGGCGATCACGCCCAGGCCGTCGAATTCGCCGCTCGGGTAGCGTTCGTTGCGCAGAAGCTCGAGGCGGCCGGTTTTCTCGTCCATCGAGAAGATGGCGAGATTCGCCTTCGTCCCGCCGACATCGCCGGCGAGCAGCAGCCTCGATTTCGCAGGCATGGCTTATTTGACCGTCGCGAGCGGGTAATGGTGCCAGCGGTGGCCGTCGCGCACGACGAGATCGTCGGAGGCTTTGGGACCCCAGGTGCCGGACGCGTAATTCGGAAAATCGCGGGCGGGCAGCGCCTGCCAGACGTCGAGGATGGGATTCACGATGCGCCAGGAGGCGTCGACGGAATCGTAGCGATGAAAGAGGGCGGTCTCGCCGACCATGCAGTCGTAGAGCAGCGTCTCGTAGCCGGTGGCGGCGCTGGATTCGCCGAACTCGTTGTAATTGAAATTGAGCGGGATGTTCGAGATCTGGATCTTCGGTCCGGGGCGCTTGGCATGGATGTCGAGGGTGATGCCTTCCTCCGGCTGGATGTGCAGCACGAGACGATTCGGCGGGATTTCGCTTTCGACTTCCTTGCCAAAAAGCAGGAGCGGCGCGCGGCGGAAACCGATGACGACCTCGGTGGTGCGGGCGGCCAGGCGCTTGCCGGAGCGGATGTAGAAAGGCACCTCGGCCCAGCGCCAGTTTTCGACCTTGAGCTTCATCGCGACGAAGGTCTCGGTATTCGAGTGCGGATTCACGTCCGGCTCGGTGCGGTAGGCGGGGACGTTCTGGCCGTCGATGAGGCCGGGGCCGTATTGACCGCGGATGGTGTTCTCGATCACTTCCTCGGGCTCCATCGGGCGGATGGCCTCGAGCACCTTCACCTTTTCGTTGCGCACGCTGTCGCCGGTGATCGACGTCGGCGGCTCCATCGCGATGAGCGAGAGCACGGAGAGGATGTGGTTCTGCACCATGTCGCGGAGCACGCCGGACTGGTCGTAGTAGCCGCCGCGCAGCTCCACGCCGAGCTCCTCGGCGACGGTGATCTGCACGTATTCGATATAGCGGCGGTTCCAGATCGGCTCGAAGACGGAGTTGCCGAAGCGAAAGACCATGATGTTCTGCACGGTCTCTTTGCCGAGATAGTGGTCGATGCGGTAAATCTGTTTCTCGTGCAGGGATTTCGTGATCTCCGCATTGAGGTCGCGCGCGCTTTGCAGGTCGCGGCCGAAGGGCTTCTCGATGATGACGCGGCGCCAGGCGTCCTCGGTCTCGGTGGTGAGGCCGGCCTTGCCGAGCTGATCGACGACTTTCGCGAAAAAGGTCGGCGAGACGGCGAGATAGAAAAGGACGTTGCCCGGCAGCTTGTGGGTTTTTTGGACGTCGGCGATCTTGCTGCCGAGCGTCGTGAAGGTGCCCGCGTCATTGAAGTCGCCGGAGATGTAATAGGCCCGTTTTACGAAGTCGTCCCACTCGGGCTTGTCCACGCCGCTCGTCGCGAACTCGTTGATGTCTTCGGTGATCTTCGTGCGGTAGAGCTCGTCGTTGCTTTCGCTGACGGCCACGCCGATCACGGCGAAGTTTTCGGGGAGGAGCTTGAGGACCTTGAGATTGTAAAGCGCGGGGAGGAGCTTCCGCTTGGTGAGATCTCCGGAGGCTCCGAAGATAACGATGGTGCAAGGGTCGCCAGGCCGATCATGGCCCGTGAGAGGTTGATTGGCAGACATGGCAACCCGGTTATTTAATCGGGCGCGGGGCGAAGAACAGCTAATTTCGAAAGGGGAAAGCGTCTCGACGGACCTTGCACATTCTGGCATGTCATGGACGGAAGTGAGCGCTGCGCTGTCAACCCTCCCGGCTGGCGAAGTCGATGGAGCCGATTTCTTTCGCTCGCTGGCCGCGTTGCTTCCGGGAGTCGTCTACCAATCCAGGGTTTCCCCCGATGGCAGCGCGAAGGTGGAGTATGTGAGCGATGCCGCGCGGTGGCTGCTGGAGTGCGAACCGGAGGCGATCATGCGCGACGTCCGCGTGTTCCAGGATCTCATTCATCCCGAGGATCGGGAAATGTTCACGTGCCGCTTCAACGAGCATCGCCAAACCGCCGGCCCCTGGCAGCTCGAATACCGGCTGCTCCTGCCCAGCGGGCGTGTTTGCTGGCTCTCGAGCGAGGCCTTCGTCGCCGCCACGCCGGACGGCGGCACGCTCTGGCGCGGATTTTTTACCGACGTCACCGAGCGCAAGCGCGTGGAAAAAGAGCTCCAGGCCGAACGCGAGCGGCTCGCGCTGGCCACGCGCGCCGGCCACATCGGCACCTGGGACTACGATGTGCGCACGAAGGAAATTCGTTGGAACGACGAGATGTTTGCCATCCACGGCGTGGAGCGCGGCCGCTACGAGCCCGGCGAGAAAAATTATGAATTTCTCACGCCGGAAGATCGCGAGCGGGTGAAGGCGGAGTTCGAAAAATGCCTCGCCTCCGGCGCGAGCCACTACGCGATCGATGTGACGCTCATCCTGCCCGACGGACAAAGGCGGCTCACGCGTTCGCAGGCCTTGATCCTGCGCGACGCTTCCGGCGAGGCCGCTCGCGTGGTGGGCATCGAGACGGACATCACCGAGGAAAAGCGGGCCGAAGCCGCGATGGTCGAGGCCCGGACGGCGGCGGAGCGGGCAGACCGGGCGAAGAGCGAATTCCTGGCGACGATGAGTCACGAGATTCGCACGCCGATGAACGGCATCCTCGGCTACACGGAGCTGCTCAAATCCACGCCGCTCGATCCCGAGCAGCGCGTCTTTTTGGACACGATCGAATCGAGCGGCGAGCATCTGCTCGAGGTGATCAACGACGTGCTCGACGTTTCGCGCATCGAGGCCGGCTGCGTGCATATCGAGCTGGCGCCATTCGAGGTGCGCGAGTGCGTGCGCGAGATTTTTGAAATGCTCCGGCCCGCGGCCGCGGGCAAGCAGCTCGATTACGTCTGCGAGATCGATCCGCTCGTTCCGGCGGGAATGGTCGGCGATCGCGGGCGGGTGGCCCAGGTGCTCACCAATATTCTCGGAAACGCGATCAAGTTCACCGACGGCGGCGAGGTGCGGTTGAGCGTCTCCGTGGATTTCGGGAGCTCGGAACCGCTTTGGAAATTTCGCGTCGCCGATACGGGGCCGGGCATCGCGCCGGAGACGATGACGCGGATTTTTCAGCCCTTTTATCAGGCCGACGGATCCGCGGGCCGGCGGCACGCGGGCACCGGTCTCGGGCTCACTATTTCGAAACGCATCGCGGAGCTGCTGAATGGCTCGCTCGAGGTCGCAAATCGCACGGGCGGCGGCAGCGAATTTATTTTTTCCTTGCGCGCGGCGGCCCTCGCCGGTCTTCGCGAGCCGGCCGCGGCCCCTTCGCCAAAATCCGCGCCGGCCCGGCTTCACGTGCTGCTCGTGGAGGACAATCCGATCAACCGCCGCCTGTGCGAAATCCAGCTCGGCCGGATCGGATGCGCGGTGCAATTCGCCGTCAACGGCCACGAAGCGGTGGAGCGCTTTTGCGCGGAGCGGTTCGACATCGTGCTCATGGATATGCAGATGCCCGGCATGGACGGCTGCGCAGCCACGCGAAAAATCCGCGGCCTCGAGCGGACGCGCGGCGAGCGCACGCCCATCGTGGCCATGACGGCAAATGCCCGCACGGAGGATCGCCAGCACTGCCTCGACGCGGGGATGGACGATTATTTGAGCAAGCCGTTCCGCCAGGAAAGCCTGGCCGCAATGCTCGTGAAATGGGCTCCGCCGTCGGACCCGAATTCCTAGCTCCCGCGGCTGGCCGCGAACTCCCGCAGCCGCGCGCGCATCTCGGCGGCTTGCTCCGCGTAGCCGGTGTCGGCGATGCGATTTGTGGTTTCGCCCGGATCGCTCGCGAGATCGAAGAGCACGTCCGGGCCTTTTGATCCGAAGGTGAGATATTTCAAGTCGCCGCGTTTGAGCATGAACTCGTCGAGGTCATATTGCGAAAAGGTCTCGTCGGCCCAGCCGGCGGCATGGTCCTGCAACAACGGAACGAGACTGCGCCCGTCGATGTCGTCCGACGCGGCAAGCCCGGCGGCTTCGCAAAGCGTGGGAAAAAGATCGAGCGTGTTCACATTTTCGCGTCGGCGCGCCGGCGGCCACAAATCCGGCGCGCGCAACAGCAGCGGCACGCGCACGCTGCCTTCGTAGAACTTGCGCTTCTCCCACAACGCGTGCTCGCCGAGCATTTCTCCGTGATCGGACAGCGCCACGACGAGCCAGTCGTCGAGATTTTGCCCGTGGCTCTCGAGGGCGGCGATCACGCGGCCGAATTCGTGATCGGCCTTTTCCACGAGCGCGTAGTAGGCGGCCGTCGCATCGCGCAGCTGGTCCGGCGTTGCCCCGTCGCCGCAGGGCAAGGCTCCGCGCCCGAGGGCGGAGTGCTCCGGCGCTTCTTCGTGCAGCCGCGGGCGCACGCGCTCGTGGTAATAGGCGAACAACTCCGGATCGCCGAGCAGGGGAAAGTGCGGCTGCTGCAGGCTGACCATGAGCAGCAGCGGCGGGATTTCCGGCGTGCGGCGATACATTCCCTCGAAGTGCATGCGGAGAAAATCGATCGCGCCGTCGACGGTAAGCCGGTCGTGGAGAGCGAGCGGAGAGATGCCGGGGCCGGCGACTTCGAGTTCCTCCGCGCCGCGCCACTTGAGGCGGCCGATCTGCTCGCGGCCCTCGGCGCCGTAGGTGTTCGGCCATTGCACGGCGCATTCCGAGCCGATGCGTTGGAGCCATCCCTGCATCTGGTCCGGGCCCCGGTGGTGAAGTTTTCCACAGGCCACGCTCAGATATCCGGCTTCGGAAAAGGTGCGGGCGAAGGTTCTCGCGCCGGGTTCCAAATCCTCGCCGAATCGCTCGCAGCCCGTGTGCAGCGGGTATTTTCCGGTCGCGATGCATTGGCGGGCGGGCACGCAAACCGGCGACGGCGTGTAGGCGTTGTCGAAGATGACGGCCTCGCGCGCGAGCCGATCGAGATTCGGCGTGCGGGCGACGGGGTTGCCCATGAATCCCGGCAGATCGAACCGCAGCTCGTCCGCCATGAGGGTAAGAATATTCCGCGCCATGACCAGCTACTCGAGGCGCAGATCGTGCGTGAGAGCGCTCTTGAAAATCGGCCGGCATGGCTTCGAGCGGCGCGGCAGCACGGCATCTTCCACGCGGCGAAACGCGGTGGCGTTGAATTCCATCCGATAGGCGGCGAGCGGCTCGGCGCCGGCCGCTTCGGTGATGACCAGGTCGAGCGGCAGGTGAATCGGGATACCGGGGTGGAGGCACGGATACAGGCAGCTGCGGCGGTAGCGGACGCCGGCGAGGTGCGTGTCGGGCGCGACGGCCGCGAGCGGCAGACGGCGGCCGTGGACGAAGATCTCGTGCGCGGCGGCGAACGCGTCGTTCACGCGAATCTCGACGCGGTGCATCGAGGTGTCCACGAAGCGGCTGGTCGTGCCGCCCTCGATCGGCGTCTCGCAGAGGAGCGGCCAGTTTTCGTGCGCGCGGCGGACTTCGAGATGCGCGTCGCCGTGGCGGTGCGTGAGCAATTTCGGGAAGCGCCAGTCCCAGATCTTGCGGAAGACGTTCTTGGAAATCGGGCAGCCGGCTTCGCGCAGTTCGTCGAGCAGCGACTCCAGATCGGCGAACAGGCTCGTCGGCAAAAAGAAACGGTCCTGCAGCTCGCCGCGATAAACGCGCAGCGGCTCCGTGACGGATTTTACGGCTCCGAATGCGGCGAGGCAGCGCCAAAGCAGGGCGACGGCGGACATCCACTCGGCCGTCGGCAGCGTCTCGACGGCGCGGAATTCGATCAGACCCAGACAGCCGCCCGGCCAGCCGGGATTCCAGAATTTATCAAAGCTCGTTTCGGAACGGTGGGCGTTGCCGGTGATGTCGGTGTGGAGATGGCGCAGCGTTTCGTTGATGAGCGCGCGATGGTCGCCGCCCTCCGGAAGCGTCTCGAGAAAATGGTAGGCCATTTCGAGGTCGAAAAGCTCTTTCGAGGATTCGTCGGGGCGCGGCGCCTGCGAGGACGAACCGACGTAGCAGCCCGTGAAAAGGTAGGCGAGCGAGGGGTGCCGCTGGAAATGGCGCAAAATCGAGGCGAGCCAGGCGGGACGGGTGAGGAAGGGGTTTTCGTCGATGGAGGGGCCGCCCCAGAGGAGGTGATTTCCGCCGCCGGTGCCGCCGGGGTAATCGCCGTAGGGCTGCTTCCACGAGCGCAGGCCGACTTTCTCGGCGCAGGCGGTGACCTCGTGAATCCAGCCGTCGTATTCCTGCCAGTCCATGCAGGGGGGGAGGTTGATTTCGAGCACGCCGGGATCGGCGGCGAGGCCGACGGTTGTCCAGACTTTTTCGGTGTCCTCGGGGACGTAGCCCTGGAGCTCGTAGAGGCCGATCTTCGCGCCGGAAATCGCTTCCCCGAGCGCGCGCAGCAGCTCGGTGAATGGAGCCTGCTGGAGCGGCGGGAAGAAAAGGCAGAGGCGGCCTTCGACGAGCTCGGCGACGAGCGCGCGGCGCGGAACGTCGGGTGGAAGAAGGTTCAGCGGGAGGCGGAGGCCGGCCGGACCTTCGGCGGCGTTGAGCATGCGCTCGCCGGTCTTGAGTTTCCACTCGGCGGAGCTCCACGTCTTGCCGTCGTGATCGAGCGGGAGCACCCAGGCTTTCGTGCCTTTGGATTTCGCTTTCGGATCGGCGAAGGAAATCCATTTCGCGCGGAGGCCGAGTTTCCCGGGCACGGCGGCGAGAAACACCGCGACTTGCGCGTCTTCGGCGCGGCGGTTCGACGGCGTGGCGCGGAAGAGTTTTTTGCCGTCGCGACGCGCGACCATGCGCAGCGCCCAGCGGGGATTCACCTCGCCCGGGTATTGCTTGCCGGGGCTGAAGAATACGGCGCCGCCGGCCATGCGCGACTTGAGCAATTCCTCGGACATGCGGCGGGCGTAGGAAAGCTTCGTGGGGCCGACGGCGGAGAACGACCACTCGGCGCCGTCGGGATGCTCGGGCACGTAGGTCGGCTCGCCGCCGAGCGTGAGGCGGATGCCTTCCTTCTCGAAAATGGCGTCGGCCCAGCGGGCGGCGGCGAGGGCGCTTTTGGAAGGGTTGCTCATCGGGGCTTGATCTCCAGCGTGGCCGTCATGGCGCAGTCGATTTTCTTTTGGCCGTAATAGACGCCCTGGATGGGATTGATGTCGGCGGGCGTGAGGCCGACGGCGGCGGCGATGCGATGCTCGTCGCAGAGGACGCCGTTCGTGGGATCGAGCCCCATCCAGCCGGCGCCGGGAAGATAGGTTTCCACCCACGCGTGGAGCGCGCTCTCGGCGCGGAGATCTTCCTTCGGCGTGTCGGGCGGCTCCCACAAAAATCCGCTGGCGAGGCGGGCGGCCAGGCCGTGTTTGCGCAGCACGGCGACGAGGAGCACGGAAAAATCGCGGCACGCGCCGCGGCCGTGAGCGAGGGTCTCGGCGGGCTCCCAGGCGGCGCCTTCCTCGCGGCGCTCGTAGCCGAGATTCTCGAAGATCCATTGGTTCAAATTGATGAGCGCCTCGATGGTGGGGCGCGCGGTCTTCGGACGTTCGAGCGCGGCGGGGAGGCTGATATCCAGCCCGTCGTCGAGGAAGGGGGCGAGCACGGCGGCCTCGTGGGGCTGGTATTCGAAGGGCAGCCGGAGCGCGTGCGCGTCGAGCAGGAAGTGGAAGGGGTTTTTTTCGCTGAGCTCGAGGTCGAGCTCGAGGCGGAAGTCGAGTTTGTCGCGCTTCTCGGGGTAGAAGCAGCTGGCGACTTCGTTGTCGAAGAGGTCGTGGCGGTATTGGATATCCGCGGATTTGTCGGTCGCGAAAAGGACACGCTCGACGCGCACGTGACGGTCGTTTTTTGGAAACAGCCGGACGAGGTGCGGCGAGAAACTCGCCGGTTCGTCGTAGGTGTAGAGCGCCTGGTAACGGATTGCCACTTTCATGCCTTGGTCCTCCTCATGTTCACCCTGATTTTCATCGTTTGTCCGCCGCCGCCCTTGAACGTCCCGCGCACGGGTGCGGCATCCCGGTTGTCGCGGCCGAACGATACCGCCACATGCTGCTCGGCGCACCATCGATTATTCGTGGGGTCGAGCGCGACCCATTGCTGGCCGGGGACGAGTACCTCGACCCAGGCGTGGGTGGCGACGGCACCGACGAGGCGGCGGCCGCGGGCGGAGCGCGGGGGATCGGTCTCGATGTAGCCGCAGACATAGCGCGACGGCAGGCCGGCGGTGCGCAACACGCTGAGCATGATGTGCGCGAAATCCTGGCAGACGCCGCGCTTGGTTTTCCAGACGATCGGGAGCGGGGTGGAATTATCCGTCGTGCCGGGTCGATAGGCGAAAGTCTGGTAGATCGCCGTGTTGAGCGATTCGAGCCCCTCGCGCAGGG
>JAATET010000080.1 GCA_015655545.1 Chthoniobacterales bacterium | reverse complement strand
TTGCCTTGTCGAGCTTCACGAGCCCGTTGTTCACGACGAGAGCGAGGCCGGCATTGTCCGTCGATCCGCTCAGGCTGAGGGTTCCGCCGCGCGTGTCGTCGCCGAAGGTGAGCGCGTTTCCCGTCACGGCGCTCGTGACGATCAGCGTGCCGCCCGTGCCGACGAGCCAGGTCTGATTCGATCCCAGCCGGAGCGTGGAGGTGGAAATGGTGTCCGTCCCGCTCGTCAGCGCGGAGACGTCGATGCCGACATGGGCGGTCGTCCCCACGGTCAGGGCGCTGCCCAGGGTGAGCGCGGACGCGCCTCCCACGGTCCAGCCGCCGCCAGAGCCGAACTGCAGGCCTCCCACGCTGCGATCCGCCGTCACGACCGGCTGATTGGCTGTGGGAGAGCCCTGGAAAATCGCGTAGCTCGACGTGAGGTCGTTGGCCGGGGCGGTTCCTCCGGACCAGTTCCCCTCCGTCGCGAAGGCGGTGCTCGCCGCGCCGGTCCAGTTCAAGCCCGTGGCGGTGAACCCGGGCGCCAGCACCGCCTCCGCCGCGGAGGCAAAGGCGGTGCCGAGAGCCTGCTGCCCGCCGGTGCTAAAGTGGAGATTGTCCGCGTTCACGGTGAAGGCGGTCCCGTCGGTGTCGATGAGGGATGTGCCGGCAACGGCGGCGGCGACCGACTGCTGTCCGGACCGAAGGGTCAGGTAGTTGCTGTAATCGGGGTCGGTGGGAGTCGAGTAGACCGTTTGATTGGCCGAAATCCGGCTGAACATGAATTCCATCGTGGGGCTGAATGTCGCCCGCATGTCCGCGATCAGCCTCGTGAGATTCGCCTGATAAGCGGCTGTGGCCGAGGAGCCCGCATCGATGTCCGACTCGCCCTGCACCCAGACGATGCCGTCGATCACCAGGGTCGCATCCGGGTGGGCGGCCTTCAACGCCGCCAAGCCGTTGCGGACGATGGTCTCGAAGTTTTGATAGACCGTCCCGTCGCTCGTGGGGTCTCCGTTTCCTCCCGCGGCCCATTGCGAGTAGAGATTCGTGCCGCCAGCGGCAAATTTGATGAGCGCGACGCTCTCGCTCGTCTGGCTCAGGCCTTCGTAATAGTCGGCCATCGATCGGCCGAAGGTCACCTCCGGCCCGAAGTTGATGCTGGAGCGGGATTCTCCTGGGGCGAGACTTTGCAGCATTCCGCCATTCGTCGGCACGCCCACGTTGGCCGAGGAGTCCCTCGCCCAGTAAGCGGGCACGTCGGCCTGCGCGCTTTGCAGGCTGGACGGCAACCCCGAGCTGACCGCGCGTCCATCGGCATTGGATTGGCCACCGATGAGATAAACGTGGATGGTCTCGGCCTGAATCGTGCTCAACCCCAGCGCCGCGGTGCAAAAGAGAAATGCAGCATCGCGGACGAGCCGTTTCTTGAACTCAGACGCGAATACGGGCATCGCTGTCGGCATTTTTGGCGAGCGGGATTTGAGAGGAGAAACGGCTCATGGGGGAGAAGCAATATTGCTTCTCGGAAAGAATAGTCAAGCTTGCTGCCCGATAAGGGCAAGATTAATGACATTGAACAACAAGGCGCTGGTGGAGTCGGACAAACGGTGAGATCTCTCATCCATCCGTGAGTTCACGTCCCTTCGTCTTCCTTGACCCCTCGGGCAAGCGCTGGCCGCGCCTGCGTTTGCTCGGTCGCGTCCTGGGCGCGCTCTGCGTGCTGGGCGTCGGGATTTTCCTCTACACGCTTTTCTGCGATCCGGTGCTCCCGGGCCATCTCTACGATCTCAAGCGACAGATCCGCGCGGAGCAGCATGCCAACCCGATCGCCCAGCTCAATCCGTCGCAGAGCAGCTGGCAGAAATATTATGAGACCAACCGCGCGAAGCTCGACCAGCTCGCGGCCGCGCAGCAGAAAAAGCGCCGGGCGCTCGGGAAAAACAACGAGGAGGTCCGGGCTGGATTCTTCGTCGGCTGGGACGAGGAAAGCTTCCGCTCGCTCACCCAGCACGCGGCGCAGCTCACGCACGTTTGCCCCGAGGCGATGAAGCTCACCGGCGTCGAAGGCACGCTGCAGGCGGAGCCCAACGAGCGGCTCGAGCGGTTTGCCACCATCAGCGGACTCAAATTGGTCCCGGTCCTTTCGAACCTCGGCGACTACGGATGGGAGCCGGAGGCGGTGGAATATCTGGCCTTCGGCCCGGCGGCGCATCGCGCGCAATTCATCCAGGCGCTCCGCGACAAGCTCGCGCAGATGGCCGCGGCGGGCGTTCTGATCGATTGGGAGCAGATGGACCCCGCCTACAAGCCGCAGCTCACCCAGCTTTTTTCCGAAATCGCGACGGCTCTTCACGCGGACGGCCGGGAGCTGTGGCTCACGATTCCGCTCGGCGACGAGCTGGCGAACTACGATCTCGAGGCGCTGAGCGATGTCGTGGACCATTTCGTGGCCGAGTTCCATGACGAGAATGGCGATGACGACGATCCGGGCCCCATCGCGTCGCAGGATTGGTTCGAGGGCTGGCTGAATTTGATTTCGGCCTACGGCGATCCGCGCCAATGGATCATCGACATCGGCAACTACGGCTACGATTGGGCCGCCGGGCAGCCGAAAGCGCAGACAGTTTCCTTCGCGGACGTGATGAGCCGCGCGCGTTACGCCGAGCCCGAGGACGTCGCCGTCGATCAGCCGTCCTTCAAT
>JAATET010000001.1 GCA_015655545.1 Chthoniobacterales bacterium | reverse complement strand
GAGCGCCACGACGCGCCGGGTATTTCGTTCCCCCATCGCGTTTACGCTGTGGAACTGGTGGGTGTGCTGCCAGGGAGAAAGATCCGCCGTGTGCATCCCGGAAATCTAGTTCGCGAAAGTCGGATCGGCAAAGCGCAATGCCTTGCTTCGCCAATTGCGAGCTGCTTATCCGGCCCTATCGGCTCACGTTCCAGACCGCCACCTCTCCCGCGGCGGAGCCCCAGGCAATGGCGTGATCGTCGTGCGACCATACCACGCTGGAAACGGCTCCCTCGATGCCGCCTTCGCGCACGGGCTGGCTGGACTTACCCGGCTGCCACAGCATGGCGCGGCCCTCCCCATCCCCCGAGGCGAGAAATGAGCCGCGGGATTGATACAAAAGGTGCGTGACGTTTCGCAAATGGCCTTCGAGCTGAAGCGGACGAGTGCCCGCCGGACCTTTGCCCGACACGTTCCAGACGGTGACGATCTCTCCTCCGCCGGTCGCTAGAAACCAACTGTCCTTGTCCCAGGCCAGCTCGCGGATTTTGGTGGCGTAGCCGCTCATGTGGAGTTGCTCGCCGTCGCGAAACGGCAGCCTCCAAAAATTCACGGTCGCTTCCTGGCTGCCCGCCGCGACGTAGCGGGCGCTTGGACTCCAGGCCAGCGAGAGGATGGAGCCTTTCCACGCCAAGTCCTGGTAGGGCTCGTCTTCTCCGATTCGAAACAGGCGCACGCCGCCGTAGCAGCCGGCTCCAACCGCCTTTCCATCGGGCCGCCAGCAGATTGCGGCGATGGTGCTCGGAAAGTCGGCGTGCTCCGCGCGCAATTCCCCGGACGCGTTCCAAATCCGAAGGACTCTTCCCGCCGCGCTCGCGAGGAACGCGCCGTCGGGCGACCACGCAAGATGATCGACCCAATTCGCCCCGGCATCGAGCATTGCGCCTGGTTCATAGGTCGTCGCGTCCCAAAGGCGGACGCGACCGTCCTGTCCGCATGTGGCGAGGCCGCCCGTCGACCACCGAACCTGAGTCGGCCCGGAAGCATGACCGGGAAGTTCAGCGATCCCCGCTCCCGTCGCGGCATCATGCACGAAAATCGTTCCCGCGCTGGTCGCGACGGCGAGGTGTTTGTCATCCGGAGACCAGGCCAGGCTGCTCACATGATCGTTCGCGACGAGGGACCAACGGGAGCGTGGATCGATCGTTCGAGGAACTACGCGAGACATGAGCGAAAGCCTTCTTCGAGTTCATTGCGGTCAAGATTGCGGCCAATGAAAATCATTTGGCTGCGACGATCTTCCGCCGGCTTCCATGGACGATCCTGCTTGCCGTCGAAGAGCATATGCACGCCCTGGAAGACAAAGCGATTCTCGGTGCCCTTGATGTTTAGGATGCCTTTCATGCGAAAAATATCCACCCCCTTGGTGGCCAGCAAATCGCTGAGCCAGGCGTTCAGCTTTCGGGGCTCGACCGGTTTGTTCTCCACGATTCCGACCGACGTGACGCTCTGATCGTGCGAGTGGCTGTGGGCGTATTCGTAAGACTCCGCCGGCTCGAGAGATTTGCCGCCGCGAATAATCGCGAGATCAAACTCGGTCGGATGGTGCTGGGTAAAGATCGCGAAGGTGCCGGCTTGCGCGATGCGCAGGGTGAATTCGCCTCCTCCTTCCGCGAAGACGAGCGTGGCCACTTTGTCGTCTGCCGGAACGACGCCGCCGATTTTGATTTCGCGCGATTCCCCGGCGAAATCGACGATCGCGGCCTTTCGAGCGCCATCGTAGGCCGCAGGGTCCGTCAGCGGCGCCACGAGCAAATCCATCGTCGGATCCGGGCCGGGAGCGCATTTGATCGTGTAATCGCCGGCCTCCAGATCGAAGACGCCACCCCATTCGAAGGGAACCTCCTCGGTGAGGAAATCGGCATTCATTTCGAGCTTCGCATCGAGATCGAACGCGTGAACGTCGAGCACATGCGCGATCGGCACGTCGGCGTTTTGGGTGCGATGAATTTTGCACGTCGCATTCATCGAACGGATGCGGCCTTCGAGCTGGTTGAGTTCCGCGGGTGTCACAAGGTCGGTCTTGTTGAGCAGGAGCACATCGGCGAAGGCAATCTGCTCCTGGCACTCGCTGCTGGTCTCGAGATGCTGCCAGACGTGTTTCGCATCGACCACGGTGACGATGGCATCGAGCGAGAAGCTGCCCTTCATTTCGTCGTCGACGAAGAACGTCTGTGCAACCGGCGCCGGATCGGCGAGGCCGGTGGTCTCGATGAGGATGGCGTCGAACTTGTTCTTCCGCTTCATCAGGCCGCCGAGGATGCGGATCAAGTCGCCGCGCACGGTGCAGCAGATGCAGCCGTTGTTCATTTCGAAGATTTCCTCGTCGGCGTTCACGACCAGTTCGTTGTCGATGCCGATCTCGCCGTATTCGTTCTCGATCACGGCGATGCGCCGGCCGTGCTGTTCGGTGAGGATGCGGTTGAGGAGCGTGGTTTTCCCCGAGCCGAGGAAGCCGGTGAGGACGGTGACGGGAACGCGTGATAGTTCAGACATATTCAGGGTTGTTGGGTTTCTTCTGCGATGCCGGGAGCGACGACGGACTGGTATGACGACGCGCAGCGGCCTGATGATGAAAACGGGACGATAGCATGGTTATTGAGAATCAGCTCTCATTTTAATCCTCGGGCAATTTTGCTTTTCCTGACACTGCGGGCAGACTCCGTAGAACGTGAGTTGGTGATAGACGCCCCGATACTGCGTCCTGGCGCGCACCTCCCTGGCAAAATCCTCAAGCGGATGATCACGGGGTAGAATTTCGACGTGCACGCACGAGGTGCAGACGATCTGGTCGTAGGTGCGGCCTTCGACATTCAAGGCGAAATAATAGGACCGACGCGCGGCAGCGAGCCGGTGAACGACGCCCAATTCTTCCAGACGGATAAGAATTCGAAAAACCGACGAGGGATTGCACGCGGCCCGCAGCCGGGGATTTTCGGCGAGGTCTGCCCACCCAATGGGACGCTCTCCTTTGAGCATTACCTCCAGAATCGTGCTCAGGGAGTGCGTGCGGCGAAGGCCTTTTGCGCGGCAATGCTGCATGGCGATTTGCAGCTTTTCCGCCAAAGGCAACCGCTTGGAGAGTAGGGTCGTCGGGAGAGCCATATTTTTACCGATCGAGCCGGAATCTCACGGGAACATCGACGTGGCTGACGGCGGGAATGCCGGCAATCCGCCCCGGCTCGAACGACCATCCCCGCACGGCCGATGCGGCGGCCTGGTCGAGGATTCGCACGCCCGAGCTGCGTTTTACGGTCACTTTCATGGCGCGCCCCCCGGCGCTCACGAGCACATCGAGCAGGACGACGCCTTGTTGCTCCAGCCGCCGCGCTTCTTCGGGATACGGCGGTTGAGGGTTGCTGCGGTAGCTCGGCGCGGTATCGCCACGTCCCGCGCGGCTCGCCGCGCCGCTGCGATCGGTCGTGCTGCGGGATTGAGAAGGAGCGGCGCTCGCGTCCTTCGCCTTTGTTGCGGCGGATGAATTTTTGCGCGCGGGTGTCGGATTGGACTTCGGGCGGGCCGGATTTGGGCGAGGGGAGGCTTTCGGCGGAGGCGTCGCGCGCGGAGCGACAATGGGCGTCGGCGGAGGTTGCACCGGTGGGGGAGTGGGCTCTGGCGGAGGCGTTGGTTGAGGAGTTGGGATTGGCGTAGGCTCCGGCGTGGAAGGAGGTGGAGATTCCTCCGAAGACGCGGCAGCCTCGGCCTGCGCGGCGGGGGCGCTGGTGGCGGCCGGTTCGGGCGCGGCGGCTACGAGGTTCACCTGAATTGGATCGTTGCCGATGGGCAGCGGCACTGGCTGCTTGGAAAGCCGGAGAGCAAAAAGAGCGAACAGATGGATCGCCACCGCGAGAAGGATGCCGATGCCTTGATCACGGCTCACGGCGCGGCGGGACGCGGGCGGGTTTCGATCGCGACCTTGCTGATGCCGAGCGCCCGCACCTGGTCGAGCACGGCGATCGCACCGCCGAACTCGGCCTTGGTATCGCCATTGATGAAAACCGTCGCATCGGGATTGGCCGCATGGAAATCGGCGAGAGCCTTTCCAAGCTGCTCCGACGTGACGGATTCTCGGTTGAAGAACAGCGCTCCCGCCGCGTCCACGGTGACGACCGCGGACTCTTCGTGCGATTGTGGCGCACCGGTCGCGGCGGCCGGCAGGTTCACCGGGATGCCTTTGTTTTTCACCATCGAGAGCGAAACCATCACGAACGTCGCAAAGAGGAAGAAAATGATGTCGATGAGCGGAATGATCTCGATGCGCGCCTTGCGCCGGCTTCGGGGCGACGGGATGGAGATCATGACGGAGGCGGACTAGGAATTGCTCTTTCCGGCCTTCAGAAGCAGAAGTTCGAGATAGGCCGCGGCGGTTTCGATTTCCTGCCGGGCCTGTTCCAGGCGCGCATTGAGATAATTGAAAGGGATGAGGGCGATCATCGCGACGAGGAGCCCGAAGGCGGTGGCAATCAGCGCTTCCGCGATGCCGCCGGTGATCTGGGCGGGCGCGCCGAGTTCGCCTGCGCCGAGCAAACCAAAGGCGCGGATCATGCCGGTGACGGTGCCGAAAAGCCCGAGCAGCGGCGCGAGCGTGATGACGGTATCGAGCACGGAAAGACCTCGGTTGAATCGCTGAAGCTCGGCGCCGGCGGCCTGAAGGACGCCGTTGGAAAACGAGACGTCGCGATGCATGAGCGCGGTCCCGAGCGTGCGCGCAAGAAAGTCCCGTGAATTCGTTCCAAGGCTGGCCGCACGCTCGAAATCGCTATGCTCCACCGCCTCGAACATTTCCGCGACCACCATTGGTTTCCGACGGAAAAGAGTGCGCAGGGTAAACAGCAGCCGCTCAATGATCACCGAAAGAGCGATGACCGAGGTGGCGAGCAACGGCCACATGACCGGCCCGCCTTTTTGAAAGAGTTCGAGCATAAAAAAAGGAAAAGGACGCGCGCCGACGAGTCGCCGACGCGCATCCCGAACCAAAAATCAGAACGTCATTTTTACGCCAACACTCACGCCCGCGCCCGGCAGCGGGAGCACGTCCTTCAAGTAGGAGGTGCTTTCCCTCGCCGTCTGGTTGAGCAAGTTCGTCCCCATGACATAGACGCTGTAGTTCGTGGGGCCGACGTCGAAGGAGTAGCTTACGCTCGCGTTGAGGAATGTGTAGCCGGGCGTGGTCGTCTGGAACTCCGGCACGCGGTCCTGATTCACCGCGTGCATGAGTTCGACCCGGGCGCCCAGTTTTTCGCCCTGATAGACCAGCGCGAACGTGTAGCGGAAGGGAGGCATGTAGGGCAGCGGACTGTGATCCGAGAGATCCTGCGCGTAGACGTAGTCGCACTTGCCTTCAAGGTAGAGGTCGTTCGGATTGGGAATCTCGTTGTCGCCCTCGCCGGTGATGACGCTCTTCACGCTCTTGTCATCCGAGGAGGATGCCGTGCGCGTGAGATTCCTCGGCAGCAGGTGGAAGGCGACCAGCGCCTCGCCGCCGAGGAAGTTCGCCTGCTTGCCCTCGTAGGGAAACACCTGAAGGTCATCGACGAATTCGCCCGTGGGCGTCGACTCGATGTAATTGAAGAAGTAATTGTAGAAGCCGCTCAGGCTCCCGGTCACGACGCCATCGCGTTTGCGGATGCTCAAATCGGTGCCCAGAACCTGCTCGAGGCCGATGTTGGGGTTGCCGACCAGATACTGGAACGTCGCGTCGTGCGGCCCGCGGGCGAAAAGCTCCTCGGGAGTCGGAGCGCGCTCGGAGTAGCGCACCGTGAGCGCGACGTTCGTGTCCTTCGCGAAATCGTAGATCAATCCCGCCGCCGCGCTGAGCGGAACAAACGTCTGGTTCTGCTGGCTGGAGGACGTGAGCGACGTGAGCGCGGGATCATCCGAGTCGATGGTGGTGTTATTGATCTCCACGCGCCCGCCGATCTGGAGACGCAGCTGCGAAGTCAGTTTGATCTCCTCGAAATCGAAGAGGCCGCCCTGCCAGACGTTCGACGGCTGGAGAAAAGCGTCCTCGCCCAGAATCGAAAGATAGGCCCACGTCAACTGCGCACCGATCGAGCCCGTCACCGGACCGAACGCTTGATGCACCAATTCGAGGCGGGAGTCGAATCCGTGAGTCAAGAACGTCGATCCGATCGCGGTGCCGTCCAGTTCCAGATGCTTGTAATCGTTATACGAGAACTTGAGGTCCGCGTTCGTGAAATACGGGAACGGGTCCACCAGTCCGCTATGGAAAGAATAGCGCTGCTTGCTGATCGTCAAATGAACCGGGTCAGGCATCTCGGCGGGATCGTCGACCTGCGGGTCATCGGGCACGCCATAGTAGCTCGAATATTGCTCGAAGGAAAATCCGACAAAGCCTTTGTCCCACACGTAGGAAGCGCCGCCGCCGAGGGTCTTCGTGTTCACTCGCGTATTCGGCACGAGGAATTTCGGATTGCCGCCAAAGGCATTGCCGCGCGCCTTCTGCTCGGGGCTGAGATCGCTTTGGATCGCCGGGGTCAGCGCGTAGCCGGGAATGTGCACGTCGTTCGTGGTCAGTAATGAGCCGTCGAGGTGCAGCACAAGATGCTTGACCGGCATGAAGTCGATCGCGAAGGCACTGCCGAACTCCGTATCCGCGCTGCTGTAGCGCGTGTTGATTTCCATATTGAACGGTTTCGTCAGCGGCTCCGTTGCGATGCTGTTGTCAATGACATTGACCACGCCGCCGATCGCGCTCGACCCGTAAAGGATCGTGGCCGGCCCGCGCACGACATCGATCCGTTCGCTGAGCAGCGGCTGCACGCTCGGATTGTGATCCGGGCTGAGGTTCGACACATCGAAAACATTCGTGCCATTCTGAAGAATCAGCACCCGATTGTCCGAAAGACCGCGGATGATGGGCCGGCTGGCCCCGTTGGTGAAATGGCTGCAGATGATCCCTGGCTCGCCGTTGAGTGTGTCACCGAGGGTCGGCTGAATCTTGAGTTGCAGCTTGTCGCCCGACAACACGCTGACCGGCTGGGCGAGGTCGAACTCGCTGCGTCCCATCGGGCTGGCCGTCACCACCACCTCATCGAGCCGGCTTGTCGGCGCAGAGGAAACCGGTGCGGCTTGAGCTTCGGCGTTTCCCGCCATCACCAGCGGCAGCATTCCGGCGAGCAAATATCTTCCCATGGATAGGCGCGATTGACTTCCCCACAAATGACAATGGATTTTCATTATCATCTGTTTGCTTGAAGAATTCGGAAAAGGCAATTATTTATTGATAATGAACTCTCATTCCGAACAAGGCAACGCGGACAAGCTCTTTGGAAACCTGCATCTTTTTCAACGCGGGCTGGAAAAGCTCCATCCGCGCTCGGCGAAAAAGGCGGCCGGTTTGCTGGCCCTATTCTTCCTTGGCGGAACCGCGATCCAGGCCGCCCCAATCTGCCACGGCAGCCTCGTTTGCCACTCGGGAAACACGTTTCACATCACAAACCTGACGGCCTGCCACGAGAGTAAAGGGGTTCTGGTGTCGGGTTCGGTTCATCGAAATTTGGGATTGGGCAGCCCGGGAG
The DNA here is from genome assembly GCA_015655545.1 of Chthoniobacterales bacterium. Taxonomy (GTDB): domain Bacteria; phylum Verrucomicrobiota; class Verrucomicrobiia; order Chthoniobacterales; family JAATET01; genus JAATET01. The sequence goes on along the minus strand of JAATET010000001.1, from coordinate 10,407 downwards.
GCGTTTCCTTGGTCGTGCAAGTCATGGCACCAAACGGAGCAATTATTTCGTCCGAGACGGTGCGCGTCTCGTTTCCCAATCGCCGTCCGATCCGCTACAGCCGCGACGGAACCTTCGCAATATTCGTGCACCCAAAGCCGGGCTCGACCATTTGCGTCGGCGGAGCCCGCGGATCGAAAAGCTAGCTCTCCATCCATCCGGACAATCGAACAGGCACCTTCTAAGAAGGAAGTTCCAGTAAAGAGAGGGAAAAGCTGGAGATTTCTTCAGCCGACGCGGAAGACTTTTTGATGTTCGTCGGACTTTTGTGGCGAACTCTTCCGACATCGGCTGGAGAAGCACACGTGAAAAGGCTTCTTGCGCTTGCCTTTCGCGGGCTGGGTGCCGCGAAAAAAGCGCCAATGATTCACAACCTTCTAAGCCGAAGGGAAGGGCTCGATGAACGAATCGCCATGTCGGCCAAAGTAGATCGCCTTTCGTCCTTTCAAGTGGACCGTGTAGTAGGTGACGCCCGCGTCAGCGATGCGGCCAAGGAACTCCTTGTAGGTGATCTGCCCTGTTTGACTGGCTTTGATAGCCGCACTCACGCTCTCCGCGCAGAATTGGTCCGCTATCTGGGGTGCAGTCCAGTCAGGCCATGGCGTCTGATAGTGGCTCAGATCAGCGCCGTAGTAGGTCTTTACGCCGAAGATTAGATTGGCAGAGTACCATTCGACTCCGTCGTTGAAGATTCGCTTAATGGTTTCAGGGAAGGGTACCGAGCCGTCGAAGGCTCCCGCAGTGCATTGGTCGAGGATTGCCGGTGTCATAATAAATGCTGCTTTGGTTACGCAATGGGGCTGCGCCCATCACTTTTGTTCTGGGTGAGAAGTTTCTGGATCGTCTGAAGAAATTTCCCGCGTTCAGAGAGAGGAAGACCGGAGAAAAAAGCCTCCTCGTTTTTGTCGGCTTCCGCCGCGAGTTTGGGCACGAGAGCCCGGCCTTGCTTGGTCAGGGAGATTGCGACTGCGCGACGATCGCTTGAATCGGCATCTCGCTGGACCCATCCCCGCGCGATGAGCCGGTCCACCATGCGAGAAAGCGAGCCTTGGTCCACCTCGACTTTGGCGACGACATCTTTCAGGGGGAGTGCGTCGTGGTCGAATAGGACGCGCAGCACGACCCATTGAGGCACGGAGACATCAAATGTTCCCAGCCGCTCGGCAAATGCCTCGCTGACGGCGTTGGATAGTTTTCGTAGCCAGTATCCAAGGTGATCCGGCAGCGCGCTTGGCTTTTTCAACATGAACAACTCATTAAATGCCTTGACATTATATGTCAAGGCATGTTGTATGCGCCATCCACAGATTCATTTCGACACGCTTCGTAATAGGGGCTAAAAGCCCCGCGCCGCGCTCCTCCAATATTCATGAAAGAAGTCATCTCATTCCTGCTAAAAAATTTCTCCCTGACTTTTCTGTTCCTCGGCTTCGCGATCTCAGCAGCGTCACTTCTTCGCGGTTCCAAGCCTGTGTCGAATGCGGCCGTTGCGGACAAATTACTTTCCGACTACATCTTTTATGCGGTTGGCCTCATGTACCTCTACAACTTTGTGGTGCATACGGCATTCGCCGAGACTAGCGCGGTCTTTATTGGTTGGGCCAATAGTCCATTCCAGTACGAAGTAGGGTATGCGAGTTTGGGTTTCAGCGCCGCGGCAATCATCGCGCATCGCAGTAATTTTACGGCACGGCTCGTCGCCATCATCGGTCCGTCGCTGTTCCTTTGGGGAGCGGCAGTCGGACACATTTATGAAATTATAAAGACGAAGAACTTTTCTCCGGGTAACGCGGGAGTGGTTCTTTGGACCGATATCTTTCTTCCCGTGATTGGGTTCGCCCTCCTTTATTTTTGCTACTTCAAGAGGGGCGGCACTGCGCGGAATATTTTGGATGGTAGAGTTACGGAGAGGTGAAACGGAGGGCACTCAGCAATCCCACCTTCAAGCAATCGGACTCGTCTCAAAATTCGAAGTCTGCTCCGGGCATGGAAGCGGCCTCGCATGTTCCTTCAGAAAAAGCGGATAGGATTGCGATTCGCCTCCGGCTTTACTGAGGTTTATGCGGCTCTTCCTCGACGATCCCGAATTCGACGCTCAGCTACAACGCACGGTCGCGGCAATCAATGCCAGTTCGGCGGACATTGGCGAGGTGCTGGCAACGGCAAGTCGGGTTGTGCCGGGCAATTTTGACGACTGGTTTACTCAATGGTCCCAGCTTGCCGAGACGACCGGCGAAAGAGCCGCGCTGGCAGCGCGGACCGGGCATTCGGTTACGGCAGGGAAGGGCTATCTTCGCGCGACGGAATACTGGCGGCAGAGTCTCTTTTTTATTCGACATGACCTCGACGATGCCCGGTTGCAGCATGGCTATCGTGCGCACCGCGCAGCTTTCCGTGCAGCGATTCCGTTTTTACCATGGGCGGTCGAGACCGTAGAAATCCCATTCGAGGGCGCCCGCATGGGAGCCTATCTGCTCCGCCCTGACGGCGATCTGACTCTCTCGCGACCGACGCTGCTCATCCCATGCGGCTACGATTCCACGGCGGAGGCGGGGTATTCCAACACTGCATATATGGCGCTCCCGCGCGGTTACAACGTGCTGCTATGGGATGGACCCGGGCAAGGTGGGATGCTTTACGAACAGCGCGTGCCCATGCGTCCGGACTTCGAGGCCGTTCTGTCGCCAGTGATCGATTGGCTCTTGGAACAAGCGAGCGTGGACGCCGACAGGCTTGCGCTGATCGGTCGCAGTTTTGGCGGGTATCTTGCCGCCCGCGCTGCGACACGCGAAAAACGCCTTTCCGCATTGGTATGCGATCCGGGGCAGGTGGAGTTCGTATCGCGCATCGTCCCGAAGATGTTCGATGAAGCGACCTGGCAACGGCTGATGCAAGGCGATGCGGATCTCAACCGCGGGCTGGAGGATCTCCTCGCCAGCCCTGCAAAACGCGAGTGGTATGGTGCGCGCATGAGGACGATGGGAGCGGCCAGCGTGGGAGACTTTCTCCGGCTGCAACCCGCCTACTCGATGCAGTCCATGGCTTCCGACATCCGTTGCCCCACCCTCATCACGGATGGAGAAGGTGACTTCGCTTCCCAAAGCCAGAAGCTTTTCGATCTCCTGACGTGTCCCAAAAAACTCGTGCGCTTTACGGAAGCCCAAGGTGCCGGAGGGCATTGCTGCGGGTTAGGCCAGACTTTGTGGGAAGAAACCGTTTTCGACTGGCTGGATGAGACCCTATAGATCGCGAAGAGGTAGGGACGTCCTCAAAATAATTGCAGAGTCGTTTCAGGTCTGCACGGTTCGAGAAACATCTTTATGAAGTTCGCCGTCCTTCTTCCGTCCGCTTGGGCAGTGCGAGGTGGCGTCTCATAACGCCCAAGGGCGTCATGATTTGACGCCTTCAGACCGTCTGATGGACGTTTTGCGAAGGTAAATGCAGAATCGCTTCCAGGCCCACTTGTCGCGTTGGATTCAATTCACTGTTTCGCGGCTTCAACGCAACGTTTCCCACAATCATTACGTCGACGAGATTTCGCGCATGATTTAGCCAGTCAGCACCCAAGGGCATGTGAGACATGCCAATCAGCGGCCAAAGCAGGCTCCGTGGGTCGGTGCCCTGACGTAACTCGCGGCTTTCGATCGCACGATTCACCAGCGACGAGATAGCAAGGTGGATGGGTGCGCCAGAGGTCTCGCAGGTGAGAATTGCGCATGGAGCGTCGAAGCCAGGCTCACACTACCTCAATCGCTCGGGCGAGAAACGCCGTTCCTCCTTCTGGAATTCTCACCCGCGAGAATTCGAAAATCGGCTCGGCGGCGGCCATCGACGCCAAGAGCGAAATCGCCGCCCAATATTACGAGGAATGCAAAACCGTGCTGAAAGAATACGACGTCGCCCGCGTCCGTCGTGACTTCGCCCTCCTTTTGCTCAAGGTCGACAAGCTCTACCGCGACGAATACGAGAGCTTCGCCAAATTCGTAAAGGCCCGGACGGACCTGTCCGTTTCCCAGGCCTACAAAAACGCCAACCGCGCCCTCGTGCTTCTCGTTTTCGAGGACGCAGAGATGCTGCCACTTGTTCCGCAAGGTCGCATCGCTGATCAACTGGTCGGCCTGCCGGCAACACATTGGATCGCGGCCTGGAAGGACGTGCTTCAGAACGCTGACGGCCGTCCGCTATTCCTCGACCCATTCATGACCGCACCAGCTACGAGAAAGCGATCGGAGTCATCGAAGCGATGGCGGGATCTGAAGAAGAGTCCAATGAGGATCAGGCCGATTACTTCGCAGTGATGGCGGACTTCGTTGCCGCTTACGAAGCGACGCGACGCACGGGAAAGGATTCGAACCCACGGGCACCGCTTGATAAATTGAAATATCTGCTCGAGGAGAACGGTATGACGGCTGCAGATTTCTCGCGACTCCTTGGGTCGGATCGCACGCTGGGGGCGAAAATTCTGTGCGGTGAGAGAAACCTTACCGTGCCACATCTGCGTATTCTTTCGGAACGCTTCAAGGTGAGTCCGGCGCTCTTTATTTAACCTCTCCCTTCCGGTCGGGATTAAATGACCGCCACGATTTTGTGATTATAAAGCCTGTCGGTGCTTCCTGCGACAAGGGAAGATTATTCGCACCAATTTTTGTGACAATTTGTGACAGATAAATGCGTTTCCGTGCACTTTTGCGCACTTTTCGTAAAAATTGACGTGTTGTAAGACTCTGATATATGCATAGATGCGCAAGGACGCGCATTTTTTACCATGATTCGATTCCCTTCACCCGCTCTCTTCTTGTAAGTCAACAGCTTGCGCACAATTCTGGCCCTAAATTAGACAGAGTGGGACAAAATGGGGCATGCTTCATCGGTGTCGCGATTGACTTTTTACCCGACAACATCGCAAAGAAGAAATTCGATGAAAAACGTAAGAGCAAAAAAGGAACTGTCACCTGCACAAGAAGCAGAACTCCTCGGGACGCTGAAAGCTCGCTTCGAGAAGAACCCGAACCGCCATAAGGGTCTTAAATGGTCGGAAGTCGAGGGCAGGCTGGCGGTCAATCCCGAAAAACTTTGGTCGCTCCATCAAATGGAAACGACCGCCGGGGAACCGGATGTGGTGGGTCACGATAAAAAGACGGGAGAAATTCTCTTTTTCGATTGTTCCGCGGAGACGCCCAAGGGCCGCGTCAGCGTTTGTTACGACCGGGAAGGGTGGGAGTCGCGCAAGGAACATCGCCCCAAGAATACCGCCATCGACATGGCCACCGAAATGGGCATCGAGCTTTTGACGGAGGATCAATATTACGAGCTGCAGAAACTGGGGGACTTCGACACGAAGACGTCGAGCTGGGTGAGCACTCCGGATGAGATCCGGGAACTCGGCGGCGCGCTTCATTGTGATCGCCGCTACGGACGCGTCTTCGTGGGTTACAACGGCGCGCAGTCTTATTATGCCGCCCGGGGATTTCGTGGTTCGCTAAGGGTCTAATTTCGACTTTGGATTTCCAGACGGGAACGGGAGTCCTGGTGCAATTGAAGGCTTTGCGGCGAGGTTGGGGATGTTTGTCGTCGCGAAGAACCGATTTCAGAGGCAACGAGGGTTCCTGAAAGCCCCTCAGCTTTTTTCGGAAATCTTTTCGAGATCCGCGCCTTTCAGCCGGAGGGCATTGCCGATGACGGATATGCTGCTCAGCGCCATGGCCGCGCTGGCAATGATGGGGCTGAGCAGCAGGCCAAAAACTGGATAGAGAGCCCCGGCCGCAATCGGCACGCCGAGTGCGTTGTAGGCGAAGGCGAACCAGAGGTTTTGGCGGATGTTGCGCATCGTGGCGCGGCTGAGGGCGATCGCGTGAACGATGCCGCGCAAATCTCCTTTCACAAGCGTGATGCCCGCGCTGCTCATGGCGACTTCGGTGCCCGTTCCCATGGCAATGCCCACATCCGCGGAGGCAAGGGCCGGTGCGTCGTTGACCCCGTCGCCTGCCATCGCGACCCAGGCTCCATTCGACTTCATTTCCGTAACGTGCTCCTGCTTTTGCAGGGGAGTGACTTCCGCGAATGTTTCGTCGATGCCGATTTGAGCGGCCACGAATGAGGCGGTGCGCGGGTGGTCGCCGGTCAGCATGACGATGCGCAAGCCGAGACGATGCAACGCAGAGATGGCCTCCGCGGTCGTCGGTTTAAGCGGGTCGGAGACGGCGACGAACCCGACGGTCTGCCCGTTTCGACTGACCCAAACGACGGTGCTCCCCTCGTTTTGGAGTTTGTCCGCATTCGCAAGGAGCATTTTCGACATGTGGTCGCCGCCGACGAAGGTCCGCTTGCCGACGAACACGGAGGCTCCATCCACTTTTCCACGGACTCCCTCGCCGGTCACCGAATCGAAATCGGTCACCCCGGAGATGTCCAACCCACGTTCCTTGGCCGCGGCGGTGACCGCCGCCGCAATCGGATGTTCGCTTCGTGTTTCGAGCGCCGCCGCGAGCGACAGCAATTCGCTCTCGGAAACTCCCGCCGCCGCGAGATGAGTCACCGAGGGTTTGCCCTGGGTAAGCGTGCCGGTTTTATCAACGATGAGGGTCGTCACTTTGCCGAGGGTTTCCAAAGCCTCCGCATCTTTGACGAGGACACCCATGCCGGCGCCGCGGCCTACCGCCACCATGATCGACATGGGCGTGGCCAAACCAAGTGCGCACGGGCAGGCGATGACGAGAACCGCCACGGCGTTAACGAGCGCGTAGGGGAACGCGGGCGGTGGTCCGACGAAGAGCCAGATAAAAAAAGTGATGAGCGAGACCGCGAGGACGGCAGGGACAAACCAGGCGGCTACCGCGTCCGCGAGACGTTGGATGGGCGCCCGGCTACGCTGAGCCTGGGCGACCATCGCCACGATTTGAGCGAGCATCGTCTCCGCGCCCACCTTGTCGGCTTGCATGAGCAGGCTGCCGGTCCCGTTGATGGTTCCCGCGGCGAGGCGATCATCTTTTTCTTTGCTGACGGGGTTGGATTCGCCCGTGAGCATCGATTCGTCCACGGCGCTTCGACCTTCGGTCACGATTCCATCCACCGGGATCTTTTCGCCCGGCTTGACGCGAAGTAACGCGCCGGCCGCGATCGAGTCCACGGTCACCTCTTGTTCGGCCCCGTTCTCGACCAAATGCGCGGTTTTCGGGGCGAGAGTCAGGAGAGCTCGAAGAGCGGCCCCCGTTCCGGCCCGGGCGCGTTGTTCCAGCACCTGTCCGAGCAGCACGAGGACGGTAATGACCGCGGCTGCCTCGAAATAGACCGACACCATTCCGCCATGGGTCAATGAATGCGGAAGAATGCCGGGAGCGAGCAAGGCGACCACGCTGAAGGCGTAGGCGGCGCCGGTCCCCATCGCGATCAATGTGAACATGTTCAGACGCCCGGTCCGAATCGAACGCGCTCCGCGGGCGAAGAACGGCCAGCCAGCCCAAATCACGACCGGCGTGCCCAGGACGAATTGAATCCATGCGGAGACCCTTCCTGAAAGCCCGTGGAACCACGGGAGATGCGCTCCCATCGCGAGCGCGAAGACGGGAACGGCAAGTGCGAGCGCGATCCAGAATCGCCGCGTCATGTCACGAAGCTCCGCGTTGTCCTCTCTGGCCGCGATCGGTTCGAGGGCCATGCCGCAAATTGGACAGTCGCCGGGGTGGTCCCTCCGGACCTCGGGATGCATCGGGCAGGTATAAATGGTTCCTTCGCGGCAGGCGGGATTGCGTTCCAACGCCATGCCACATTTTGGGCAATCGCCCGGTTCGTCCGACTCGACGCCCGGACACATCGGGCAAAACCATTTCCTGCCCGGCTTGAGGGATGAGTCGTGGCGATGGCCGCGCCCGTCCGAATGAGGAGCATGGTGCTGGCAGCACGAACTCATTTCCCGTCCTCCAAGGCGTGGATGATTGGGCAGCCCGCGACGGTCCCGTGGCCGTCGCAAGCGGCGGAGATCGAGGCGAGCGATTTGCGCATGCGCCGAAGGTCCGCAACCTTGCGTTCATGGAAACGCACCGTCTCGATATTGATTCCGGCTCCTGCCGCCAGCCGCCCGGTCGTGAGTGTTTCCATCATTCGAAGCCTACACCCTGTAGTATAGCCCAGGGTCAAAAGGAATTTCTCGCGTTCGACTTCGAAGAAAAGTTTCGATCGATACGGCGGCATGCTTGGCTCAACGCCGCGACGATTTACGAGAAGACCAAGCCGTTCGCACATGCCTTCGCCGAGTTGCTCGAAAAGCCGCCAAGCCTTCGAGACGGATCAAGGTGCCGGCGCGGGTGAAAAAAAACACGGCGACTTGTTCGCGCCGGCGCTTTCGCTCAAGCAGAAGCTGTCCCGGCTGAGTGCGCTGGCCGGGTTTTAGATCACTTTTTCTTTTGCGTCGGAAGTTTCTTTCTCTTCGTCTTGGCGAAGTCTTTCAGTTCCTTTTCGGACATCGAGTCCGCCATTTGGCGGGAGGCGCCCTTGAGGCTGGCTTTGCTTTTCTCTCCGCGCCTGGCGGCGAGGGCGGCACCGGCGGCCATCTGCTGTTTTTTGGATTTGGCAGGCATGTTTGGGGTTCGAGCGGACGGGATTTTTCGGATGCCTCGGCGAGCTCGGAAATTATTTTTCGGCCGCCAGCTGATTTTGCGAGCTTCCGGCCGGCCGCGACCGATGAAGCCGACGCCGGTGGGAATGTCCAGGGGGAAGGCTTCGCGTGAACGACGGCGTCCGGTCGCGAGTCATCCAGTTTTTCGATCCGAGCCAGAATCTCATCGCCTGCGCGGGCGATCGCCAGCTTCACGCGCTCGCTTTCGCTCTGGCGATCAATGCGTGGTGCGGATGCAAACGACCATGTCCGTGCGAATCGATGCTTGTAAATCAAATCCGCACTTGCCAGCCGGGGAGAGGAGTGGCATTCTCCCCGACTACTCAAATTTGAAAGCAATGGGAAAGACAGATACCTCCGGAGCCGCCGCAGCCTTGCGCCTCCACGAAAAAGATACCGGCAGCGCCGATGTGCAAGTCGCGCTCCTCACCAAACGAATCCTCGAGCTCACCGAGCACCTCAAGGGCCACGCAAAGGATCATTCCTCCCGCCGCGGCCTTCTTAAAATGGTCGCGCAACGCCGCAGCCTGCTCGATTACTTGAAGCGCACTGCTTCGGATCGCTATCAGGCGATTCTCGAAAAGCTCGAACTCCGCAAGTAAAGCGGATCGACCGATGCCAGTTTACGAAAGCCCTGGCCTCTAGCTGGGGCTTTCTGGCATTAACCAACACACCCGCGCGGCGCCACCCCCTGGAGCAAAATCCCGGCGCTGCCAACCATCATAGAAAATAACATGCCTCATTCCGTTACCGCCCACGTGGGCTCAGCGCCAATCACCATCGAAACCGGCAAGCTCGCCCGCCTCGCGGACGGCGCCGTGACCGTTCGCTCCGGCGACACCATCATCCTCGTCTCCGCCGTTTCCGCCACCTCCATCAAGGACGGCCAGGACTTCTTCCCGCTCACCGTCGACTACCGCGAAAAAGCGGCCGCCGTCGGCAAGTTCCCCGGCGGTTACTTCAAGCGCGAAGGCCGTCCTTCCGAGAAGGAAATCCTCACCTGCCGCCTCACCGATCGCCCCCTCCGCCCGCTCTTCCCGAAGGGCTACCTCTACGACACGCAGATCATCGGCGTGCTCCTCAGCGCGGACGGCGAAGTCGATCCCGACATTCTCTTTTTGAACGGCGCCAGCGCCGCCCTCGCCGTCTCCGACATCCCGTTTGCGGGTCCGGTCGGCGCCGTGCGTGTCGCCCGCGTGAACGGTCAGTTCATCGCGAACCCGACCCACAGCGAGCGTGAAGGCAGCGACCTGAACCTCATCTACGTCGGCAACGAAACCGACGTGATCATGATCGAAGGCGAGGCCCTCGAGCTACCCGAGGAGGATTTCGTCGCCTCGCTGCACTTCGCGCAGGCCGAAGTCACCAAGCTCGTCGCCGCGCAGAAGGAACTCGCGGCCGCCGCCGGCAAGCCGAAGCGCGTCGCGCCTCTCTTCGTCGTCTCCGACGAGTTGATGGAAATCGCCTACTCCGTCGCGGGTGACCGCATCGAGAGCGCGATCTACACGCCGAGCAAGGTCGCCCGCCAGAAAGCGGTCGGCGCGCTCAAGGAAGAAGTCTCCGCCGCGATCCTCGAGAAATTCCCGGCCGCCACGAAGTTCGAGATCAGCCAGGCGTTCGATTACCTGCAGAAGAAAGCCTTCCGCATCAGCATCCTCGACAAGCAGGTGCGTTGCGACGGCCGCGATACGAAGACCATCCGCCCGCTCAGCGGCGAGACCGGCTTCCTGCCTCGCAGCCACGGCTCCGCGCTCTTC
>JAATET010000123.1 GCA_015655545.1 Chthoniobacterales bacterium | reverse complement strand
TCCCCTTGGCCAGCGTGTCTTCCATCGCCCGCTCCGTCATTTCCTTCCCCTGCCCCACGCACAACAGCCCCGTGTAGACCGTGTCCGGAAAAAATCCCGGCTGCTCCCGGCAATACGCCACCGCCCCCTGGTAGTCCCCTTCCATGAAATATTTCCTCCACGCCTCCACCTGCGCGTCGGGCACCAGCTTCTTTCGCCTCAACGTCAAAAACCCCAGCACGATCAAACTGCACATCCCCACCGACACCAATCCGATCGGGATCATGATCACTCCTCCCTCCGTCAACGCCGTCCACAACGTCTTGTTCTTGGGCACCGCCTTTTCCTCCCCTCCTCCCTCCGCGTGCACCAGTTCAGAACTCATTACGAAGAGACTCAATATCAGCGGAAAAATCAGGCGGCTCCGGGTGTTCATAGGATGGAATGTTGAGGGGTGGATAAATTATGCAGGAAAGTCGGGATTGGGAATATAGCCAACCTCATTCAGCCGCAACTCTGATTCATGTCAGAAATCAGGAAAAAGGCCGGGCAAAAAGTCTTTTCGGAAACGTCCCGCGCAAAAAGTTTCATCATGAAGTTTTAAGTTGAGGGTTGAAAATGAGGGAGCGGGCGCGCAGACGCGAACGAAAGTTTTCAGCGAGCCGATCACGCCAGTCAAACACATTCATTTCGGCGGGATACTCCCTTCGCTCGTCGCCTCCCCTTCGCGATCACCGATCAACAAACCCGAACGGTCTCCATGCCAAGCAGCTGCCCGAGCTTTTCGATTCTGCCGGCAAGATGTCCCACTCCCACCGCACAATGATGCGCGGGACCTTGCTGGTTCCAATCGTTCACAAACTTCCGCGCGCCGATCGAGAATTTGTAGCGGCTGTTGGTGTTGCCGATTTCCAGGATCGGACCGGACACGGATTCGCCCTCCGCGACGAGAAGCTTGAGCGAACCGTCCGCGTATTCCACGACAGAGAGCAGCGTGACCGGCCCATGGCGCACGCTCATCTCCACCGACAGTCCGCCGCCCACTTTTCCGTGATAAACCTTTAATGGCCGCACCTTGGTTTTTCCGGACGCGATCGAGATGTGACCCGGACCGTCGTGTCCAAGCAGGACGACGTCTTCATCGAAATCGATGGCGTAATATTCGGTGAACGACCCGCCCGCTCCAAAGCCGTCCATGATCTTCATGGCTTGGGCATTTTTGATCTCGTATTCGCCAGCCACGGGAATGCCCCGGGCCGTAAGCAGGGACGTGCCGAGAATGACCGACGTCATGAGATCTTCGTGGTCGGCGTTTCCGGTGCCCATGTGATAATAGGCCAGCGAGCCCAGCTGCTTTTGAGCGACGAGAAGATCCAGCGCGACCGCCGTGCGCGCGGCCCGCTCCAATTCCTCGGCGGAACAATCGGCCTGAACGTCGAATTTTTCCTGGAACTCCGCGAGTTTCTCCCGGGTCTGCGCGCCGGTCACCCCGCCCCGCAAGGCAGCCAGCTCCTCCACCTCGACGATCTCCATATGTCCGCCGAAATAAGCCAGCTGGCGCGTGGTATCCGTATGGATATCGAGCATGCCATTATAATAGTGGCCCATGAGGCCGAGCCGGTTGTGAGCCATCGTGTTGGCGACCCGGGCGGCGTCCACCCAGTCGGAGACTTCCGTCCAGCACTCGTCCTTTTCATCGAGGACTCCGGTAATCTGGTGGAATTTGATCCTGGCGCGATTGAAAACATTGGCCATCTCCGGCACCGGGCAGGCGGCACAATAGGCCAGCCACTCGCCGGTCATCCGCGTGCGGTCGCCGAGCGCGTTGAACCACGAGTAGTCCATCGCGCCGGCCGGCTGGAGATTCAAGATGAGCACCGGCACTTTGGCGCGCTGGACCACCGGCAGAACCGTCGACGAAAGCGCATAAGTGGTGACATAAAGAAAAATAATGTCCACGTCCTCCCGACGAAAGGCGTGTCCGGCCTCGAAGGCCTTGTCCGTCGAATCCACGAGTCCGAGATTCACCACCTCGACCCCCGGACGGCTCAGACGCTCCTCGACAATTTCGATGTAGGAAGAAAGGCGCTCCTTCAATCCCTCGAACTGAGCCCAATAAGCTTCCAATCCGATCCCGAAAAGGCCGACGCGCAATACAGACGGGGAACGATCCATATCCGCAGAAGTTCGCCCGAGAAATACTCGCGATGCAAGTCCCGGCTTCGGAAAACCCAAAGCGGCGACACTCAAAACTTTTTGGAAACGAGATGAGCGACCCCCGGAAAGACGCGGAAATATAATTTCCCGAAGGCTCATGCATTCCCTCGCAAAAATCCGCGGACTTCGCTTAATGTTTTTCCCCACATGCTTCCAAACCCCCTGCTCGGCGTCGTTTTCCATTGGCTGGGAGGCCTTGCCTCCGGATCGTTCTATGTGCCCTACCGGGCCGTCAAAAAATGGTCGTGGGAGACCTACTGGCTCGTCGGTGGGTTCTTCTCGTGGATCATCATGCCTTCGCTGCTGGCGGTGATCATCACGCATGACGTCTTCGGCGTGCTGGCGAAGCAGTCGTTCTCCACGCTCGGCTGGACTTACTTTTTCGGCGCGATGTGGGGTTTCGGCGGCCTCACGTTCGGCCTGACCATGCGCTATCTCGGCATGTCGCTCGGCATGGGCGTCGCCCTCGGCTACTGCGCCGCGTTCGGCACGATGCTTCCGCCGATCGCTAAAAGCCTCTTCCCGGATCTGCCCGTCGCCGTGAGCCTCGGAGACATCCTCAGCAACTCGCCCGGCCTCGTCACCCTGGCCGGCGTGGGCGTTTGCCTGATCGGCATTTTCGTCGCCGCGCTTGCGGGCCTGACCAAGGAGCGCGAAATGCCCGAGGAGGAAAAGCACAAGGCGATCAAGGAATTCAATTTCACGAAGGGCATCATCGTCGCGACCTTTTCGGGAATCATGAGCGCATGCTTCGCTTTCGCGCTCACTGCCGGCAATCCGATTGGCGAGTCCTCGATCGCCGCGGGAACGCCGGCACTCTGGTCGGGCCTTCCGAAGCTCGTCGTCGTGCTGCTCGGGGGCTTCACCACGAACTTCGTCTGGTGCGTTCTGCTGAACCTTCGCAACCGCACCGGCTATCAATACTTCAGCGGCACCTCGAAGCCCGAGCACGCGCACCAGAGCGGCGGCGGCGGCGAGCACCAGCCGGTCGGCGCCGCTAGCGGCGGCCTGGCCTCCGGACACGACCTCAAGGTTCCCATGCTCAAGAACTATGTGTTCTCGGCCCTCGCCGGCATCACCTGGTATCTCCAGTTTTTCTTCTACACGATGGGCGAAAGCCAGATGGGCAAGTTCGGCTTCGCCAGCTGGACGCTGCACATGGCGAGCATCATTATTTTCAGCACGATGTGGGGCTGGTATTTCCACGAATGGAAGGGCTCGAGCCCGAAGGCCCACCGCTTGATCTTCGCGGGTATCGCGATCCTGATTCTCGCGACGGTCGTGATCGGCTGCGGTGCGTGGATGAAGACTCTGGGCTCCTAGGACGCCAACAACGCACTCGTCTCGGACGAAAGCGGCCTCCCACCCGGAGGCCGCTTTTTTTTGCGATGCGAACCGAAGCGGTTACGGTGCGGACTCGAAGTGGTAGTTGCCGGAGCCGACGGCGAAGACTGCGTTGCCGCCCTCCTGTCGCAGGAAGCTCACTCCCTTTGCGGCAAGCACGGGCTGCCCGCCTTCATTCACCTTCCTGGCGCTCGCCGCCGGAATGAAAACCTCGGCGCTGGTATTGGGCGGAATGGTGACATCGAGCCGGAACTTGCCCGCACCGGCGCTCCAGTCGGTCGCGATGCGGCCATGCGGCGAATCATAGTGTCCCTTGGCCCAGGTCATCCCGACGCCCGGCTCTGGATGGATCAGAATTTTTCCGAACCCCGGCTCGAGAAAATCAATGCCAAGCACCGTGCGATAAAACCACTCCGTGCACGTGCCGAGGTTGGCGTGGTTGTAGGAATTCATCGCGGCCGCGTTGAACGAATCCGTCTTGCTGTCCCAACGCTCCCATATGCTGGTCGCGCCGCGATCGAGAAAATAGCCCCACGACGGAAATGTCTTCTGCTCCAGCAGCCGATAGGCAACGTCCGTGCGGCCGATTTTCGTCAGCGCGGGCAGCAGGAGATGCGTCGTGACCATGCCCGTGGACAGATGGTTGCCCTTCGCCTCGATCGCCTCGACAAGATGCTTCGCCGCCAGGCCTCGCTGCGGCTCATCGAGAAGGTCGAAGGCCAGGGGCATGACGTAGCTGCCCTGGGAGTTGGTGCCGATCGTTCCGTTCGACAGGACGAATTTCTTTTGGAACGCCGTGCGGATTTTTTGGAACAAGTCGCGATAGCGTTTCGCATCCGCGCTGCGCCCGAGCGCCCCGGACATTTCGGACATCGCAAATGCGCAGCGGGCATACAGCGCCGTTGAGATGAGGTTTTTCGGCGTCGAGAGGTCGGGCGCCAGCCAGTCGCCGTAGCCGACGTCGGGAGCGATGCCGTCCGGCGAGCGCTCTTGATAATAGGCGACGTGACTTGCGAGTTCCTTGAACCAGCGTTCGGCCAGACGCGTGTCGCCTTGCACGCGATAAAGCGTCCAGGGAATGAGCACGCTGCTATCGGCCCAGCCCGGACTCCATCCGAAGTGATGCACGTCGGGGGAGATTTGCGAGAAGCCGCCGTCCGGCAGGCGTGCGTCCACCATGTCCGTCACCCATTTGGTCAGCAGGCTGGACTGGTCGAGCTCATACTGGCTGCTGCGCGCGACTTCGTGATAGTCCATCCAGCCCATGCGCTCGTCACGCTGGGGGCAATCGGTCGGGATGTCGAAGCTGTTCGAGCGAATGCTCCACCGCATGTTCACCGAGGTGCGATTGGCGATCTCGCTCGAGGAAATAAATGCTCCCAGCCGCGGGAGGGCCGAGTGCACCACGACGCCGGTGAGAGTTTTTGACGTCGCCGGCGCGGGCAATCCCTCGACCTCGGCGTATTGGAAGCCATGATAGGTAAACTCCGGCTCCCAGACTTCCTCGCCGCCGCCCTTGCAGATGTAGGTATCGGTCACGCGAGCGGAGCGCAGATTGGTGCGATACACCGAGCCATCCGGATTCAGCATCTCGCCAAAACGCATGATGATTTTCGTGCCGGCGGGAGCCGTGACGCGCAAGCGCGCCCATCCTGAGAAATTCTTACCCATGTCGAAGACCTGCAAGTTCGGCTTCAAGCTCGTGATCTTCACGGGCGGGAACTCCTCGAGACGCCGCACCGGCGTGCCCGGGTAAGCCTGCAGCTCCGGGGCGACTTCGGCGCCCGTTTGCACCGACGTCCAGTTCGCAGACGTCTTGTAGCCAGGCAAGTCCCAGCCGGGCATTTCGCGACGGGCATCGTAGGTCTCACCGGCCTGAATGTCGGCCTCGACGATCGGCCCGAACTCCGCTTTCCAGGACGTATCGGTCGCCACGACCTGGCTCGTTCCATCGGAGTTGAAAATGTGGAGCTCGGCCCGCAGCCGGGTTTTTTTTCCGTAAATATTCTGGCCGATGATGCT
>JAATET010000021.1 GCA_015655545.1 Chthoniobacterales bacterium | reverse complement strand
GGTTGGTACGATCACGACCGGCCTGTTCGTGGGTATTTCCCTGACCTCGTCCGGCGGTGCGTGGGACAACGCCAAGAAGTTTATCGAAGAAGGTAACTACGGCGGAAAGGGTTCCCCGGCCCACGCGGCGGCAGTCACTGGCGACACGGTTGGCGACCCGTACAAGGACACGTCCGGCCCCGCGATCAATCCGATGATCAAGGTCACGAACATTGTGGCGATCCTCATCATCCCGCTGCTGTTCTAGAGGCTGACCTGATCGTCGAGAAATTTTAACAGAAGGAAAGGGAGACTACGAGCCCGAGAGCTTCCTTTCTTCGTGACCTTGGTGAATTTCCAGGGAAGTGACTTCCTCTGTTTTCTCCGTTGCCTCCTGTTCAAAGACTGCCTCTCTCCCTGTTTCTAGCCGCCCGACTGGGTGCGTTTGAAGAGCAGTTGCTGGCGCACGATCGTGACGGTCCGCGCCTGCGCCGGATCGGTCGCGCCCGGGGGCAGCAAACGGAGTTGCACCGGCGCGCCCGCAGTCCCGCGGATCATCGCGATGACCTGATTGAGGGGCAGGTTTTGCGTGCTGATCCATTGGTTATTCGGATCCGTGACGGCGACGATCTGGTCGCCGCGTTGAACGCCGCCATTCTGCGCGGCGGGGCTCGCCGGCACGAGGTCCATGGCGCTCGGATATCCCGAGGCATTTGCGCGACCGAGCGAGATGCCCACGCCGACCGGCGCCACCGATTGAATCGCCGTGACGGCCTGCTGGCTGGCTGCCGGGTCCGGAAGCCGCGCGGCCCAGGCAAGCGCGGCGGCGGTATCCTGCCGCGCCCAAATCGTTCCCAGCTCTCGCAGCGCGGCCTGGCGGGCATCGCCTGCGGGCAGGCTGTCCAGCCACTGTGCGGCGCGGCCGGGGTTGCTTCTCGAAAAAGAATTTATCGCATCGGCCAGCGCCCGCGTGCGCAAATCCGGATCACCGATGGAAGCGGCCCATTGCGCGGCGGCTTCCGGATTTTGAGAGGCCCAGCCTTTGGAAAATGCGTTGATGAATTGCTGGTAGGCGAAGCCGCTCAGCGAGTTTCCGAGGCTGAATGCCAGGGACGGATCGGTGCCCAGGCAGGCCAGGGCGGCGGTCGTCAGCACGGAGGAGCGCTCCTCGCCGCCGAGCAGCCGATTCGTGAGACGCATGGTCAGAAGCGGCAATTCCGGATCGTCGGGAAAAGCGGAGAGCGCATTGAGGGATCGAATCAGATCTTGCGGCAGTTTTCCCCGAGGGGCCGTTTCGGCGGGACCGAAGACGATTTGACGGCGCGAGTAAGCGGTCATTTTTTCGATGACATCGGCAAGCTCCTTGAAGCCGCTTCGCGGGTCGGCTTTCCACGCCGTCGCCAAGGCGGCCAGCGCGAGGTCGCGGTCCGCGCCCTTGAGTCGCAACGCGGCATCGATGGCGTGGTATTTATCGAACTTCGCCAGCTTCAGAAAGCGGACGCGGACGGCGCCGGATCGCGGAATGGCATCGTTTGTGATCCGCGAGGGCTCCTGCGCCGCGACGGAAGCCTGGAGGAGACGCGACTCCATGGGGATGGAATGGAGGCGATTTCGGCTGTCGAGTTTGAGGCTGCTTTCGTTCGTGCGCGAATACAGAAAGGCCATGCCTATGGCGGCGAGGATCACGACGAATGGGACTGCTAACGCGGTGATTTTATACCGGGTCGTCATGAGGGGTGCCTTATTTTAGACCCCGTGGCTCGTTTGTCTATGGACGGGGAGGCCGCGCGGAAGGAGGACGGGTGCGCTTCACGGGTTTCGCGGCCTTGAGCAGGATGGCGACTTCCTCGCGGTCGAGCGGACGCCAGTAGCCGGTCTTGAGCCGCGGATCGCTGAGCCCGCCGATGCGGGTGCGGATGAGCTGGCGGACATCGTAGCCGCCGACTTTCCAGAGCATCTCGCGGATCTGGCGCTTGAGGCCCTGGCGGAGGATGACCTTGATGCGTTTCGGGGCGAGAATGTTGACGGCCTCCATTTTGCCGCGGCCGGTTTCGAGCGTCATGCCGCGCAGCAGCTTCGCGCTGTGGGCGGGATCGAAAGCCTTGCTGAGCGCGACTTCGTATTCTTTCTCGATCTTGTGCGAGGGATGCGTGAGCTGCTCGGAGAAATCGCCGTCGTTCGTGAGAATGATCAAGCCCTCGCTCTCGAGATCGAGCCGGCCGACGTGGAAAAGGCGGCCGCGCTCCGCGGGCACGAGATCGAAAATCGTCTTGCGGCCGAGCTCGTCGGCGCGGGTGCAGAGATAGCCCTTTGGCTTGTTGAGCAGGATGTAGACGTGCGACTGCGCTTTGACGATCTTGCGGCCGACGCGCACGATGTCGTCCGGGGCGACTTGGGTGGCGAGGCTGGTGACGACGGCGTTATTGATCAGCACGCGGCCGTTGCGCACGAGATCCTCGCAGGCCCGCCGTGAGCCGAGGCCGGCGGAGGCGAGAAAGCGATTGATGCGCATGATGAGAAAGGCCGGCAAAAGCCGGCCTGTTCACAGGAAAAACTGGATGGGAAAGGCGGTGGCCTATTCCTCGGGCTTGGTCTTCGGCAGGCCGATGACGCGCTGGCCGGCTTTGAACTGACCGCGCTTTTTCATCAATTCGACGCGCTCGAAACGTTTGAGGACGCTGCGCTTGGCGGCGATGGAGCTTTTGCCTTTTAGACTGGGATGCTGGCTCATGGTGGTAGCCGGGTAGAATTGTCCGGCGGCGGCGGAAAATCAAAGGAAAAGTGTCCGGATTTTTGCATTGGCTGAATTGGTGGGAAGGAAGGTGAGGGGATTTGTGGCGAATTTTTTGTCCGGGCTCTCCAAATTCCACCAGGGTTTCCACCTCCTCCGATCCGGCGCTTTACCGGAAATCGAGAGGATAGGGTCCGCTCACCGCGCGAGGGGATGCAAGGTTGTCGAGGGCGCGGGCACGGGCTTGCGGGCTTCGTCACGAGATGTAAAAAATACCACGACTAGGATTCCGATGCCGATTAGCGCGGAAACTGCTCCGCCGAAAATGGCCACCTGCCTTTTCCAGGCTCCGGAAGTGTCGGGATCGGCGGCCGCCATCGGTTTCGGCGGCTCTTTAATGGCTCGATAGCGTCGGGCTGGCCGCGTCGATGCCGCTGCCGGACCACGGAGAGGCATTGCCTCCGGAGCCGCTGCCTTCGAATGGGCTGGGCCGGGCCGGCGGAATCGGTGTGTCGGGATCGTCCGGCGGGCCGAACGGCGTGGACGAACAGGCGGCCAGCGCGCCGCAGACGAGAGCGGCACAGATTAGTTTGGGCATCGCTTTTGGCGGTCGGCTCCGAGGGAGATTTGGCATTATTCAAACGCGCTGGTCACCGGACGTCCCCAGAAACTTTCCGGGATCGGAATACCGAGCAGCCAGAGCGCCGTGGCGGCGGTGTCATACTGGACGACGGGTGCGGTGATGGTGAAATGCGGCCGGACGCTTGCGCCCCACGCGATCCAGGGAATCGTCACGTCCTCCGGCGAAGACGATCCATGGGTGCCCGGCTGGGGTTTTAATCCCGTTTTCGCGGCTATCTCGGAAATTTCCGCCGGCGTCCGATCGTGGCCGCCGTGGTCCGCGGTGACGATGATCACGCTGGTGTCCAGGAGCCCGGCATCCTTGATCGCCTTCACGATCACGGCCAGGGCCGCGTCGCAGTTGGCGAGCGCCTTCATTTTCTCCGGCGAGAACATGCCGTGGGCGTGTCCGGCGACATCGGGATCTCCAAAATGGATGAAGCAAAGATTCGGCTTCAGCTCGCCCACCATTTTCGCAAAAGCCGCGGCCACCTTGCCGGCCTCGGGATTTTCGCCCGGAGGAACGACAAAAGCATCGAGGCTGCCGGGCAATTCCAAGGTCTTGAACTTGATCTTGGCGACGAACATGGCCGTCACGAGCCCGCGTTTTTTCGCGATGCTGAAAATGGTGGGCACTTTGACGAGACCCTTCTCGGGTTGCAGATCGTTCCAATCGACCTGGTGCTTTTGAATACCCACGCCGGTGAGCATCGACGTATGGGAGGGCAGAGTGACACTGGGAACGATCGTAAAAGCTTCCCAAGTGTGCGCTCCCTCGGACGCATGTTTTTTGAGAAACGGCATGTCGGCTTTCGCGATGCCCGCCGGCGCGCCCTGGTCGAGGCTGATGATGAAGACATGCTGCGCCCGGGGAGGTTCCGCGGCCAGCGCCGCCACGCTAAAAAACAGGAGGGCGAGCAGCGAAGAAAAAATTCGAAGGGGGAGCATCGACGCCGAAAGTAAATTATCGGACGTCCCGTGCAAGAGCGAAGCCGCCGCTCAAAATGCACGTTGCGGGGCCGGCGGCAAATCAGGGCATAAAAAGCGGAGTCTACGGGGCTCGAACCCGCAACCTCCGCCGTGACAGGGCGGCGCTCTAACCAATTGAGCTAAGACTCCTAAAAGAGGGACGCGAAATATGGGGGCTCCCGGCGGTCTGTGCAACCTTTTTTGCGGCGAATCGCAAACGCGAAATTTGCCATGCCGCCGCGTTGCGGATATCAACAAGGCCCATGCTCAAGGAATGTGATGTCGTCATTCTTGGCGGCGCGTTCTCGGGCGCGTCGCTCGCGCTCCTGCTGCGCCGCGAGGCGCCGGATCTGCGCGTGCTGGTCGTCGAGCGGAGCGGGCATTTCGACCGCAAGGTCGGCGAGGCGACCACCGAGATCAGCGGCGAATTTCTCGGCAAGCGGCTTTGCATGACGAGCTACCTGGCGAATCATCAGATCGCGAAGCAGGGACTGCGGCTGTGGTTCACGCGCGATGAAAACACGCCCTTCGACAATTGCGTGGAGATCGGCTCGAACTACCAGGTGCGCCTGCCGGCTTTTCAGCTCGATCGCGAAAAGCTCGACTCGCATCTGCTCGCCTGCGCGGTGGAGGAAGGCGCGGAGCTGTGGCGTCCCGCCCGGGTGCTCGACATCGGGGAAGACCGGCTTTCCGTGCAGCGCGACGCCGGGACGGTCGAGGTGCGCGCGCGCTGGATCATCGATGCCTCGGGCCGCGCCGCGATGCTGGCACGGAAACGCGGAACCCTGCGGTCGCTCGACGAGCATCCGACCAATGCCATCTGGGCGCGCTTTCGCGGGGCGAGGGATCTCGACGGCCACGAGTTGCGCTCGCGGCATCCCATATTCGGAAAATCCTGCATCGCCAGCCGCGCCGCCGCGACGAACCATCTCACCGGCTACGGCTGGTGGTGCTGGATCATTCCGCTTCGGGGAGGGGACTTCAGCGCCGGGCTCGTTTATGATTCGCGGCTCTACACGCCGCCGGAGGGCGGCTCGCTCGGCGAGCGGCTGAAGACGCACTTGATGACGCATCCGGTGGGGCGGGAGATTTTCAGAAATGCGACGCCGGTCGAGGGCGACGTGAAAGCTTATTCGAAGCTGCCCTATTACAGCACCGAGATCGCGGGAGCAGGCTGGCAGATCGTCGGCGATGCCGCGGGTTTCCTGGACCCGCTTTACAGCCCGGGGCTCGACTATTGCTCGTGGACGGTGCGGCTCGCGCTGGGCCGCATCAAGGCGGAGGCGAGGGGGGAATCGGTCGATCTCGAACGTATCAATCGCCGTTTTCGGAAGTCCTACGACACATGGTTTCGCGCGCTTTATCTCGATAAATACTTTTATCTCGGCGACGCGGAACTCATGACTGCTGCTTACCAAATGGACATTTCCCTTTTCTATCTCGGTCCGGTGCGCGAGATCACGGTCGCCCGCGAGGACGATCTCGATTGCCTGCCCTTCAACGGGCCGATGGACAGCCTCGCGGGGCGGTTTATGAAATTTTACAATCGACGTCTCGCGCACATCGCCCGCCAACGGCGGCAGGCGGACTGCTACGGACGGCGGAATTCCGGCTGGCGGGAGCTTGGCGACGGCTTCGCTCCCGATGGCCGCGGAGTGCATTCCCTGCTCCGGGGCATTCGTCGCTGGCTGGCGGTGGAAATCCATGCGCTCACTTTACGCCCGATGCCGGCCGTGAAATCCGAGCCGGTGGAAACTCAACCCGCGGCCGCGGTGCAATAGTCGTGGCGCACACATCCTACCGCGCATTTATCGAAGATCTCGACCGTGCCGGCGAGCTGCGGCGCATTCCCGAGCCGGTGGCGACGGAACTCGAAATCACCGAGATTGCGGATCGGGAAATGAAGAAGCCCGGCGGCGGCAAGGCGCTGCTGTTCGAAAAGCCGACGGTCAACGGCGTGGTCAGCCCGTTTCCGGTCGCGATCAACACCATGGGCTCGTGGAAGCGCATGGCGATGAGCATGGGCGCGGAGTCCGTGGATGCCGTCGCCGACGAGCTGGGCTCCTTGATGAAGGCGAAGCCGCCCACGAGCTTTCGAGAGGCGGTCAAGCTGCTGGGCACGGCGATAGAGCTGCGGCATGCGAAGCCGAAGCGCGTGAAGAGCGGGCCGTGCAAGGACGTGATTCACATGTTCGACGCGCCGTCTTCGCACACCGCGCCGTGGCCCGCCGCGCCGAATGTCGCCGATCCCTCGACCTTTCCAGCCCAGCCGCCTTCGCTGCTCGATTTGCCGATCCTGCGCTGCTGGCCGCTCGATGGCGGGCGCTTCATCACGCTGCCATGCGTGGTGACGCAAGATCCCGACACCGGCGAGCGGAATGTCGGGATGTATCGCATCCAGGTTTACGACGACCGCACCACGGGCCTGCACTGGCAGCTGCAGAAAGTCGGCGCGCGGCACGGGCGGCGATATTACGAAACCGGCGCGCGCATGCCGGTGGCGATCTTCCTCGGCGGAGATCCCGTGTTTCCTTTCGCGGCGACCGCGCCGCTGCCCGACGGCCTCGATGAGTTCCTGCTCGCGGGCTACCTGCGGCGCAAGTCGGTCGAGCTCGTGAAATGCGAGACCAGCGACCTCGAGGTGCCGGCGAATGCGGACTTCGTGATCGAAGGCTACGTCGATCCCGCCGAGCCGCTGCGCGACGAGGGGCCGTTCGGCGATCACACCGGCTATTACACGCTTCCCGAGCCGTATCCCGTGTTTCACATCACGGCCATCACGCACCGCAGGGATGCCGTTTATCCGGCGACGATCGTCGGCATTCCGCCGATGGAGGATTTCTATATCGGCGCCGCGTCGGTAAAAATCTTTCTGCCGATCTTCAAGATGAATTTCCCGGAGATCGTCGATATCGCGCTGCCCGCGGAAGGCGTCTTCCACAACGCCGTCTTCGTCTCGATCAAGAAGACCTACCCGATGCAGGCCTACAAAATCATGCACGGGCTGTGGGGGATGGGGCAGATGATGTTTTCGAAATACATCGTGGTCGTCGACGCCGACGTGGACGTCCACAGCACGAGCGACGTCCTCTTCCGCCTCTGCGCGAATACCGATCCGCAGCGCGACAGCATTTTCACGAAAGGCCCGTCCGACGTGCTCGACCATGCCACGAGCGAGATCGCCATCGGCAGCAAGCTCGGCATCGACGCCACGAAGAAACTGGCTGGCGAGGGTTTCAAAAGAAACTGGCCCCCGCTCATCGCGATGGACCCCGAGGTGCAGGCGCGCGTCGCCCGCTTCACCGGCGGCGCCTTGTAAATTCGAGCCAGCGCCCGTCTGGCGCCGGTGGCGGACTTGCCAGTATTGGCGGACAGCGATAGCACGAGGGAACCGATTGCCAGTCGGCGTCCGAATCCCTTTGTTCCGCTCATTTCACGATTTTCCGCATGAACGACCACTCCGCCGCCGCCGCCTCCACTCCGCCTCGCTGTTCCACCGGCATCCCGACCTTCCAGCGCGAGGGCGGCGAA
Source organism: Chthoniobacterales bacterium (assembly GCA_015655545.1). GTDB lineage: Bacteria > Verrucomicrobiota > Verrucomicrobiia > Chthoniobacterales > JAATET01 > JAATET01. The sequence continues at coordinate 10,900 of JAATET010000021.1, read as the reverse complement.
GGCGGCCGGCTCATCGGGGCGCGCGAATGAACTCCGCACCCGCCGCGGAATCCGATGCCGGCATGCTGGAGCAGCGGGTGCTCGTGCTCGCCCCGACCGCGAGCGACGCGCGGCTCACCGCGGAATTCCTCGCGCAGGAAGGCGTGCCCGTCGCAATCTGCCGAGACATTCCCGAGCTCTGCCGCAAAGTGGGAGAAGGCTGCGGCGCGCTGCTGCTGGCCGAGGAAACGCTCGTCGGCGAGCCCGTGCATGCCTTGGTGGAGACCTTGTCCCGCCAGCCCGCGTGGTCCGATCTGCCCATCGCGATCATCACCAGCGGCGGCGAGGTCAGCCAGGCGCGGCTGCGCCGGCTCGGCATCTTCGGGTCCGGCGGCAACGTGACCCTGCTCGAGCTGCCCTTCCGCCCGGCGACGCTCATCAGCACGGTGGAAGTCGCGTTGCGCGCGCGCCGCCGGCAGCACGAAGTGCGGGAATTGCTGCGCAAGCTTCAGGCCGGCGAAGAGCGCCTGCAGGGAATCCTGGATAGCATCAGCGACGCCTTCGTCGCCATCGATCGGAACTGGCGCTTTGCCTACCTGAACCCCAGTTATCTCAAGCTGGTTTCGCCGCTCTTCAAATCCGCCGAAGAATTGCTCGGGCAAAATCTCTGGGAAAAATTTCCGGACATTGCCGACACGGAGATCGGACAACTTTACCGCGACACGATGGCGGGCCAGATAACCGGCGCGCTGGAACTTTACTATCCTCCCGTGGGCGCGTGGCTCGAGATCCGCGCGTATCCGTCATCCTTTGGGCTGTCGATCTACGTGCAAAACATCACCGGGCGCAAGAAGCAGGAGGAGGCGCTCGTGGACTTGACGCGCAAGGTTTCCGACCAGGCGCGCATCTTCGACACCGCGCTCTCGAACATCGCCGACTTCGCCTACACCTTCGACCGCGAGGGTCGCTTCATTTACATCAACAAGCCGCTGCTCGATCTCTGGGGGCTGACGCTGGAAGAGGCCACGGGCAAAAACTTTTTCGAGCTGCAATATCCCGAGGATCTCGCGGCGAAGCTGCAACGGCAGATCCGGGAAGTCGTCGAGACGGGCCAGGTCATCACCGACGAGACGCCCTACACGAATCCGTCGGGCGAGGAGGGATGGTATGAATATATTTTCAGTCCCGTCTTCGCGGAGGATGGAAGCGTCGAGGTCGTCGCCGGATCCACCCGGGTGATCACCGAGCGTCGGAAAGCCGAAGACGGCGCCAGGCAGCTGGCGGCCATCGTGCAGTCCTCGGAAGACGCCATCATCAGCAAGAATCTCGATGGCATCATCATGAGCTGGAACCATGGGGCGGAACGGCTCTTTGGCTACACGTTCCACGAAGCGGTCGGCCAGCCGGTGGCGATCCTGATTCCCGAGGAGCGGCGCGACGAGGAGGCGGAAATCCTCGATCGCATCCGGAATGCCAAGCCGGTCGAGCACTACGAGACCATCCGGCGGCGCAAAAACGGGGAGCTCATCTCGGTGTCGCTGAGCGTGTCGCCGATCAAGGACCATTCCGGTCGCGTCGTGGGCGCATCGAAAATCGCCCGCGATATCACCGAGCAGAAAAAGACGGAACTGGCCCTCAAGGAAGCCAAGGAAACCGCGGAGAGCGCGAACCGCTCGAAAGATCATTTCCTGGCGGTGCTCAGTCACGAACTGCGCACGCCGCTCACCCCCGTGCTCATGACGGCGAGCTCTTTGGAGATGGATCCCACCGTGCCGCCGAATCTCCGCGCGGACATGGCGCTGATCCGCCGGAACGTGGAGCTCGAAACGAAACTCATCGACGATCTTCTCGATCTCAGCCGCATTACGACGGGCAAGCTCGCCCTGCATGGGCGCGCGATCGATTTGAACGAAGCGGTGCGCCAGGTGTGCGAGATTTGCCGGCAACAAGTCGCCGAAAAAAACGTGCAGCTGGAAATCGAACTCGATGCCGCCGCCGGCAGCGTCCATGCCGATCCGGCCCGGTTGCAACAGGTGCTTTGGAATATTTTGAAAAACGCCGCGAAGTTCACGCCCGAAGGCGGTCGCATCCGCGTATCGACCAGCCCTCCGGTAATGGGGCGCGCGCAAATCGCGATTCGGGATTCCGGGATCGGCATCGAACCCGCGATCCTGCCGAAAATTTTTGACGCTTTCGAGCAGGGCGACTCGAAAATCACCCGCCAATTCGGAGGTCTGGGCCTCGGGCTGGCGATTACGAAAGCGCTGGTTGCTCTTCACGAGGGAACCATTCGCGCTGAGAGCGAGGGTATCGGCCACGGCAGCACGTTTGTCATCGAATGGCCCTCCTCGGGCGGGGAGCAGGCGTCGGATAAGGGATTGGACGAAAAATCCCGCGCCGGTGAATCGCTGAGAATCCTGATCGTGGAGGACCACAAGGATACCGCAGCCATGCTGGCGCGGCTGCTTGGTGCGACCGGCTATCACGTCGCAGTCGCCAATACCGCGGCGGCGGCCCTGGAAATCGCCGACCGCCAGCATTTCGACCTCGTCGTGAGTGATATCGGTCTTCCTGATTCCACGGGATACGATTTCATGCGGCGCTTGTGCGAACGGCGCAAAATCAAAGGCATCGCCATGAGCGGCTACGGCATGGAAGAAGACATCCGGAGAAGCCTGGCCGCGGGCTTCAGCGAACATCTCGTGAAACCGGTGAACCTTTCCTCGCTCGAACAGGCGATTCGCCGGCTGGCCAGTCAGCCCTGAGAGCTATCGACGAAAAAAATAAATGCCCGCGGCGAGCGACAATTTTTCCAGGCGGCTCAAGCGGTAACGGCGATCGAAGACGCGAAATCCGCCGGCGGTCATCTTGCGCAGCAGCCGCTCATAAGTCGCGCGCATGATTTCCGCGGGCAGCAGTGCGGTGCGATCTTTTGCCGGCAAAGCTTGGCGGGCCTGCGCGTAGAAATCCCGGGCGCGGTGCGCTTCGAAAGCCATCAGGCGCTGAAAATTCGCCGAGTCCTTTCGCCCCAGCAAATCGCTTTCGGAAACTTGGAAACGATCCAGATCCTCGAGCGGGAGATAAATCCGGTCATTCGCGGCATCTTCGCCGATGTCGCGCAGGATGTTCGTCCACTGCAGCGCGAGCCCGAGCGATTCGGCGTAAATTTCGCTTCCCGAATGGCGGCATCCGAAGATGCGAATGCTCACGAGCCCGACCGCACTGGCGACCCGCCAGCAGTATTGCCGCGATTCCTCGAAGGTCGCGTAGCGAGGCACGGTGAGTTCGGCGCGAATGCCGGCGAGAATTTCCAGCAATAACTGCGGGTCGATCTCGTAGCGGGCGACGAGATCGGAGAGGCCGTTGGGAAGCCGGTTGGGTGCGCTGAGCGCGCGCTGCCAGGCGTCCAGCGAAACTGCTTTTTCGGCGGAGGTGAGCCGGGGCGAATCCGCGATGTCGTCGAGCGTGCGGCAGAACCGGTAGAAAACCAGCGCGTCGTGCCGCCGCGCGGCGGGCAGGATGCGCAGGGCGAAGGCGAGGTTCGAAGCCTTGCGGCCGGCCTCGAGATCGTCCGCGATGGCTGGGGGCACGAGATCGTTCATGGCGGTGTGGGGGAGGCTCCGACGAGCGAGCCGCATTCGAGTTTTATCGAGTGGTCGCAATGCGCGAGCCAGTCGTCCGCCACGCCGCTCCACAGGCACGTGATGTGCAGATCTTCGGCAATCATCCGCACGTGCGGGGCCAGGATGGCGGGCCGGGTGGGAGCGAGCAAAAACAGGATCCGGGGACGATGCACCAGCGCGCGGGCCAGTGCGGCGAGAAATTGGGCGTCCGCGCCGATCGACGTGGCCGGCTCGTTCGCGAGATGCTCGATGCCGAGGCGGTCGAGGAGTTCCCAAATGCGCAGCTGCGCCGCTTTTTCATCCGCGCCCGAAACTCGGAAGAGCGGCATGGCGACATTTTCCGCGACCGTGAAGGCCGGCAGCAGGCATGGACTGGGGAAGACGTAGCCGAAGACGGTATTGCGGATTTCGCGTCGCAATTCTTCCGCGGCCGGCGAGATCCGCTCGCCAAAAAGCTCGATGTGACCGAAGTCCGGTTCGTCGAGCAGCCCCAGCAGATGCAGCAGAAGCGTTTTGCCGCTGCCGGGCGGGCCGGTGATGCCGTGCACGCGCGCTTCCTCGAAATCCAGCGAGACGTCATGCACGCACGCGGAGCAGTCCGTCCAGTCGGGGCGGTGACAACGGAGCCGGGAACAGCGCAGCGCGATCAAAACGGAATTTCTTTACGTTCGGTGGAGAAGCTTTTGTAAAGGCAGACCCAGCTTGCAATGAACCATCCTGCGAGCAAAGCCTCGATCCATGCCGCGATCACGCGACCTCCGAGTGCGGCGGCGCTCTCCGCACCGAGCCGGGCGCTGGCATAACCTGCGCCCGCCTCGAGCAGCAGGAATGCGACGATGGCCACGGCGAGAAAAGGCAGGATGCTCGTCCACCGGGCCCGCAAAAGCCGCGTGCTCTCGCGCAATGCCTGGCGCAGCGATTCGTTGTGAAAAACGAGGATTGCCTGCACGGGGCAGTAAACAAGCGCCACGGCGGTGACCGCGGGACGGCCGATCCAGCTCGAGAACCAGGCGCACGTGTCGTAAAAATCCGGACCAGCTCCGACGAGAACTCCGAGGTAGAGCGGCAGCACGACAAGAACAGTCTCGAGCGTGGCGATCACGAGCGACCATTTCAAAACGAAGCCCGTGCGCCGCATCGCGAAGTGGAAAAGCCTGGAGCGATGAAAGGACAGTCCGCGCATCCACGCGTAGGCCATGAGCATGAGATAGGTAAGAAAGAAAATGCCGAGCAGCAGCTCGAAAATCATCGAAAGAAAATTCACCGCCATCGCGGCGATTATCGGCGCGCGTTCGGCAATCTCGGGGAGAAACAAATAGACCGCGGGTTTCGCGATGGCGCACAGCGCCGTGAGCAGGAGAAGCGCGAGGGCGAGCGACCCCGTGACGCGTCCGAGCCGATGACCGAGCGCTTTCGCCATCGCGACCAGCAAGCCGCGAAAATTAAAGAGCAGCAGCAGGGCGAAAATGGCGGAAAGCGGAAAGGTCGCGGTGAAGATCGTGAAGACGGCCGCGGAGTGCTCGGCCGCCGGCAGAAGGCTTGCCGCCACGAGCGGCCCGATGGCGGGCGACGGTTCCCAGTCGAAAGTGGCGAACCAGGAGGGGAGACTTTCCCGCATGCGCCAGTGGAAGGCAGCGGCGGCCGCGATTTGAAAAATCGCGTAGCCGAATCCGAAAAGGGCGGGAATCCGCCAGAGGTCGGGATATCGACCGACGCAGCGCGCGCCTTCGAGAAGCGACCTGCGGACGGCGGGATGCGCGAAGATGCAGAACGCCCAGAATGCGGCGAGCAGCAGCGCGGCGCGGGCGTAGTCCAGAGGCATCGATGGTGTTTATGGCATGGCGCGGCGCGCGGCGACGAGTCAGATTGATGCGCGCCGCCGGGCCGCCTAGAATGCCGGCCCATTTCCAATGACTTTTGCGACCCAACTCACCGTGCTTCGGATTCTTTTGATTCCGGTCTTCGTGCTGTTCGCGATGTATTACGGCGAGAGTGTCAGCTCCGGCGCGCCGCAGGAATGGATGCGCTGGTGGGCGATCGGAGTCTTCGTGCTCGCCTCGGTGACGGATGCCTTCGACGGCTATATCGCACGGAAATTTGGACAAGTGAGCAAGGCGGGCGCGCTGCTCGATCCCATCGCGGACAAGGGGCTGCTGCTGACGGCGATCATCACCTTGAGCGTGAGCAGCTGGCATTATGCGCTGCCGATTTGGTTCGCCGTGCTTGTGATCGCGCGGGATGCTGTCATCGTCCTCGGTTGCGTGGTGATGCGCTTCACGCACGACCATCTCGAAGTGCGGCCGAGCTGGGCGGGAAAGGCGGCGACGGCGCTGCAAATGGTCGCGGTGGCGTGGGCGATGTTCCAGATTCCTCGTCTCGAAGCGGTGGCGTGGCCGGCGGGATTTTTTACGTTGGTGAGCGGGCTCGAGTATGTGTGGCGCGGTGTCGCGCAACTCGGCCATCACGAGGACAAGTTGTAATTTAAAATGAAAACGGTAGCGATTCTTGGCCGGCCGAATGTCGGCAAATCGGCGCTCTTCAACCTGCTCGCGGGGCAGAAGATTTCCATCGTGCACGACGAGCCGGGCGTGACGCGCGACCGTATTCACGCCATGTGCCGGCGGAGCGAGCATCCGTTCGAGATCGTCGACACGGGCGGCATCGGCGCGGAGCCGGACCCGGATTTTGCCGAAGACACACGCTTCGCCGCGGATGTCGCGATGGTCGCGGCGGATTTGCTGGTGCTCGTGGTCGATGCGCAGGCGGGTGCGACGCCGCTCGATGCCGAACTCGGAAAATTGATGCGCGAATCGGGCAAGCCGGTGCTGCTCGTCGTGAACAAGATCGACAACGACCGCCAGGAATCGCTGGCTTCGGACTTCACGCGGCTCGGATTCGAAAATCCGATCTGCATGAGCGCGGCGCATAGCCGCGGGGTGGGCGAGCTCATTTCTCGAATCGAGGAAAAGATCGATTTGGTGGACGAGGAAATGGCGGAGTTTGTCCGCGGCGAAGTGCCGCGGCTGGCCATCGTCGGCCGGCCGAACGCCGGCAAGTCCTCGCTCGTGAATGCGATCCTGAACGACAAGCGCACGATCGTGAGCGACATCCCGGGGACGACGCGCGACGCGGTGGACATCCCCTACGAATACGAGGGCGAAAAATATCTGCTCGTGGATACGGCGGGCATTCGCCATCGCTCGAAGCACAGCACGTCGATCGAGGTCTTCAGCGTGATGCGCTCGGAGCAGGCGATCGAGCGCGCGGACTTGAACATTCTGGTGATCGACGCGGTGCAGGGCGTGACGTCGCAGGACAAAAAAATCGCGGGACTCATGCAGGAGTCGAAGAAGGCGTCGATCCTCGTGATCAACAAATGGGACCTCATCGAGGATACGTCGAAGGAAGGCGTGAAGGCGAAGCTGGACGAGATCCGCGGGGATTTGTTCTTCCTCGATTACGCGCCGATCATCGTGCTCTCGGCTTTGCAGGGAACGAATATCCCGCGTCTTTTCAACATGATCGAGAAGATGCGCCAGCACGCGCGGCGCAAACTCGGGACGGGCGAGCTTAATCGCATCCTCAAGGAGGCGACGGACCGCCAGCCCCCGCCCTACAAGGGAACGCGGCGGTTCAAGGTCTACTACGCGACGCAGCTGGGCGCGCCGTCGGGCCGCCCATTCGGCCGCATCGAGCTGCTGCTTTTCGTCAACGATCCGCGCAAGCTGTCGGACTCCTACCAGAGCTATCTTTCGTCGCGGATTCGCGACTATCGCGAGTATCCGGGCCTGCCGATCATCTTCAAGCTGAAGGGGAAGAAGTCGTCGTCGAAATCGTCGGAGTAGGATCGTCGTTGCTCCACGCGGCGCACAGGCAGGCGCCGGCGATAATGAAGATGCCGCTGAGGTAAACCCAGATGAGCAGCAGCATGAGCAGGCCGATGCCGCCGTAGATGACGTTGTAGTTCACGAATCGCGGCAGGTAGTTGACGAACGCGATCTGGCAGAGCTGAAGGGCGATCGTCACCGAGAGAGCGGGAATCCATACCTGCCGCACGGAGACGCGTCGCCGCGGCGCGAAGCGGTAGAGCATGGTGATGGTGTAGAGCAGGACGGCGCCGCCGACCAGATAGCGGCTCAGGTCGAGAATGACGAACAGTGGCGCGAGCTGGAGAGCGGGGATGTGGGCGGTCAGGAAATGCTCGAAGGCGAAGAGCGCTTTCGCCAGGCCCTGAATGATCGCGGGAATGAGAATGCCGAGCGCGAAGCCGCTGGTGATCACGCCGATCATGAGGAGGTTCTTGATCGGCATCTGCCACCAGGGGATTTCCTGGGTGTGCCAGGCGCGATTGACGGCGCGGACGAGAGCTTGAAAAAACTTCAAGGACGACCAGGCGAGAATGACGAGCGAGACGGCGCCGACACCGCCGCGGGCGCGCTGCAATTCGTCCACCATTTTCCAGACCATGTCCTGGCCCTGCACGCTGAGCGGGATGAATTCGAGCGCGGCGCTTTTCACGGTGTCCGGCGCGAAGAACATCGAGCCGACCGAGAGGAGCAGTGTGATGAGCGGGATCATCGAGAAAATCGCGTAGTAGGCGAAGGAAGCCGCCCGCTGCTCGGCGTCGATCTCGCTGAAGATGCGGCAGGTGCCGACGGCGAGTTGCCAGGTGCGTGCGACCGCGCGGTTTATCGCCATGGCGGGAATTTCCCGGGGCGGCGTTCGTCCCGCAAGCAAAGAAAAGCGCGGCGCCCATTTCCGGGCGCCGCGCTTTCGTTAAAGCTGGAAAGAATCTTAGAGTTCGAACACCTGAACGACCTGGTCTTTTTTGGCGTCCTTGTCCTTTTTATCCTTGGTGCATTTTCCGCCGCTGCAATCGGCGAACGATGTGGAAAGCGCGACGGCGGAAATCGTGAGGGCGATGGCGAATAGCTTGATCATAGGTTGCCAACTTGGATGACAATTCCGCGTTGTCAACCGCTTGAAATATCAAATATCCAGCCGCGCAATCAGGTCGGGCAGCTGCGCGAGTGAGGTGATCGTGTGGTCGGGCTGGACCTGGGCATGTTCCTCCGAGCCGATTACTTTCAGCCAGACGCTGGTCATGCCGGCATTGCGTGCTCCGAGGATGTCGCGTTCCAGGCTGTTGCCGACCATGACGGCTTCCTTCGCGGGGATGCCGAGCTCGGCGAGCAGGCGATGAAAAATTTCCGGCTCGGGTTTTCCGATGTCGTGCTCGCCGGAGACGGCCACGGCATGGAGCAGGGGTTCGAGGCCGGAATTCAGCAGCTTTTCGCGCTGGAGGTCGGGAGCGCCGTTGGTGAGCAGGGCGGTGCGGTATTTCTTCGAGAGGCGGGTGAGAACTTCGCGGGCGTCCGGCATGAGGCGCTGGAGCTTCCGACGCTGGGAGGAAAAAGTTTCCGCAAGATCGGCGGCGGCCTCGCCGCCGTCGATTTCCTGGCTGCGCAGCGCGGCGTCGAAAACCTGCACGCGGAAAACGAGGGACCATTCGCGGAGCGCGGCGAGCTCGGGCGTGCCGCCTAGGAATTTCCCCCACAGACATTCGAAGGCGCTGATTCCGATGCGGCGGCAGTAGGGATACACCGGGCTCCCGGCATGCAGCCGTTTGGCATGCGCGCGGGCATCGCGGCGGAAGGTCTCCACCGTGGCGCCGACTTCCTTCATGGCGCGCTGGGCGGTCGCGTCGAGGGCGGCATTGGAGACGGCCTCATCCACAATGAGGGTGTCGTCGAGATCGAAAAGTATGGCCCGGATCGGCATCGCTGCTTGTGAAACAGAGCGCGCGTGATTTTTCGAGGGAAAAGCGCCGAAATTTTCCGGGTTGCGCGCGATGGCGGGGCGGCGCACTGTCTGCGCATGATCCCACTTGCCATCCTCATCGGGCTCGTCGTCGTTATCGCGCTGATCGGACTTTTCTTCATCGCCCAATACAACGGCCTCGTGGCGCTGCGCAATCGCTTCAAGAACGCGTTCGCGCAAATCGACGTGCAGCTCAAGCGCCGCTACGATCTCATTCCGAATCTCGTGGAGACCGCGAAAGGCTATCTCAAGCACGAGAGCGGCACGCTCGAGGCCGTGACGCAGGCGCGCAACCTCGCGCAGGGCGCGGGACAAAAGGCGGCGGCGAATCCCGGCGATCCCGACGCGATGAAATCTCTGGCGACCGCGGAGGCGGGACTGACGGGCGCGCTGGGGCGATTAATGATCGTGGCGGAGGCGTATCCCGATCTTAAGGCGAACCAGAACATGATGGCGTTGCAGGAAGAGCTGACCTCGACGGAGAACAAAGTCGCCTTCTCGCGACAGGCCTACAACGACTCCGTGATGGCCTACAACACGAAGCGCGAAGTATTCCCCGCGAACATCGTGGCGGGCATGTTCAACTTCGCCGCGGCCTCGCTTTTCGAGCTCGAAAACGTCGCCGAGCGCGAGGCGCCGAAAGTGCAGTTCTGACTCGGCCGAGAGTTGAGGGTTGATCGGAGAGACGGCGGTTGGTTGTCTATCCAATCCTATGCGGCCTCCGCTCACACCCACGCTCGAAGAGTTCACACGCCTCGCCACAGACTACAATGTCGTGTCGGTCTGGTGCGAGCTCGTCGCCGACGTGGAGACGCCGATCGCGGCCTATCGAAAACTGGGCGGAGACGCGCCGAGCTTCCTGCTCGAGTCCGCGGAGCATAGCGATCATGTGGGGCGGTATTCGTTTCTCGGCACGGGTGCCCGCTGGACGCTGACGGCGCATGGGAAGACCGTGACGTTCTCCGGGCCGGATGGAGAGCGCACCTATGAGGCCGGGGAAGACCCATTGCGCGAGCTCGAAAAGCTCATGGCGCAATACCGGGTCGCGCCGCAGGAAGGCGTGCCGCTGTTTCGCGGCGGCGCGGTGGGATACCTCGCGTATGACGCCGTGCGCTGGTTCGAGCCGATCATTGCGCCGCCGCCGAAGGACGAACTCGGCGTGCCGGATTTATTTTTCATGCTCACGGATGTGGTGGTCGCGTTCGATCACCGCAGGCGCCGGATGAAAGTGCTCGCGAACGCGCTGCTCGAGGGCACCGACGCACGCGGCGCTTACGAGGATGCTTCGAAGCGCGTCGAGGCGGCGATCGAGCGGCTGGCGAAACCGGTGGAATTCGCCGCCGTGCCCACCGAAATGCCGGCGGCCGGCGCGGAGATGCGCAGCAATACGACGGAGGCGCAGTTTCATGACGCGGTCGAGAAGGCGCAGGAATACATTCGCGCGGGCGATATTTTCCAGATGGTGCCCTCGCAGCGTT
>JAATET010000024.1 GCA_015655545.1 Chthoniobacterales bacterium | reverse complement strand
GTGCGACGGCGTATTGCGAGGACCACATCAACACGCTGTTCCGGGGGATGCCGTATCACGAGATGGAAGGCGTTTACTTCGGGGCGGAGCCGATCTTCGCGGCGTCGCCGAACTGGGTTCAGGAGAATCCCGGGAGCGGGGAGGGGGCGGAGCCGTCGATTTCATGAAAGTGCGCAAGCACGGGCCCGTGGAGGAACTCGAGTTCCAGATCGCTCCCATGATCGACGTGCTGCTCGTGGTGCTGGTGTTCTTCATCATGATCACGTCGGCGAGCGTGCTGCAGGGCGACCCGGACATCAAACTGCCGGTCGCCTCGAACGCGGCGAAGCCCGAGAAATCGCGGGCCGAAGCCGTGCTCAACCTGCACTGGAAACCCGAGGCCAAAGCCGGGTGGGTGGTGATGGACTCCGTGCGCTACGACAAACTCGAGGGACTCACGAGCAAGCTCAAAATCGCGGAGGCCAACCAAAAAGACTTCCGGGTGCTCATCCGCGCCGACCAGACGCTGCCCTCGGTGTATGTGCAGCGGGTGCTCGAAGCCTGCGCCGAAGCCGGCATCAGCAACACCGTCTTCACGGCCGTGAACCACGACTAGCCCATCCATCCCCATGCGCGTCCGAGACATTCACGAGGAAAACCTGCAGTTCCAGATCGCGCCGATGATCGACGTCATCTTCATCCTGATCCTCTTCTTCATGTGCTCGGCCGGCGCCGTGAAGACCGAGATGTATCTCGCCTCCAGCCTCCCGGGCACCGCCCAGGCCGAGACCCCCGTCAACATCCCCGACGAGCAGATCATCCAGATCACCAACGCCGGCCAGGTGCTGCTCAACGACCGCCAGTTCGACGCCAATGCCGGAGCCACCCACCAAATGCCCGAGCTCCTGGGCATGCTCCAGCGCTTTCGCCAGGCCTCGCAGGCCAACAAAACCGAGGCCATGGTCACCATCTCCCCCCAGCCCTACGCCAGTTACCAACGCGTCATCGACGTCATGAACGCCTGCTCCGCCGCCTATATCAAAAACGTCAGCTTCCGCATGGAAGTCTCCGAATAGGGGGCCTTCCCAAGGCATTCAGCATGGTCACCCAGAGATTATCACCCTCGGAACCCGGTCGGATTTTCGGCCGCTTCTTCCGTGGCGTGGCCGCTCTGGTCCTGGCTCTGGTCCTGACCGAGACCGCCGCCGCGCAGTCGTTCAACGACGACATCAATAAAGCTTATCAGACCTATCTCGGGGGCAACTACCAGGGCGCCATCAAGCAGATCGAGGATTTCAAAACCACTTACGCCTCGGACCCCGCGCTCGCCAGCGTGGGAAGCCGCCTCGACTATCTTCTCGCGCTGAGTTATGTCCAGCTGCAGCAATGGGATCAGGTCCCGGCGCTGGCCGACGCCTTCGAGACGGATAAGGCCTCGTCTCCGGACAAGGGAGCTTCGGCGCAGGGCTGGAGCGAGGAATTGCTTTTTTGGAAGGGGAAGGCGCTGCTGAGCTTGAGCCAGGGCGAGGAAGCCCGGAAGGTTTTCGAGGAATTTCTAAAGCTCCACGGCAACTCGCAGCGAGCGCAGACCGTCCGCTTGTTGCTCGCGCTCTCCATGATCCAGGCCGAGCAGTGGACCGAGGCGGCCGATCTCCTTGCCAGGCTGCGCGCCGGCGCCGGAGGCGTGGAGTGGGGACGCTTTCTGCTGCTCGAGACGCTCGCGCGTATCAATGCCGGCCAGACGGACATCGCCATCGGGCTGATCGACGAAGGCCATCAGAACTGGCGTCGGCTCAGCCAGATCACCGCCTTCGAGCTGCTGGCCGTGCAACTCGCCGAGAAGCTCATGGAAGAGCCCGACAAGAGCCGCGCGCTGCTCACGCTCATTCGCATTCAGCCCCGGGACAAGCTGCTGGAACTCCAGGATCAGCAGCTGGCGAACTTGCAGAAATATTACACCGCGCTGAAAAGGCGCGAGCCCACGGGCACGGAAACCACGATGGCCGGCGCCCTCGTCGATCAGGTCAAAAAAGAGCGCGATCAGTTCGCGGCGTTGCAAAATTTCGATTCCTCGGTGCGCTTCCGCATCGCGAAGGCCTTCCTCGATTCCAATCGCTACCGCGAGACCGCCTACGTGCTCGAAGGCATGCTCGACCAGCTCCCGCCCGACGCGATCGTGCAGCAGGGCAGTGTGACGCTGGCGGAGTGCTACACCCAGATCGACCGCTCGGACAAAGTGATCGAGGTGGTCGATAAGTTCATCGAGAAATTCCCCGCCGCCAAGGAAATGCCCTCCATGCTCGTGCAGAAAGGCCTCGCCTTGCAAAACGAGCACAGGATCGCCGAGTCGAACCTCACCTTCGACGACTTCCTGAAAAAATATCCGGGCGATCCGCTGGCGGCCAACGCCGCCTTCCTGCGCGCGTTCAATTCCGTTCTTTCCGAAAATTTCACCGACGCCGCCAAGCGCTTTCAGGAAGTCCGGAAGCAATATCCATCGACTCCGGTGGCCGCGAATGCCCTGTTCTGGCAGGCGCAGGCGAATTCCATGGGCAAGCAGAGCGATCTCGCCCTGCCTCTCTACGAGGACTATCTGAAAAAATATCCGAAGGGCGAATCCGTCAACGAAGCCACCTACCGCCACGCCTTCACCCTCTACGACCTGCGCGATTACGACAAGGCGGTCCCCGAGCTGGAAAAATACGTCAAGGAAAACCCCACGAACCCGAACAGCGCCGAAGGCATGCTGCTGCTCGGCGACGCATATTTTGCGGCTTACCAATACGACAAAGCCATCGACACCCTGCTCAAGATTCCGAAGGGCGTGGGCCGCTATCTCGAGGAAGGCTATTTCAAGGTCGGAAAATATTACAAACTCTCCGAGGATTCGGCGAAGTTGCGCGAGCTGTTCGAGAAATTCCAAACCGAATTCCCGGAAAGCCCCCGGCTCTCCGATGCGACCTATCAGCTCGGGCTCTCCTATTCCGAAGATCCCGCCAAACAGCGTGAGATTTTTTGGACCGCGCTCGACCGGTTTGGCAACGATCCGAAGCAATGGGGCATCACCGACATTCTCCAGGCGCTCGTCAAAGCCGCGCCGGCTCCGGAAAGTCGCGACGAGATCATCAAACGCCTGCGGGAGACGAAGGAAAAAGCGGGCCGGGAAAACAAGCGCGTGCTCGAGCTGAATGCCGCCTGGGGACTCGCTGCGGCCCAGCGCGTGACCGACCCCGCCGCGGCCGACCAGACGCTCGCCGACGCCGCGGCCTTCACGAATGCCAAGATCGATAATCCGGCCATTCTCATGGATATCGCAGCTGCCTTCCAGCGGCAGGGCCAGCCCGACGAGGCTTCGAAAATCTACGCCGAAGTCCGCCGGTGGAATCCCACGTCCCCATTCAATCAAACGATCTTCGCGAATCTCGGCCTCATCGCTTTCGATCAGAAAAAATTGGATGACGCGCGGAAATATTTCGACCGCTACTTCAAGGAGACTCCCGCGACGGATTTGCGAGGTGTCGTGATGTTGAAATCGGCCGAGATCGAGCAATCCTCCGGAAATCTCGACAAGGCTCTCGACTACTACGAAAAAGCGCTGGCCGACAAGGGCGTCGCGCAGGAGCAAAAAGCCCGCGCTTTGCTGGCCGTCGGCGAGATCTATCTCGGCCGCAAACAGGCGGACAAGGCCATCCCGTATTTCCAGCGCATCTACATTCTTTACAGCGCATTTCCCGAGTTGGTCGCCAAAGCCTACCTGCTGAGCGGCACGGCTTTTGCGGACCGCGGCGACACGCTGGCTGCCGCGCGCACCTACGTCGAAATGCTGCACCTTTCCGATCTCGCTGGCGAAAAATTCGCCGATGATCGCGCCGAAGCGCAGAAACGGCTCGGCCAGCTGCCGGCCGATGTGCGCTCGCAAGCCGAGAAACTGGAAAAAGAAAAACGCGAATCGCCAAATTCGCCGACAGGAGACGCCCCATGAAACTCCTCGCTGCCTGCCTTTTCGTTGGCGCGACATCCATCGTCGGAGCCCAGGCTTCGGGCGCCGCCGCCAGCGCGCAGGATGTCATTCATACGAAAACCGGCCTCGAAATTTCCGGCATCCTCACCCGTGCCGGCGCGAATCTGACCGTGCGTTTTCAATCGCCGACCGGAGCTCAGATCACTCAGCAGGTGCCGGTGGCGAATGTCGATCGCATTGACTTTGCCGGCGCCGACAAAGTGGAAGCCGAACTGGCCAAATACGACGCGGCCACCCTCCCGATGCTTTTGCAGAAATGGCGTGCCCGGCGCGACTGGATCGATATCCCCGAGTCTCCCTCCGGTGCCTACGGCATTTGCGCGGCCAGGCTTTTGCTCGAGAGCGGCAGTCCGCAGGCGGCCAGCGCGGCCAGGGAGATCCTGGATCTGATTCTTGCCAAAGACTGGGATTCCGCCCACCGCGACCGCGCCCGCACCCTTGTCATCGAGTCGCTTCGCCGCACCGGCAAGCACGCCGAGGCCTTGAAGGCCGCTCACGAATTTCTGGCCACGGATGCCACCCCCGAGAGCAAGGCGGAAGTGAACTATTACCTCGCCCTGGCCTTGATCGACGATTACCGCGCCTTCCTCGCGGAGAATCCCCGATGGGAAGCGGACCCTTACATGCGTCCGAAACGGGACCTCCTTTACAACGAAGTGCTCGATTGCCTGCTGGCTCCCTATTTGCGCTACGGCGCTCCACCCGAAGCCACCGCGCAAAGCCTGCTGGCGGCGACGAATTTCCTCGAGGAATTTGGCGAGCACAACGAAGCCGCTGCTCTCGCGCAGGATATCGTCAAGATTTTCCCCGCACAGCCGGAAGCTGCCCAAGCCAAGAAATTCCTCGAGGCGAACTGAGCCCCGGGCGCGGCTTGCGCCGACGATCGGGGAGTCGCCAGGCTGCTCCCCGGTGAAGCGAACCCACGCGCGCTCGCCAGGGGAAAATCCCGGAGTCGGATTTCCCAAACGAATGCCCTTTACAGCTCCCCGCCCCCGGTGTCCTCTTTTGGCACATCCACGCCGCCATGATCGATCAAATCACCTCCCTGCTCGGCGACAAGGCCGACTCCCTGCTCCGCCACGAGTGCAAGACGATCTCCACCGATCTTCTGCACCTGCCCGGCCCCGATTTCGTCGACCGCATCTTCGCCCCGAGCGACCGCAATCAGCGCGTCCTCAATAACCTGAACTGGATCCACAACACCGGCCGCCTTGCCGGCACCGGCTACGTATCCATCCTGCCCGTCGACCAGGGCATCGAGCACTCCGCCGGCGCCAGCTTCGCGAAAAATCCGATCTACTTCGACCCGGAGAACATCGTCAAGCTCGCGATCGAGGGCGGCTGCAACTCCGTCGCCTCGACCTTTGGCGTGCTCGGCATGTGCGCCCGCAAATACGCCCACAAGATTCCGTTCCTCGTCAAAATCAACCACAACGAGCTGCTCACCTACCCGAACAGCGCGAAGGAAATCCTCTTCGGTACCGTCCGGCAGGCCTACGACATGGGCGCCGCCGCCGTCGGCGCGACCGTTTATTTCGGCAGCGACGACGCCCACCGCGAGATCATCGAGATCGCCGAGTGCTTCGCCCACGCCCACGAGCTAGGCATGGCGACCGTCCTCTGGTGCTACCTCCGCAACGACGCCTTCAAAAAGGACAAGGACTACCACCTCAGCGCCGACCTCACCGGCCAGGCGAACCACCTCGGCGTGACGATCGGCGCCGACATCATCAAGCAGAAGCTCCCCGAGAACAACGGCGGCTACAAGGCGCTGAACACCGGCAGCTCCAGCTACGGCAAGCTCGACGAGCGCATCTACACCGAGCTCACCACCGACCACCCGATCGACCTTTGCCGCTACCAGGTCGCGAATTGCTACATGGGCCGCGCCGGTCTCATCAACAGCGGCGGCGCCAGCGGCAAGCACGACTTCGAGGACGCCGTCTTCACCGCGGTCGTCAACAAGCGCGCCGGCGGCACCGGCCTCATCTCCGGCCGCAAATCCTTCCAGCGTCCCATGGCGGACGGCGTGAAGCTCTTGAACACGATCCAGGACGTCTACCTCTGCAAGGACGTCACCATCGCGTAAGCCGGCGATGACTGCCGCGAAATAGCCACCCGCGCGACAAATTCTACGGATTTCGATTGTGGCTGCGCACGCCAGCCGCTATCGAAAACACACGATGAACGCAGGGAAATTTCTTTTGATGGCCGTCGCCATGGTGGCGCTGGCTGGTTGCGACACGATGGTGGATCCGACATTGACTCCCGAAGAGCGCGCGGTCCTCGATTTCAATGTCAACGGCGTCAAGATTGGCGGCCCGTCCGGGCAGCTCGCCCTTTTCCCACAGGTCCAGCACATCCCGGTGAAACTCGGCGGCTACGACGTTTACGAAGTCCTCAACGCCACGCCGAACATTTCCGAGATGAAAGCCTGGTATCTGGACAACAAACTCAAGCGCCTCGAGTTGCGCTATTTCAATGGCGGCGGCGCGAACACGCTCGCCCGCGCGGGCGGCTGGGATGGCATCCGCAACTATCTCTTCAGCAAATACGGACCGCCTTCGCGCTTCGGGTCCGACGTTCCGATCGTGGCCACGAAAGGCCAGTGGAACGTCAAATACGCGAAGTTCAACGGCGAATGGATTTTTTCCCGCATCAAGCGGCAGATCAATTACACCGTCATGTCCGATAGCAACGGTGGCATCGGCGTCGTGACCGTGATGGACACCACCCCAGTGGTCGTTCCGAAAATGGTCGCCGATCCCGCTCCGGTTCGGGTGGCTCCCGCCCCCGGCCGCGCTCCGGAAGAAGTCGTGACCCGCGCGCCGAATCCCGGATTCTAGCCGTAGCCTGCGCCGCCGCCGCGCCGCATGGTCGATCCTCCTTTGCCCCGCGGCGGCGGCGCGTTATGACAGGCCGCAACGATGGTTCGGATTCTTCATGTCATCGACAGCCTCGACCTCGGCGGCGCGCAGACCGCGCTGCTGAATCTTGTGAAATATGCGGACCGGGCGCGATTTCACCACGAGATCGCGTCGATGCACGGCGATGGAATGTTCGCCGCCGCGTTCCAGGCGCTGGGCGTTCCCGTCCATTCGCTCTCCGCGCATCGCTGGCCGCCGGGATATCTCGCCCATCTGCCGGGGCTGCTGCGACGCGGGAAATTCGATGTTGTCCATTGCCATCTCTTCGCGTCGAACTGGATCGCCAAGCCCCTCGCCGCCTTGCTCGGGGCGCGCTGCATTTACCATCACGATCAATGCAACGACGCTTTCCGCACCGGTTCGCCGGCCGCGATTTTCGTCGACACGCTGACCAACCAGCTTTCCACCCGCATTCTCGCCGTTTCGCGTTCGGTCGAGGAATTTAATCTCCGCATCGAAGGAATTTCTCCGGAAAAAGTCACGTATCTCCCGAACAGCGTCGATCTGGCGGAATTTCGTCCGGCCGATGAATCGGCACGACGCGCGGCGAAGGAAAAATTCGGGTTGCCCGCCGCTGCCTTCGTTATCGGCGGCGTCGGTCGATTGACGCCGCAGAAAAATTTCGGCCTGCTGCTCGACGCGGCCCAGCCCATTTTGGAGCGGCGGACGGTGCTCGCGCTTTTTGGGGACGGGCCGGAAGAGGCGGTGTTGCGCCGCCGTGCGGGTGAACAGGTGCGATTCTTCGGCGCGGTCACCGACCGCGCCTCCATCTATGCGGCGCTCGACGTAATGGTGTTGCCGTCGCGTTTTGAAGGATTGCCGATGACTGTGCTCGAGGCCATGGCCGGCGGCGTGCCGGTGCTCGCCTCGGCCGTGGATGGCGTGCGCGAGATCGCGACCGATGGCGAAAATGCGCTGCTCGCGCCCTCGGAAAACGGGAATTTGTTTCGGGTCGCGCTGGCTCGATTGCGCGCGGATGCCGCATTGCGCATGCGGCTCGCCGCGGCGGCGCGAGCGCTGGCCGAATCCCGTTTCGACGCCCGCAAGCTCGCCGCCCAGCTCGAACATTGGTATCTGCACGACCTTGCGAGTCCGCGTTGAATTTTTTGCTCTTCTGGCGCTGATGCAGATGTTTGCAGGCTGCGCGGGCTCGACTTTCGCTCCGGATGCGGCGCCGGAATACCTCGTGGTTCGTGATAAAACGCCGCTCTATCGCTATGGTCCGCAGCAGGGCGGCGCGCCGGAAAATTGGCTTCGCAAAGATGAGCGGGTTCGCATGCTGCGGCACGAGTTTGGATTCAGCTTCGTGCAGAGTGGCGACACGCAGACCGGCTACGTGGCGAACGAAGACCTCGCCATCGCGCCGCCTTTGCCCAGGCCGGTCGCCGTCGAATCGTCCATCGAGCACGGGCCCGTCATGCCTTTTCCGGTGGTCGAGGATCCTCCTCTGCCGAGGCCGGATCTCGACCAGGCGCCGGCGGATGCGCCCGCCTCCGACAGGTAGGTCACCCCGTCAGCTTTTCGTCCTCGCTCACCAATTCCTGCCAGAGCCGCTTGTAGTCGGGCTCGTAGCGCTGGTCCTGAAAATCGAACATGCGCCGGCGCAGAGCGACGATCTCCTCGATGCGTTCGCGCGATTCGTCGAGCGTCTCGCGCAATTGACGCAACGCGGCGGGAACGCGATCCCAAAGCGGCGCGTAGGATTCGATGAACTCGCGCGCGTAGTTGGTCTCGGCGCGGTCGCTCGGCTGCCAAAGAAATTGATCGGGCGGCGCGGGCGCATCCAGCAGCAGCGAGGCGATGTAGATGTTCTTCAGGATCGCGGCGCGATAGCGTGCGCTGCTCTCCGCATCGCGGCCGAAGTAGGAATGGAGCAGCCCCCAGCCGAAGAGGAACGAAGGCTCGGCGTAATCGTTCGGATAGTTTTTTTCGTAGGCTTCGTAGGCGAGCTGCGCGGCGTCGAAATCCTCGCTGAGCATGTAAACCATGGGCACGAGGAAACGCGCGCCTTGATGATCCAGGGGATTTATTTCGAGCAGGTCGGCGAGCGTCTCGGCGGCGCCGGCGTGCCGTTGCTGGTGCCAGAGCGTCATGGCGCGGCCGAAGATCGCGCGCAGATATGGGCGTGTCGCCGGGTCGCTCCACCATTTCGGCTTGCGGCCGGTCCAGCGCGGATACTCGCGCTCGATCACGTCGTCGTAGGCGCGAAGGGCAGTCGTCCAATCGCCCGCGCGGAATTCCGCGTCGGCCAGCTCGATGCGCGCGCCGGCGCAGTCGGCGTCGTTTTCGAGCGCTTTTTTCAACAGGGCGATTCGTTTCGTTTCGGAGCGCACGCGCAACGCGGTGTTGAGCAGGCCGGCGGCGACGTCGCCGGGCGTCGCCGCGTCGGTGACGCTCTGCGGCATCGTGACTTTTTGCGTGAGAATCTGGATGTCTTTGCGGTCGCGACCGTGGAAGCGCGTGAACTGGATTTGCACGCGGTAGTCGTCCGCGAAGGCTTTCCATTCCTCGTGGTCCCACTCCTCGCTTTCCCCGATCAGCACGCGATCCGGCGCGCCCAGCTTCTCGATGAGCGTGCCGAGAAAATCCTCCACGCGGATCTGATCGAGCTCCTCGAGCATTTCCGGCGCGGCGACGGGCACGCCGCGCTCGTCGGTGACGACCATGAGCGTGGGCAGGATGAAATCCGCGCCCGAGGGAAGCGGCTCGTCGAGATCGACCCAGAAAACCGTCCAGGAATTTTTGGCGGATTTGATGGGCTGGATCATGCGGCGATGGCGGGAGCGGCGGCGGATTTGCCCCACGGGACTTCGAGGCGCTGCTTGCGCGCGAAGCGATCCATATAGAACAGCTCTCCGGATTGCACACCGTGCTCGTGGACCATTTTGGTGACCTTCACGTCGAAGCAGCAGTATTCCGCGATGTCCAAGACTTTTCCTTCCCGCCACCAGCGGATGGCGTCGAGGCCTTCCGCGGTCTTCCCGACCCCGAAGGTGCCTTGCGCGAGCGACTCCAGCGACAGGCGGTGGCCGAGCGCGGCCTCGACATCGACGATGAGATCGAGCGTGGGCAGAAATTCCGGCAGGTCGAGGGGCGTGTAGCCCATGAGGACGTGGTAGTCGAAATTCACGACATTGTAGCCGACGACGAGATCGGCGGCGCGCAGTTCCTTGATGAGATCGGTGACGCGGGCCTCGGAATAAATTTGATAGGCGCCGGCCGCGGTGCTGTAGGTCACTCCGACGGACATGCCCATGCGATCCTTGTTGGCCCAGCCACCGACGTCATTTGCGGTGCGTTGCGTTTCCAAATCGAAATAAACGATGTTTCTGGCCACGCGACAGGATTGGAGAAAACGGCCCGCGGCGCAACCCCGCTATTCCGGCAGGTTCCGGGTATTTGTTTCACTCGCCCGCGTTCGCGCCGGCGTGAGGCTTGCGCCGCGGGGCCATCCGGTCTTTCGAGATTTGCGGTGAGGCCGATTCCGCGAATGCGGCCGCGGTGCGCGCGGAAATCGGCCCGCCGGCAGAGGGCAGGACTAGCTTCTGGCCTTTTTCTTTGCTTCGGCTTTGAGCTGCTTCTCGGCCTCGACCCAGTCGGTATCGGAATCGCCCGGCCATCCCATCGCCTGGCGCCGCTCCGCAATGAAATAGGCGCGAAGGGAAATCTCGTCCGTTGTAAAAATGATCGACGCTTTCGGTTCCGCGATTTTCTTGGGCTGCGCGGCCTTTTTTTTGACCGGGCCCGCCTTTGGCTTTGATTTTTTCGAGACCGCATTCTTGGAGGGTTTTTCTTCCACGGACTTCTCCTTCTTCTTGGATTTCTTGTCCTTGCCGGGTTTTTCTTCCTTCAAGGATTTGAGGTCCTTCTCCTTTGCGTCTTTTTTGGATTTGGCCATGGCGATACCTCGTTGGACTGGAAATAGAAAGCAAGCCCGCCATTGGCAAAATAAATCTTCAAAAATTTCCGTCAAAATTTAGGATGAGGCATGCAGCCGTTTCTCTTGCGATGGATTGTCACGACCCTCGCCGTCGTGGTGGTCTCCTGGATCTTCCCGAACCTCATCAGTGTTCACGGGGCCGGCGCCCTGCTCGGCGGTTCCTTGCTGCTTGGCATTATCAATGCCCTCGTGCGTCCCGTCCTGCTGCTCCTGAGCCTGCCGTTCATCATCGCCACGATGGGGCTCTTCATCTTCGTCGTGAATGCGCTGCTTCTCCTTTTGGTCTCGAGCATGGTGCCGCAATTTCACGTCGACGGATTCTGGGACGCCTTCTTCGCGTCCATTCTGATCAGCCTCGTGAGCTGGCCGCTTAGCTCGTTTTTTCGCACCAGTGACGGCCACATGCGCCCGATCACGCATCACGAAAAAGTGAAGCGTGCGAACGCCCGGGTGATCAAATAGCCGCGAGCGCGCGCTTCGGCCCGCCATTGATTCGCCGCGGTCCGCCCGCTATGCGATAGTTCGCCATGACCTACTGCCTGAGCCTCCTTTGCCGGGAGGGTATCGTTTTTCTTTCGGATTCGCGGACGAGCGCCGGCGTGGACAATATCACGATCCACCCGAAGATGCGCATCTACGCGCGTGAAGGCGATCGCGTGCTCTGCCTGCTGAGTTCGGGAAATCTCTCGCTCACCCAATCCGTCGCCGAGCTCATCGAAGCGGACATGGCCGAGTCCGGCCCCGAGGGCGCCCTGCCGTGCCTTCTGAACCGCCCGAGCCTTTACGAGACGGTCCGCTACGTCGGCGAAAAAGTGCGGTTTGTGCGTGGGCAGGACGGGCCGGCGATGAAAGGCGAGGATCTGGATTTCTACGGAAATTTCATTCTCGGCGGACAGATCGGAGGCCAGCCGCCGCAGATTTATCGGATCTATTCCCCGGGCAATGCGATCCACGCGAGCCGCGAGTCGCCATTTTTGCAAATCGGCGAGCTCAAATATGGCAAGCCGCTGCTCGATCGCGCGTTTACGTTCGACACGCCGCTCGACGAGGCCGTTCGCTGCGGAATTCTTTCGCTGGATGCCACCGCGAAAAGCAACGTCTCCGTCGGCACGCCATTCGAAGTCTTTTGCTACGAGGCCGGCACTCTCGACGTGCGCCGTCGCGCCGTCCTGCACGACAACGACCCATGGCTGCGTGAAGTGCGCGATACCTGGGACGCGGGTTTGATCGAGCTCGTGCGGAAACTGCCGAGTCCGCCGTTTTAAGAATGAATTCCTTTTTTCAAGCCGGTCCCGTGCGGGTGAAAATCTGCGGCGTGACGAATCCCGGCGACGCCGCGCTCGTCGCGGATGCGGGCGCGGACGCGATCGGCATTAATTTGTTTCCCGGCTCGAAGCGTTTTGTCGAACTCGACGAAGTGCGCGACTGGGTCCGCGACCTGCCGCTCACGCGTGTCGCCGTGGTCGTGAATGCGTCGCGCGACGAGCTCGCGCGCATCGCCGCCGCGGGCTGCTTCGACGCGATTCAATTTCACGGCGACGAGTCGCCGGAGTTTTGCGCCGCCAGTCCGCTGCCGTGGATGCGCGCGGTCCGCGTTTCCGGTCCGGAAGCGTTGGGAGCCGCGCTCGATTACCGGACTTCGATGCTCCTGCTCGACGGGCACGCCGCCTCCGGCTACGGCGGCACGGGCGAGATCGTCGATCCGGATCTCGCGGCGGAATTTGTGCGCGCGCATCCGGATCGCCGCGTGATCCTCGCGGGCGGATTGCGATCGGAAACCGTCGCGGCAGCCGTGCGCATCGTGCGGCCGCATGGCGTGGATGTCGCGAGCGGCGTGGAAGTCCGGGGCAGCTCGCGGCGGAAAGACTTCGTGAAAGTCTGCGCATTCATCGAGGCGGCCCGCGGAGCCTGAAAACATGCGCCTATGCGGTTCGGACTTCCCGAGCGCGGGGCGGCCCGCTTAAATGCCCGCCGCAATGAGTGACAAGTTTCAAGTAGCGGTGCTGGCCGGCGACGGCATTGGCCCGGAAGTGATGGCCGAAGCCCTGCGCGTGCTCGGAGTCGTGACGCAAAAGTTTTCGATTTCGATCCAATACGCGGCGTGCCATGTCGGTGGCGCCGCCATCGATGCCGATGGCAAGGCGTTGCCCGAAGCGACGCTCAAGGCATGCGAAGCCGCGGACGCGATTTTGTTCGGTTCGGTCGGTGGCCCGAAATGGGAAAGCCTGCCCGCGAACGAGCAGCCCGAGCGCGCGGCGCTTCTCCCGCTGCGCAAGCATTTCAGCCTCTTCGCGAACCTTCGGCCCGGCGTGTGCCTGCCCGAGCTGGTGCACGCGTCACCGTTGCATCCGAAAATTGTCGAGGGCGGCTTCGATGTGCTCTGCGTGCGCGAATTGACGGGCGGACTTTATTTCGGCGAGCCGAAATACACGAAGCAGGAAGGCGGGGAATCCTTCGCCGTCGACACGATGATTTATTGGGAGAGCGAGATCCGCCGCATCGCCCGCGTGGCCTTCGAGGCAGCGCGCACGCGCGGAAAAAAAGTCACGTCGATCGACAAGGCGAACGTGCTGCAGAATGGTCTGCTCTGGCGTCGCATCGTCACCGAAACCGCGGCGGATTTTCCGGACGTCGTATTGAATCATCTCTACGTCGATAACGCCGCGATGCAGCTCGTGCGGAATCCGAAACAATTCGACGTGATCGTGGCGGAAAACATGTTTGGCGACATTCTCAGCGACGAGCTCGCGATGATCACGGGGTCGCTCGGGATGTTGCCGAGCGCGAGCCTCGGCGAGGCCACCGGCGGCGCGCGGCGATTTGGAATGTATGAGCCGAGCGGCGGCACGGCGCCGGATATCGCGGGCCAGGGGATCGCGAATCCCATCGCGCAGATTCTCTCCGCGGCGATGATGTTGCGGTATTCGCTCGGTCGTGAAGATGCCGCCGGCGCGATCGAGGCGGCGGTCCGCAAGGTCATTGCGAGCGGCCTGCGCACGGGAGATATCTGGACCGAGGGAACCACGAAAGTCGGCACGGCGGCGATGGGCGAGGCGATCGCGAAGGCGATTTAGGCCTCAAAGAGGGTTTTTGGAGGCGAAAAGACCGCGTTTTGCGCAAGGTTTGCCTTGACTCGGTGTTTTCGACGCTTCCTACTGTCGCCTTCCATTTTTACAGAAGGAGCGCGCGCCCGGCGACTCAGTGTGCGTGCTTGCTTAGCACACCCATAACCCATTTTCTGCCAGATGTTTGACAAGGTTCTCGGATTTTTCTCCAACGATATCGGAATTGACCTCGGCACCGCCAATACCCTCGTCTTCGTAAAGGACCACGGCATCGTGCTCCGCGAGCCCTCGGTGGTCGCGGTGCAAGCCGGCACGAACAAGGTGCTTGCGGTCGGCGACGAAGCGAAGCGAATGCTCGGACGCACGCCCGGAAATATCGTCGCCATTCGCCCGCTCAAGGATGGTGTGATCGCCGACTTCGAAGTGACGGAAGCGATGTTGCGCCATTTTATCAGCAAAGTTCACAATCGCCGCCGCATGGTGCGCCCGCGCGTGGTCATCGCGGTGCCGAGCGGCATCACGGAAGTCGAGAAGCGCGCGGTGAAAGATTCCGCGACGCACGCGGGAGCGCGCGAAGTTTATTTGATCGAGGAGCCGATGGCCGCCGCGATCGGCGTGGGCCTGCCGGTGCAGGAAGCCGCGGGCAACATGATCATCGACATCGGCGGCGGCACGACGGAAGTCGCGCTGATTTCTCTTTCGGGAATCGTCTTCAGCCGCAGCGTGCGCGTCGCGGGCGACGAACTCGACGAGGCCATCGCGCAATACATGAAGCGCGCTTATAATCTGATGATCGGCGAGCGCACGGCCGAGGAGATCAAGATCAAGATCGGCTCCGCTTACAAACTCGAAAAAGAAGTCAGCATGGAGGTCAAGGGACGCGATCTCGTGGCCGGCCTGCCGAAGACCATCACCATCACCTCGCAGGAAGTGCGCGAGGCGCTCATGGAGCCGATCTCCACGATCGTCGATTCCGTGCGCATCACGCTCGAGCGCTGCCCGCCCGAGCTTTCCGCGGATCTCGTGGACCGCGGCCTCGTGCTCGCGGGTGGCGGAGCCTTGCTGCGCGGGCTTGACCGGCTGCTCGCCGAAGAAACCGGCCTGCCAGTGCATGTCGCCGAGGACCCGCTCAGTGCGGTGGCCGAGGGGACGGGCAAGGCCCTGCAGGAATTGAATTTGTTGCGTCGTGTCTCCTCGCTCGACCGCCAGCGTCACCACTCCGTCGCGTAGCGCCGGAGCGACCGGGCATGATGCGACGACATGTCGCAGGGAACCCATCGCATCATGAAAAAAGTCAACATCCTCCTCGCAGTGATCGTTTCGCTGCTGGCGGTGTATTTGATGCTGCTGGGAACGAACTCCGCGCAGAAAGTGCAAAGCGTGGTGCTGTCGATTTTATCGCCCTTTCAACGCACGGGCTCGGCGGTGAAGCAGGGCATTGGCGCGATGGGCAAGGGGCTCAAGTCGCTCGACCAGCTCGAAGACGACAATCGCCGCCTCGAGCGCGAGAACAAGGAGCTGCGCGCGACGAACCAGATCTTGCGCGACATGGAGGTCGAGAATAACAAACTGCGCGAGGCGCTCGACTATCGCGAACGTTCGATTTTCCGCCTCGTTCCCGCGCAGCTGCTCACACGCGACGCCACGACCTGGTGGAGTTCCGTGACGATCAATCGGGGCTTCGAGGACGGCGTGGATGACGGTTCGCAAGGCGGAAGCCCCATGACCGTCATGACCGACGGAGGAGTCGTCGGCAAGGTGATGACCGCGGGAAAAAACGACGCGAAGGTCGTGTTGATCACCGACGAAAATTGCAAAATCGGCGCTTACGTCGAAGGGACGCGCGAGAAGGGCATCGTAAGCGGCGCGCGCGTGCAGGAAGGCGGGAATCCCGAACTCCAGATGAATTTCCTTTCCCGCAATGCCGACCTGAAACCGGGACAAAAAGTCTACACGCAGGGCGTCGGAGCGGTCTTTCCACCCGGGTTGCTGATCGGGAAGGTGAAGAGCTTCAAGTCGAGGGAGCTCGATGGGCAGGCCATCATCGAGCCGGCGGTCGATTTTTCCACGCTCGCCGACGTGTTTGTCATCGCGGGAGCAAAATGAAGAATTCACTAATTACCATCGCGCTGGTGGTGGCGATTTTTCTGGGTTTCGTCGTCCAGGAATTCATTCCCCCGATCTGGTCCGCGGATGGCGCCCGGATCTATCTGGCGCCGGTTTTCTTTTGCTACGGCGCCTGCGTGCTGCCTTTTCCCAGCATGATCGTCCTCGCGCTCGTGGCGGGGTTCTTCAGCGATTTCATGTCGCTGCAGATCGTGCAGCACCTGGCGCAGTCGAACGACCTCGATGCCATCCACGTCATGGCCAGCTCGGTTGAAATTTCGCCCGGGTGGTCTATCCTCCTTTTCGTGGCGTTCGGTTCCATCTGCCAGGGATTGCGTCCGCTCGTGATACTGCGCGGCCATTGGTGGCTGCCGGCGTTGATGAGTGCGGCGACCACGATCGTTTATCTCGCGTTGCAATTTCTCATGCTCACGATTCGGCGCTTCGACGAAAGCGGCCTGTTCTGGAGCGAGACAGTGGCCTGGCGCATCTTTGCTCCCGGCCTGATCGCCTCGCTGCTCACCATGCTGCTCGTGCTCGTCGTGATGCTGGTGGATGGCGCGTTTTTTGCCGGACGGCGACCTTTGCGGGAGTTCTAATGAAGAAAAGCCGCCCCGTATTCCGCCTCGTTTTCCTGGCGATCATGATTTTGGTCGGCCTCGGCGTGCTCGTCAGCAAGCTTTGGTGGCTGGAGGTCGTGAGAGGGTCGTATTACACCGCGAAGATGCGAAAGGGGTCGCTGGTGACGGTGCGCCTGCCCGCGGTGCGCGGCGAGATCAAGGATCGCAATGGCATTCCGCTGGTCGAAAATCGCGCGAGTTTCGAGGTGAACTTTTATCTGCCCGACATGGTCCGCGCCTACCAGAAAGAGCACGGCAAGCCGCCGCTGCGTGAAGAGAAATACCGGCATACGGATTCCAAGGGAAATCTCGAGGACCGCGACGAGACCGACATTCCTTTCATCGTGAAAAACACGATCATCCCACGCCTGCAAAAGCTCGGTCTGGAGCAGGACTACAATGCCGAGCGTCTGCAGGTCCACTATCGGATCAACAAGCTCGTTCCCTACAACTACCGGCAGGATCTCGACTTCGAAACGATGGCGAGATTTCTGGAAAACAACGTGGGCCTTCCCGGCCTCGACGCCGAGGTCAAGCCCGTGCGTCATTATCCCTATGGCTCGCTGGCCGCGCATCTTCTCGGCTACGTCGGCGCGCCGCGCGATATCAACAAAATGCAGCGCGAGGAAGCCGAGAACGGCAAGACCTACAGCTTTTATCAGCCCGACATGGAGGGCAAGGCGCAGATCGAGCAGGCCATGGACAGCTATTTGCGCGGCAAGCCGGGCACGCGCACCCTGCACACCGACGCGAAGAATCAGATCCTTGAGGGAAGCGAGCAGCTCGAGCCGCCGACGCCCGGAGACAATGTTTTTCTCACGATCGACGCGCGTCTCCAGTATGTCGTCGAAGACACGCTTCGCGTCGCGGGCCGCGCCTCCTGCGTCGTGGTGGACGTGAACAGCGGCGACATTCTCGCGATGGCCTCGGTGCCTTCCTACGACCCAAATAAATTCGTGCCCGCGGTGGACCCGAAGGAATGGGTCCGGCTCAAGCAGGACGACACCTCGCCACTGATAAACCGCGCGATCAACGCCTACGTGCCGGGTTCGACCTACAAGACGGTCACCGCGCTCGCGGGTCTCCGGGCCGGAGTGGGTGGAAATCGTTACACCTGCACCGGTGGCGTGAGCTACGGAAACACGTTCATGAAGTGCTGGATCTTCGGCAAGGGCCAGCACGGGACGCTCGACCTCGAGGGCGGTCTGAAAAACTCCTGCAACGCCTTCTTTTTCCAATACGGCAACGCCGCGGGCATCGACCAGATCGACGCCGTCGGCCATATGCTCGGCCTCGGCCAGCTTTCCGGGCTTCCGCTTTCCGGAGAAAATCCCGGCATCCTCGACGGCCCAGCCCATTTAATGCAGGTGAATCCTCGCGATAAGTGGCGACCCGGTCTCACGGCAAACGTCGCCATCGGGCAGGGTTCCGTGCTCGCCTCGCCCTTGCAGATGGCCATGGTCGCAGCCACCATCGCCAATGGCGGCACCTGCTACTATCCTCGGCTCGTGGACAAAATCGTTTCCCCGGACGGCAAAATCGTTCAACAGGAGCCGATCAAAGTCCGCTCGAATCTCATCACCGACGGCGGGATGACGGCCGAACAAATCGAGCACGTGCGCCACGGGATGTGGCGCGTCGTCAACGAAGAAGGCGGCACCGCGCGCAAGGGCCGTCTGGCGACAAAGGGCGTGCAGGCCGCGGGCAAGACCGGCACCGCGCAGGTCTGGCGCATCAATTCGCAAGGCCAGAAAGTTCAGGACAACAACACGCTCTTCATTGCCTTTGCGCCTTACGACAAGCCGAAGTATGCGATCTGCGTGCTGATCCAGGGCGGAAAATCCGGAGGTGGCGTTCCCGCTCCCGTGGCGGCGAAAATCCTCGACGAAGCCTTCGCCTTGGACAAAGGCGAGATGAAGGTCCAGCTGGCCGCCCTCGAACCTGCCGCCGGCAACTTCAAGTTCATCGAGTCCATCGACTTCAACCGCGATATTCCCGCCGCCGCGACTTCCGACCAGGAGACCGTCGAAACCGTCGCCTCGGCTTCGACGAATGTGAGCGACGTGGCCTCGAACGCCCCGGCACCCAGCATTCGCGAGGAAGCCGATGCCGAAGGCAGCGTCGAGCAGCCGAAAAAGAAGCGCGGACTCCTTGATAATTTTTTCAACTTTGGCGGAGAAAAGAAAAAGCCAAAACCGGACAAGCGTCCGGGAGGAATCTTTTTTCACCGCTAGGATGAAACCCTCCATCACCTCAACTTTGCCCGCCCATCCAGGGTCGGGCTCCACATCGAATGATCGAAACTGTAAAACGAATATTGGGATTGGGGCGCAAGCCCACGGGAACGAAACTCATCATCAGCTGCGAGAAGCTCGAGAAGCGCGTCGCGCTGCTTGAGAACAACCGGCT
>JAATET010000032.1 GCA_015655545.1 Chthoniobacterales bacterium | reverse complement strand
TTTTCGACTTTGATCATGTGCGGGGAGTGTGAACTAAGCAGGATTCCCAGGATTTTCCAGATTTACAGGAATTCCGACAGGGGAAATTCCCGTCGGAACTCCAGAAGGGCACCACCGACCCCCGGATTGATCGCAGGCAAGGCCCGCCGGAACCTACACCCGCTCGACCACGCGCAGCGGAATGCTTTTCACCGCCTGAATGCCCAGTTCGTGCTCGAAAAGCTCGCGGCGGACGGCCCGCTTGATATCGGCCAGAGAATTCAGCGGACGCCCCAGCAGCGCGGTCAGCGGCCCGATCTCGATCGACGTGTCGACGCCGCTCTCCAGCCGCAAGCTCGCCGTCAAAAGGCGGCGCAACCGATAAAACGGCAGGTAGTGGTCGGCCTCCAGCCGCTCTCGGCAGGAGAGGAAGGAATCCAGCGCGCCATTCCAATCATCTCCGCGCAAAAGGTATTGCCGAAGATCCAGCAGCTGATCCCACACGTCGACCGAAGTGCTGGGGAATAACTCCTCGACGATGCGCGCCGCCTGCTCGCGCCACACAGGAAGCGCTGGTTTTAGAGATGCTGAATGATCCGACGTCACGCGAGCAAACTAGAGTATTGAGACTGGATCGCAAATAGAATCTTGAGGCGGAATCCTCCTGCTGCCGGGCAAAACGCGCCCGCGGAAAGGCTTTTTCCTTCCTAAAATCCGGCGTCGACCCTGGGTCTCAGAGATTTTTCAGGAAGCTCTTGAGCATCCAGAGCGTCTTGTCGTGCGTCTGGATGCGCTTGATCACCATATCCTGCGTCTCGAGATCGCCCGTCGTCTCGCAGGTCTTGCGAAGCTCATGGGCGCCGCGGAGCAGCACCTCGTGGGACTCGATGAGATGCGCCACGAAGTCCTTTGCCGGGGCGGGACCAGCCGTCATCTCCTCGATGCCCGAGCCTTTGGCCAAACCGGCCAGCCCTCCGGGGGCGTAGAGATCCAGCGCGCGCAGGCGCTCGGCGATTTCATCGACGGCGGTGAAGAGCTCCTCGTATTGCGCCTGGAACGCGACATGGAGCTGGAAGAAGTTCGGGCCTTCGACATTCCAGTGCGCGAGATGCGTCTGCCCCATGAGGGCATACGAATCGGCAAGGAGGGTTTTCAGGCCCGCTTCGACGGGATTGGCTTTTTGTTTGGGGGCGGTCGAGGTTTGCGTGCTCATATGCTCATAGGATGTTAGAATCATTCTAATTAAGAATGCGCCTTGCGCAATCCCGGAAGGGCATTTGAATTAAAAAATGGCCAAGACTCTTTGCGACTGGTCAAAGAAAGACCTCGAAAAGCGAGCCGACGCGCTTGCTCGCCTCGTGCGCGAGCCGCGCTGGTATTGCCGGAAGTGCGCCCGTGTCGCCAATATCTCGAAGGTCCTCTGCAAGCCGCGCAAGCTCCCGGGCCTCGATCCGGCGCTCGACGACATATCGGATTGATTCGCCGATTGCCTCCGCCGGGCCGTCATCGGACAGCGCTAGACAAATACCGCATCTTCGCGCGTCCTTGGAAACAGATGCCTCCCTTGGAACGCCTCTACGACACCCACGCGCAGGCGCTTTACGCCTTCGCGCTCGACCTCACGCGCCACGATGCCGAGGCCGCCGATATTCTGCAGGAAATTTTCTGCCGCCTCGCCGCCAAGCCCCTGCTTCTGCACGGCGTGCGTGACGAACGCGCCTTCCTCCTCCGCATGGTTTACACGCGCGTGGTCGATGCCTCGCGCCGACGCGCCGTGCGCAAGCGCTTCGCAGACTCGGAAAAAGCCAGCCCGCTCTTCGCCAATGCCGCCGATCCGGACGAGGTGGAATTTCGCGACCAAGTCGCCCGAGCCCTCGAAGATCTTCCCGGCAACCAGCGCGCCGTGGTCCATCTCAAGCTCTTGCAAGACTTCACATTCGAGCAAATTGCCGCCGCGCTCGACATTCCAGCCAACACCGCCGCCAGCCGATACCGCTACGGCATAGACAAACTCCGCACGCTGCTGCGTCCGCTTTACGAGGAAATCCAATGACGCCCTTCGAACAACGCCTTGCCGCAATTCCGAGCCGGGAAATTCCCGCCGAATTGCGCGCCCGCATCCTCACGGCCGCGCGCCCGCGCCGCTTTCCATTTCGCATTCCGCATTTTCACCTGGCCCCATCCCACCGCCTGGAGAGCGGTCGCCGCCGGCTGGATCGCCATCGCGGCCTTGAATTTCTCGGGTCCCCGCGGCGAGACGCTCTACGCCGTCACGCCGAAGGACTTCAAAGGCCGCCTCCCCAGCGCGCAGGAATACCTTGTGCAGATGGACCTCCAGCGCCGCCTCGTCGCTGCGCTCGAAGCGAACAGCTTCGAGCCGCGCCCGGTCTATTACCTCCGCCGCCAGGATTTATGAACAAACCTCGCTCCGCGTTGTGGAAGCGTTTGCTGCGCTTCTTCCTTTTTGCTCTCGTCGTCCTCGTCACACTGGCTTTCTTGGCCGGATCGTGGATTTCGTTCCAAGGCCGCCGCGAATGGGCGAGGACCAAGGCCGACCTTCTCGCACGCGGCGAAAAACTTTCGCTCGTCGAACTCGCTCCGCCGCTGATTCCCGACGACCAAAATTTTTTCGCCGATCCGCTTTGGCGCGAAGTCTTGGAGACGGAAAGCTTCACGAACGCGGAGGGTAACTTCGTAACGAAGCCGAAAGTCCCCTACAAGGAGCAGAAACTCACCCAAGCGCTGGCTCAGAAATTGCCCTCCACACTCAAAGACCGAGCCAATAACCTGCCTGGAGTTGGGGCCCGCGACGGCTACATGGCGGTTGGCGCAGCACAGAAGGCGAGTGCCGCGATACGAAGAGTTTCCAATAAGACCGACCGGAAGCTCCTCGCCCAATTCGTTGTCGATAGTTTGCAGCCGATGGCCCCGACAATCACACAAGTCACCGATCTGCTGCAGCGTTCCGGTGCACGGGCCGAGATCGACTACTCCCTCGGACCAGTTGCCCCGATACCGCATATCAGCATCCTGCTGCGCTTCGAACAGATTCTTTGCGCTCGCGCCTTAGCCAATCTTTATCTCGGTCATCCCGAATCCAGCGCAGATGATGTCCTTTCATTGCTGCGCCTGACCGAAACGATCAAAACCGAGCCAACGCTGATCTCCCTTCTCGTCCGAACGAACATCGTCGGGACGGCAATATGGACGATCTCCGAGGGTATTCGAGACCATCTTTGGACCGATAGACAGCTCGCTGGTTTCGCCTCGAAACTCGACACCATCGATCTGTGGCCGCAGTTCGAACTCGTCCTGCGCGGAGAACGTGGCTCGCTCAATCAATTCGTCGAGCTTTGGCGGCAATCGCCTGCCCGCGCACGAGACATTATCGGCAATAACCAAGGAAACCGGGCAGGTATCCTGGAACAAAAATACCTAAAACTAGCTTGCTACGAGATCGGCGCACGCTTGTTTAACAGCTCGGATCAGAGCGCTTACAATCGGATGGTGCAAAACCAGGTGGATGCCATCGCCCGCGCATCGATGCAGGGCATCGCACCAAAGGACTTTCCGCTCCAAAAGAGCGATGACGAAAGGGCGAGGCGGTTTCATCCGCTCCGTGCGATCTTTTCATCGATCTCTTTCCCGCCAGCCCTCGGCATCTGCTACACCCAAGACAGGATTGCGCTCGTCCGCGCCGCCTGCGCACTCGAGCGCCATTGGCTGCGAGACAACTCCTATCCGGAATCGCTCCGCGCGCTCGTGCCCAGCTTGCTGCCCGATGTGCCATCCTCAGTCCTTGCTGGGCAAAAGATTCATTATCGACTCGAAGGATCCGGCGCATTTCGCCTCTGGACCGCGGGATGGGATGAAATCGATGAAGATGGAAGCGTCGCTGCAGCCAGAGAAGGATCTCGACATCGGAGAAGTGGAGATTGGGTATGGTGGGTGCCGCCTCTTCCGCTACCTGCTAAACGTTAACCTTCACGCCATGAAACTCCGCATCTTCCGCTGGATGTTGGCAATCGGCACATGGGCTTTCAGCATTGTCGAATTCAAGGACGTGCTTGCATCCGACGGAGGATATGCCGGCATTCCGCCGCTACGCGCCGGAACTGCACGCTGCGGATGGCCCCTGTCTCTCCCCGGTAACGCAAACCGCCGGATTGCACGCAAAACGATTGCTCCCCGAGAAAAAACGCCGGAGTCTTCACGGCGATGTCCGAGTCCGAAATGCCACGCCTGAATCCGTCGGGGAGGAGCACATCCCCCCGTCGCGATCGCTCGAGCTGGTTCGTCTGGTTCGTCGTCGTCTTCGGCCTGCTCAGCGCCGTCGCGCTTGCGCTCTACGGCGTGCTGCATGGCGGGTTCGGCCGCGACACGCACGCCGAGTGGCTCAAGCTCTCCGACGCGCTCAAGAAGCAGGGCGAGCCTCTCTACTTTGCCGAGATGAAGCCCGCCGACGTGCCGCCGGAACAGAATTTCTTCGAGGCGGACGTCTTCGCCGGTCTCGCCGAGGACGCCCCATCCAGTCCGCTACTCCAACGCGCGGTGAATCCGGGCCAGGGTCTGGACGTCGCCGGTCTCCTCGCCGCCGCGACGAAGGGCAACGGCGCCAGCCTCGACGCGATCGCGAACGCCATGCAGAGCGCCGGCCTGCTGCGCGCGAAGACGGAATTTCTCCTCGCCGGCGACCGTGTGCGCTCCGGCATGCGCTCGCTCGGACTCGACTTCACGCCGCTGGCCGAGGCCGCGGATCGTCCCGCCGCGCGCTTTTCCGCCGACTACGCGCAGCCGTTTCCGAAGCTGCCGCATCTGCATTATCTCGAAACGCTCGGCGACTGGCTCGCCATCCGCGCCATCGCGCAACTTTCCACCGTCGATGGCGACGGCGCCTCGACGGATTTGCTGCTCATCGGGCGGCTCGCGGACTCGATCGCGACGGAGCCATTCCTCTCCTCGCAGCGCATGCGGCGGCTTTTGCTCGGCCTTTTCGCCGGCTGCGTGCGAGTCGGCATAGACTGGGGAGCGTGGACTGATGACCAGCTCGCGCGCTTTACCGAGGCGCTGGATCGCGCGCGTCTGCTCTCGGATTTCGCCTGGGCGCTGCGCGGCGAACGCGCGGAGTTGAACACGATGATCCACGCGGCGCTTTCCGGCCAGAAGCCGGGAGCCATCGATGCGGCGCAGGCCTGGCTCGGGACCGATCTCGCCGGCCTCGACATCCGGGCGCTGCGGGCGCGGCAGGTGGCGGTCAACCAGGCCATCCAGCATTTCCTCGACGCACTCACCGCCTCTCCCCTTCTGCCCGCCGCACTCGTGCCGGATACCGCCGCGTTGCCCCCGTCGGCCGGCGAGCGCTTGAAAGACCTCGCGGAAGACGCCCGCATTTTTTCCCAGATCCAGACTTATCTCAGCCAGGCTCTCGTCGCCTGCGCGCTCGAGCGCTATCGATTCAAGAACGGCGCCTATCCCGACAAGCCCGCCGCGCTCATTCCCGAGTTCCTGCCGGCAATCCCGAATGACCCCGTCACCGGAGCGCCTCTCGTTTACGAACGCAAACCGACCGGCTTTGTCCTGACCAGTGCGGGGTGGAGCGAGGGCAAAGCCTGGACCTGGACTCGCAGTCTGTGATCGGTCGTAAGTGCGCATGGAAATCGAGTACCCCCAGAATTTTCCGGACCGCAGAATCCCAATCCTCACTTGCTCCCGGGGACAGTTTGCCCCACATTACCAACCACAACCCCGGTCAATCAGCCGGGGTTGCTCTCTCTCGCACATCCTATATTTCTAAATGAACAGTTCTTTTACCGCCCGTTGGAACGAGGCGCTGATCGACGACAACTACGAACTCTGGCGCAAGGATCCTCAATCCGTCGGAGCCGATTGGACCGCATTCTTCGAGGGCTTCGAGCTCGGCTGCGCCAAGCCGCAGAAAAACGGAGCCTCCGCGCCCAACGGCGACGCCGTTCCTTTTAGCGACGCCGTTCCTTCCACCGCCGACAATCTCACCGGCACCGGCATCGCGAACACCAGTTTCGAGACCCGCATCGAAGGCCTCGTCTACGCCTATCGCACGCTCGGCCACTCCATCGCGAAGCTCGATCCGCTCCACGACAAGCCCCGCGAAAATCCGCTCCTCACGCTCAAGGAAATGGGCTTCACCGAGGCGGACCTCGACACCATGGTTTCCTCGCGTTTCTTCCGCGACGGCCGGAAAATGAAGCTCCGCGAGATGATCGCGGACCTCGAGAATATCTACTCGGACACCATCGGCGCCGAGTTCATGCACATCCAGAATCCCCGCATCCGCAACTGGGTGCGCGACCGGCTCGAGAACCGCAGCGATTGGGTGAAGCATGATGGACCGGTCCAAAAAGACGTCCTCCGCAAGCTCGTGAAGGCCGAGGAATTCGAGCGCTTTCTCCATACGAAATACCAGGGCAACAAGCGCTTCTCGCTCGAGGGCGGCGAAGCCCTGATCGTCGCTCTGGAAGCCGTCCTGAAATCCTGTCCGAAGCACGGCATCAAGGAAATCGTCATGGGCATGGCGCACCGCGGCCGCCTCAACGTCCTGGCCAACTTCCTCCACAAGCCGCTCGGCCTCGTCTTCAACGAATTCTCCGAAAACTACGTCCCCGATTCCGTCGCGGGCAGCGGCGACGTGAAATACCACCTCGGCTACCAGACCACGCGCCATCCCGCGGAAAATTGGGACGTCGATATCCATCTCGCGGCGAACCCGAGCCACCTCGAGGCCGTGGATCCTGTCGTCGAGGGCAAGGCGCGCGCCCGCCAGCGCATCCTTGGCGATACCGAAACTCGCAAAAAAGTCCTGCCCCTCCTCGTCCATGGCGATGCGGCCTTCATCGGACAGGGCGTCGTGGCCGAAGTCTTCAATCTCTCGCAGCTCCCCGGCTACAGCACCGGCGGCACCGTCCACATCGTCGTCAACAACCAGATCGGCTTCACGACGCTGCCGAAGGACGGCCGCTCGACGGAATATTGCACCGACATCGCAAAGATGATCGAGGCGCCGATTTTCCACGTGAACGGCGAGGATCCGCTCGCCGCCATTCAGGCCGCGGAATTCGCGACTGAGTATCGGCAGGAATTCGGCCGCGATGTCGTCATCGACATCTATTGCTACCGCCGCAACGGCCACAATGAGCTCGACGAACCGGCCTTCACGCAGCCCGATCTTTACAGGCAGATCAGCACCCATCCGCTGCTCAGCGACATTTTCACGGAAGAAATCCATAAGCTCGGCGCGGTCTCCGACGATGAGGTCGCCGCGATCAAGTCCGAGACGCTCGCGGAACTCGAAACCGCCCTCGCCGAGGTCAAGGCGAAGCAAAACGGCTCCGCTCCGAAAACTCCCTCCGACGAAAAGCGCGAGCTCGCCGGTTCGACCGCTATTTTCCAGCCGCCCTATTCGCACGAGCCGATCAACACCGCCATCACCGGCGCGACCCTCGAACAGCTCGCCGCCGCGCTCACCACGGTGCCCGAGAATTTCCGCGTGCTCACGAAGCTCAAGCGCATCCTGCTCGAAC
Source organism: Chthoniobacterales bacterium (assembly GCA_015655545.1). GTDB lineage: Bacteria > Verrucomicrobiota > Verrucomicrobiia > Chthoniobacterales > JAATET01 > JAATET01. Next base: position 43,531 of record JAATET010000032.1, on the reverse strand, counting down.
GCCGCAAGAAAGTCTGGCAGGACGGCGGTCCCTACGATTGGTCCTACGCCGAGGCGCTCGCGCTCGGTTCGCTCCTGCTCGAAAAAACTCCCGTGCGCCTCTCCGGCCAGGACAGCCGACGCGGCACCTTCAGCCAGCGCCTCAGCGTCATCTACGACGAGACGACCCGCGAGCGCTATATCCCGCTGAACAACCTCGGCGCCGAACAAGCCAAGCTCTGCGTCTACAACAGCCCGCTCTCCGAATACGCCGTCCTCGGCTTCGACTACGGCTACTCGATGGATTTCCCTTCCATGCTCTGCATGTGGGAAGCCCAGTTCGGCGATTTCGTGAACGGCGCGCAAATCATCATCGATCAATTCATCGCCTCGGCGGAATCGAAATGGCAGCGCCCCAGCTCCATCGTGATGCTCCTCCCGCACGGCTACGAAGGCCAGGGGCCCGAGCATTCCAGCGCCCGCCTCGAGCGATTCCTCCAGCTCTGCGCCGAGGAAAACATGCAGGTCTGCAACCTCACGACGCCCGCGCAATATTTCCACGTGCTGCGCCGCCAGATCCATCGCGGCTACCGCAAGCCGCTCGTCATCATGACGCCGAAGAGCCTGCTGCGCGCCGAGGCCGCCGTCTCCAAGGCCGAAGACTTCACAAACTCGCGCTTCTACGAAATCCTCGACGACCCGTCGAAGCCCGATCCGAAGAAAGTCGAGCGCGTCATCCTCTGCTCCGGCAAGGTCTACTACGATCTCCAAAACTACCGCGCGCAGAACGGCCTCGGCGACACGGCGATCATTCGCATCGAGCAGCTCTACCCGCTCTATGGCGAAAAATTGAAGCGCATCTACAAGCCCTACACGAAGGCAAAGTCCGTCGTCTGGTGCCAGGAGGAGCCGCAAAACATGGGCGCCTGGTTCTTCCTCGCCTACCAGCTCGCCGACCTCCTCGAGCGTCCGCTCAAGTATGCGGGCCGCGTTCCTTCCGCCAGCACCGCCGCCGGCTCCGTCACCGTGCACAAGCAACAGCAGGCGAAGCTGGTCAAGGATGCTTTCACACTGTAACACTGCCGACCCTCGCGCATGAGCATCGAAGTCAAAGTCCCCGCCGTCGGCGAATCCATCACCTCCGGCCTCCTCTCCATCTGGCATAAAAAGGACGGCGAAGCCGTCGCCTCCGGAGACATCCTCTACACCCTCGAAACCGACAAGGTTTCGACCGAGATCAACGCCACCGAGTCCGGCACGTTGAAAATTCAGGTCGCCGAAGGCGAGGAAGTGAAGATCGGCCAGGTCGTCGCGACGATCGAAGCCGGCGCCGCCGCTGCGGAGCCTGCTCCCAAAAAAGCCGCGAAGGCCAAAAAGGAAGAGCCCGCCTCCGCCGTGGCAAGCCCGCCTGTTGCCGAGGTAAAGGCCGCCCCCGCCGCGGAGGAAAAGTCCGCTCCTGCGCCCGAACCCAGTCACCAATCACCAGTCACCAGTCACCAGCCTTCCGACGGCTCGCGCACCACGCGCAAAAAGCTTTCCCCGCTCCGCCGCAAGATCGCGACCCAGCTCGTCGCCGCGCAGCACAACGCCGCCATCCTCACGACGTTCAACGAGTGCGACATGAGCGCCGTGATCAAGCTCCGCAAGGACATGCAGGAAGACTTCCAGAAGCGTCACGGCATCAAGCTCGGCTTCATGTCGTTCTTCATCAAGGCGAGCGTCGACGCGCTCAAGGCCATCCCTTCGGTCAACTCCCGCCTCGATGGCGAGGAACAAATCACGAATCACTTTTACGACATCGGCGTGGCCGTCGGCACCGAGAAGGGCCTCATGGTTCCCGTCGTCCGCGACGCGGATCAGAAGTCCTTCGCCGAGATCGAGAAAGACCTCGCCGACTACGCCGTGAAAGCGCGCGAAGGAAAAATCGGCCTCGAAGATTTGCAAGGCGGCGTCTTCACCGTCTCGAACGGCGGCGTCTACGGCTCGCTCATGAGCACGCCGATCCTGAACCCGCCCCAGAGCGGCATCCTCGGCATGCACAAGACGCAGGACCGCCCCATCGCCGTGAACGGCCAGGTCGTCATCCGTCCGATGATGTATCTCGCGCTCAGCTACGACCACCGCGTCGTGGACGGCAAGGAAGCGGTCACGTTCCTCGTGCGCGTGAAGGACTGCATCGAGAACCCGATGCGCTTGCTCCTGGGAACCTGAGCTACAAGCCAGTCGCGGAAACCGCATATCTGGAACGTCGCAGTCAAGCTCCGATTTCGAAGTGCGGCGAAGGAGGCAGACATCGATCGCACGAAAACTATCGCCACCCTTATCCTGGCACTGAGCCGAGAATTCCGCCGCAAGCGAGGTCGCGGCCAGTTCCCATCCATCGCCAGCTCCTTGCCGCGCGGCTAATTGAAGTGGCATCCCAACTTGCGCGACGCGCATGTGAAATTTAGTTCTCTTGCCCAGCTACCGACGTGACGCCTGCTTCTCGTCCGGTAAACACAAGCCGCCATCAAATCTGCGCCGGCGTCACACCTAACCATTGGGGCCGAATCAACACTATCTACCTGTATGATGCCACTGGATTTCGACACTCATAAAAATCCTGGCGTTGTAACGCCTGATAATTCTATGATCGTCCCCCCCCCTGCCGATGAAAACTCTCCTTAACCGCTCCACTCGCGGCGCCTTTCTCGGCATCGGGCTCGCTTTTTTGATCAGTCATTCCAGCGTAGCTGTCGCTCCCTACGCCGCAGACGCGAATACCGTTTACTTGTATCATCTCAATGAAGCCGCGGGAGGATCTGTGGCGGTAAATTTCGGCACCGGGACGAACAATGCCATCGCGCATAACGGGGCCGCGATCGCGAACAACGTTGCTCAACCGGTCTCGACCGCCGTCCTCGGTTCGGCCGCATACGCCGGATTCGGGAGCGCCGCGAACGTTTCCACAACGACTCTCGCCCTCGGCGTCGATGTGAACGGCGATGGAGTTTTCGTGCCGGCGGGGATTGTTGGCACTCCGGTGAATCCCGATCTTGTAACTCTTGGGTCCTTCATGGGAACAGGGAATTCCTTCACGCTCGAAGCGATGATCAACCTGCCGGCACTGACGGGAACCAATCGCGAAATCATCGCCACGGATAACAACGCCGACACTCGCGGATTTCAATTTCGCGTCACGTCCGACGGCAGCCTGGAGTTCCATTTCATCGGCACCGGAAGCGATTTCACCGCCCAGATCCCCACCACCGGCGACAATGCCTTCATCGCAAATACCTGGTTTCACGTGGCTCTTACCTACGACGGCACCGGAGCCACTCCGCAAACGAAGCTCTATTGGACGCGGGTGGATCCCTCGCGCACTCAGGCGGCCCTGCTCGCGAGTTCCACCGACGTGACGGTTGATAGCACGGTCGTATCGCCGCTGGTGATTGGCAACGAGGGTCGAGCCACCGGAGGTTCCAGCGAAGGCCTGCTGGGATCGATCGACGAAGTCCGCATCAGCAATATCGCCCGCGGCGCCGGCGAGTTCATTTTTTCGAGTGTTCCCAAGTCGCCAACCGGTTTGCGGGTCAATCTTTTGGCGTTTCCCGAGCGCACAACGACTGCCAGTGCTCGACCGACTTTTAGTTGGGTGTTCAACCCCTTCCAGACGGCAGATCGCCAGACCGCCTATGAAATCGCCGTCGCGTCCTCCACCGGTGCGACCATCTGGCAAAGCGGCAAGATCACTTCCGACGCATCGATCAATATCCCTTACGGCGGCGTCACCGCCCTATCTCCCGGAGGCAGCTACACCTGGAAGGTTCGCACCTGGAATCACGCCTCGGATCCGACGGAGTGGTCGACGCCGCAATCCTTCACGGTCGACGCTGCCTTGTCCTCCGGCTCGACCGCCCATTCGCTTTACGGAGCCAGCTCGAATGCCTGGGCCGGGCGCTACCAGCCTGCGTTCGACACGGTCGTTACTCCCGTGACCGTCGTGGGCAAGGGCAGTGGCAATTTCTTTATCGACTTCGGCAAGGACGCTTTCGGTTACGTGACGATCCATCTGAATGGCAACTTCTCCGGACAGACGATGACCGTGCGCCAGGGCGAGGCGGCGACGGGAAACAGCGTCAATACCGCGCCCGGCGCGACCATCCGCTACGGCTCGTCCTCGGTCTCCCTACAGAACGGCGAGATGACTTACGCAGTGCATAAGGCCAGCACCACCGGAGGCATCAGCGTCTCCTGGTCCGGTGGCGTGATGCCCTTCCGCTATGTCGAGCTTCTAAATTGCCCCGGCACGATCACTGCCGCCGACGTCCGGCAATATGTATTACATTCCGTCTTCGACGACTCCGCGGCGACCTTTACCAGTTCGAACCCGACGCTGAATTCCGTCTGGGATCTCTGCCGCCACACGATCAAAGCCACCAGCTTCGCCAGTGTGTATATTGACGGAGACCGAGAGCGGACTCCTTACGAAGCCGACGCCTATATCAACCAGCTTGGTCACTATGCCTCCGACAGCGAATACACGCTTGCTCGTTATAGCTATGAATACCTCCTCGATCACCACACCTGGCCCACGGAATGGCGCCTCCACTTCCCGCTGATGGCTTGGGCGGACTACATGTATACCGGCAACATTGACGCCCTCGCCGCGAACTACGACGCCATCAAGACCTACCTCCGGCTCGACCGCGAGCGCTCCACCGACAAGCTTTTTCAAGGCTGGCCCAATAACGGAACCAGCGACCCCTCGGACATCATCGACTGGCCGACCGGCGAGCGCGATGGTTACGTCCAGACCAGCTACAGCACCGTCATCAACGCCTTTCACTACCGCGGCTTGCGTCTGATGGCCGAAATGGCCGGGGCACTCGGAAAGAGCGCAGACCAGGCAGATTTCACCACTCGCGCGGACCAGATTCAGACGGCGTTCAACGCGACCTTTTGGAAGGCCGCCACCTCCACTTATCAAGACGGAGAGACCTCCACCCACGTCTCCGCACACGGCAATTTCTTCCCGATGGCCTTGGGCCTCGTGCCGCCGGCTCGCGTCGCCGCGGTGATGACCTACCTGAAGACCAAGCGCATGGCCCCCAGCGTCTATGGTGCGCAATATCTGCTCGAAGCGCTCTTCGAGGGCGACGAGGCTGACTACGCCATCGGCCTCATGGCCGACCACGACCCCGCCTACAAGCGCCACTGGGCAAACATGATGACCGCCGGCTCGACCCTCACGATGGAAGCCTGGGACAACACCTACAAAAGCAACCAGGATTGGAATCACGCCTGGGGGGCCGCTCCGGTGAACATCCTCTCCCGCTACGTCCTCGGCCTCAAGCCGCTCACCCCCGGAATGGGCCGCGTGGAGATCCATCCCCAGCTCGGCAGCGGAACCGCGTCGGCCGGGTTGACGCAAGTCGTCGGAACCATCCCCACCATCCGTGGTCCGGTAAAACTCAGCGTCCAGAATTCACCGTCCACTTTCAGCCTGACCGTCACGATCCCGGGAAACATGACCGCGAATATCGTCATCCCGACCAAGGGACTTTCCAATGCCGTGGCGATACTGGACGGCGTGCAGACAGACGCTGTTGCGTCGGCCGACGGAAATCTGACCGTCCAAGACGTCCCCTCGGGACAGCACACCATTTCCCTTGCCCAATCGACTCCCACGCCGACCCCCACGCCGACCCCCACGCCGACTCCCACACCGACTCCCACACCGACTCCCACACCGACTCCCACACCGACCCCCACGCCTGTTCCAGCGACGCCTTTCCCCTCTCCGTCGGCTTCCCCGAGCCAACCTAAAGTGCGCATCGCGGGCAAAAAGACCATCGCAACCGCCAAATCCAAAATCCCGATCACCGGGATCGTCATCGATGGCAATCTCATCTCCTATCGCCTCCGCAAAGGAGCTTGGAAGACCGCGCGTCTGCGTCCTGGCGGCAAATGGAAAATTACGGCGCCCCTTAAGCCCGGAAAAAATCGGATCACCTTCATCGCCACCGGAACGGAAGGATTTTCCGCCCCAGTGACGCTCACCATCGTTCGCCGAGTTCCGTAAGATTGGAGCAACGGCAATGGCGTGACGTATTCCATTGCACCGAACCCCCGCTGCGCCTGCTGATGGGAACGTAGGCGGCCCCATCGGGCGCTCCGGACGAGTCCGCCCGCGGCGCTCGACAAGTCCGCCATTTGCCATCAAACATGCGCCAGCACGTTCCCGCACCCGATGTCCCACTCTCCCGCCGTCTCGTATGCGATCTTCCTGCTGCTCTTCATCCTCATCGGATGGCTGCATCTGTCCACGGTGCTGATCACGGCGCTCTTCGCCTTTCTCGCGCTGCGCACCCTGTCCTTCGGCCGCTACAAATGGAGCGCGGTGCCCGCCTTCCTCATTCTGCTCTCGCTGCTTTTCTACGGCTTCGCGTTTTTCGTGCGACAGGCGATCGTCGAACTCCCGGAGATCGTTTCCAACTCCGTTCCAAAGATCGTCAAATACGCCACCGGCCACGGCATCGACCTGCCATTCACCGATATCGAGAGCCTGAAATCACTGGCCATCGAGAGCGCGCAGGCCGCCGCCGGCTACCTCGGCAGCTTTGCCAGGATCGCCACGAAGGAATTTCTCTTTCTCGTCGTCGGCGTCGTGGTGGCCATCGGCATCTTCATCAACCCCAAGATCGACTACGATCTCACCCCGCGCCCGCTGAGCCTGTATTCCCTGCACGCGGCGAGGATCGCCGAGCTGTTTCATTCGCTCTACCGAAGCTTCGAGCGGGTCATGGGCGCCCAGGTCATCATCTCCGCCATCAACACCACGCTCACGGCGATTTTCATCTACTCCTGCGGCCTGCCCTACGCCACGGTGGTCATCATCTTCACTTTTTTGTGCGGCCTCCTGCCGGTGATCGGCAATCTCATCAGCAATACGCTCATCGTCGGCCTCGGCTTCACCATCTCGCCCCAATTCGCGGGCGGAGCCCTCATCTTCCTCATCGTTGTCCATAAGCTGGAATACTTTCTCAACAGCCGGATCATCGGCGGGCGCATCCGCCATCCGATGTGGCTCACCCTGCTCGCCCTGCTCGTCGGGGAGAGGCTCATGGGCATAGGCGGCATCATTCTTGCACCGGTCGTGCTGAACTTCGTCAAGACCGAGGCGTCCAAATTCCAGGTCTCCACCAGCGTCAAGTAACCACCCATTCGTCGGCGGACCGGCATTGCGCGGGCGTGGAAAGGATGCCAGCGTTTCTTTCAGCCATGCCGAACCTCCTCGCAGCCGCCACCTCGCCCTACCTGCTCCAGCACAAGGACAATCCCGTCCACTGGCACGAATGGGGCTCGGTCGCGTTCGCACGCGCGCGCGACGAGAACAAGCCCGTCTTCCTCTCGATCGGCTACTCGACCTGCCATTGGTGCCACGTCATGGCGCACGAATCATTCGAGAATCCCGAGGTCGCCGCCGTGCTCAACGAATATTTCGTGAGCATCAAGGTGGATCGCGAGGAGCGCCCGGATATCGACCGTCTCTACATGGCCTTCGTGCAGGCGACCACCGGCAGCGGCGGCTGGCCGATGAGCGCGTGGCTCACGCCGAACGGCCAGCCCTTTTTCGGCGGCACGTATTTTCCGCCCACCGATCGCTACGGCCGTCCCGGCTTCATCACCGTGCTCGAGCGCGTCGCCGAAATCTGGTCGCGCGAGCGGGAGAACGTCCTCGCCCAGGGCGCCCAGGTCATCGCGTCGCTCAAAGAATCCTCCTCTTCCACTTCCTCTTCCCCATTGTCCCCCGCCCCGCTCACCGCCGGATACGAAGCCTTCGCCCGCAGCTACGACGCCCGGGAAGGCGGCTTCGGCGGCGGGCCGAAATTTCCACGCCCGGCGGTTCTCGATTTTCTCGTTCGCTCGAAAGAACCCCACGCCTTGGAAATGGCGCTGCATACCCTGCGCAAAATGGCCGCCGGCGGCATGCGCGATCACCTCGGAGGCGGCTTCCATCGCTACTCGGTCGATGGCGAATGGCACGTCCCGCATTTCGAGAAAATGCTCTACGACCAGGCCCAGCTCGCGAGCGCCTATCTCGACGCATGGTTGATCACCCGCGATCCCGAATTCGCCGACATCGCCCGCGACACGCTCGCCTACGCCAGCCGCAGCCTCACGCATCCCGAAGGCGGCTTTTTTTCCGCGGAAGATGCCGACAGCCTCATCGCGCACGGCCGGCCCGAGCATCGCGAGGGGGCATTCTACGTCTGGACAAAAGACGAGATCGAAAGGCTCTTGAACCCGGAGGACGCTGCGATTTTCTGCCGCCACTTCGGCGTCGAACCCGCGGGAAATGTGCTTCCGGAAAGCGATCCCCACGGCGAATTTCCCGGGAAAAATATTCTCATCCGGCGCGAGCCTCTTCCAGCCACCGCGGCAGCCTTCGGCCAATCCCTCGATGAAATCCGCGACGCACTCGCACGCGCCCGGCTCACCCTCGTCACCGCGCGCGAGTCGCGTCCGAAACCGCACCTTGACGACAAAGTCCTGGCGGCCTGGAACGGCTTGATGATTTCCGCCCTCGCGCGAGCGGGAGCGATCCTCGGCGACGATGTCTTCCTCGCTGCCGCTCGCCGCGCCGCGCAATTTTTGCGCGGCAGCATGTTCGATCCCGCGACGGGCGAGCTATTTCGGTCGTGGCGGGACGGCAGGGCCGCCATCCGGGCTTTTGCGGAGGACTATGCGTTCGTCATTCAAGGGCTGCTCGATCTTTACGAAGCCGACCTCGATCCCGCGTGGCTTTCGTGGGCCACCGAACTCCAGGCCAGGCAGGACGCACTTTTCTTCGACGACGAGGCCAGCGCCTATCTCGGGAGCGCGGAGGGCGACCCGCTCGTGCCGCTGCGCCTGCGCGACGACTACGACGGCGCCGAGCCCTCGGCCAACTCGATCTCCGCCCTGAATCTTCTTCGCCTGGGCTGGATGCTTCACGACGACGCCCGCGTGGCGCGGGCGCGAAAAACCATCGGTTCATTTTCGGCAATCCTGCGCGGCATGCCTTCCGCCGTGCCAAAAATGCTTTGCGCCCTGGACATGCTCCTGACCCCGCCGCGCCAGCTGGTGATCGCCGGCGAGCGCGAGGCGGCGGACGCGTTGGCCCTCGCCCATGCGGCACGTCTCAAGTTCGAGCCAAATCGCGTGCTGCTGCTCGCCGGGCACACGGATTCCACCAAGGACATGCGCCCGATTGACGGTCAGGCGGCGCTTTACGTGTGCGAAGACTTCTCCTGCCACGCGCCGATCGTCGATCCCGCGGAAATTTCCTAATTCGCCGTCCGCATCGCGGCTCCGAAGACACCCGCACTATCACCCAGCTCCGGCCTGAGGATCGCCGCTTCGAATTTCGGCGCAAAAATCAGCTGCGAAATCCGCGTTCGTATCTCGTCCGTGTAAAGCACGTCGAGATTGCCGACGCCTCCGCCGATGACCACCGCGTGGGGGTCGAACGTATCGATGATAAAAGCCAGCGCCCGCGGGAAAAAATCCTTCAACCGCTCGATGGTCGCCGCCGCTGCGGGATCGGCGCCCGCCCGCGCCACGATTTCCTTGAGCGGGAGCCGGACGCCGCTTTCCTCCTCGTAAAATCCTTCGAGCGCCGGCCCGGCGATATAGGTCTCGACGATTCCCCTCGTGCCGTAGCCGGACAGGCGTCCGCCGGGCTCGATCACGAGCTGGCCCCATTCGCCCGCGATGCCGTGGCAGCCGTGGAGGACTTTGTTGTGGACGACATAGCCGCCTCCGCAGCCGGTGCCCATGATGATGCCGAAGACCGTCTCGTAGCCGCGAGCGGCGCCCAATGTCGCCTCGGCAAGCGCGAAACAATTCGCGTCATTTTCGATTTCGACCCGCAGGCCGAGCCGCTTCTCGAGGTCGGCGCGCAGCGGCCGGCCGTTCAGGCATTGCGTGTTCGAGCCGCGCAGGAGCTGCGTCTTCGGATCGAGCGTGCCCGGAGTCCCGAGTCCGACGATCCCGGGAAATTTTCCGGGATAACTCCGCCGGAGATCCTCGATCACCCTGCCGATCTGGCCAAGGATGTGGTCGTAGCCTTCCGATGATTCCGTGGGATGTCGCAGCCGCGCGACCGGTTCCGCCGGGCGGTTCGGATCGACGATGGCCCCCTCGATCTTCGTGCCGCCAAGATCGAGTCCAACGAGCAGGGAGGAACTCGTTTTCATCGCGATTTTTTCTAATAGGACTTCGCGAAAACCACCCGTTGGCGACTCGGCTCACCCGTGAAGATGCAGGCGCCGGGCTCCGCCGTCGTCTCGAGCGGGATGCAGCGAATCGTCACCTTCAAGTCCTCCTTGATCTTCGCTTCGACTTCGCCGCTGCCATTCCAATGCGCGAGGGCGAAGCCGCCGTGAATTTGACTTCGTCCATCTCCGCTTCGCTCCGATTCCGGCTTGCTGGAATTTTTCGGCGTGAAGTAATCGTAGAAATCCTCCTTCGAATCGATCACGCGCGTCTGCGCGTCGCGGAAGGCGGTGGCGCGCGCGAGCAAGTTCTGCTGAATGTCGTCGAGCAGCGTGCAGGCTTTCGCCACGGCTTCGAACTGCGGCAAAAATTCCTTTTGCTTGGGCGGCTCGTCGCGGCGCGAGAGCGCGACGGAACCATTCTCGAGATCGCGAGGCCCGATCTCGATGCGAATCGGCACGCCTTTCTTGATCCACTCCCAGCTTTTCACGCCGCCGCCCAGGTCCCGATCGTCGATCTCCACCAGCAAGGGCGCTCCGTGATACGTCTGCACGCGCAAATCGGCGGCGAGCGTGTGCGCCGCCTCCAGCACGGCGTCGCGGCTTTCCGGCTTCGGCGTGATCGGAATGATCACCACATGCGCCGGCGCGATGCGCGGCGGCAGAATGAGCCCGTCGTCGTCGGCGTGCGCCATGATGAGCGTGCCGATCAAGCGCGTGCTCACGCCCCAGCTTGTCGTCCACGCGAGCGCAAGCTGCCCGTCGCGACCCTGGAACTGAATGCCCGAGGCCTTCGCAAAATTCTGTCCGAGAAAATGCGACGTGCCGGCCTGGATGGCTTTGCGATCCTGCACCATGGCCTCGATGCAATACGTGCGCACCGCGCCGGGAAACCGCTCGCTTTCGCTCTTCTCGCCGGTGAGCACGGGGATCGCCAGATAGTCCCGCGCGAACGTCTCATACACGCCGAGCATTTTCTCGGTTTCCGCGATGGCCTCGGCCTCGGTCTCATGCGCGGTGTGTCCTTCCTGCCACAGAAATTCCGCCGTGCGCAGAAACAATCGCGGCCGCATTTCCCAGCGCACGACGTTCGCCCATTGGTTGATCAGGATCGGGAGATCGCGGTAGCTCTTCACCCATTTCGCATACGTCGCGCCGATGATCGTCTCCGAAGTGGGCCGCACGATGAGCGGCTCGGTGAGCTGGCCGGCGGGCACGAGCTTCCCGTCTTTCTTCTCCAGACGATGATGCGTGACGACCGCGCACTCCGTCGCGAAACCCTCGACGTGATCCGCTTCCTTTTGCAGATGGCTCAGCGGAATGAAGAGCGGGAAATACGCGTTCTTGTGACCGGTGGCCTTGAACATTCCGTCGAGCACGGCCTGCATGCGCTCCCACAAAGCGTAGCCCCACGGCTTGATGACCATGCAGCCGCGCACCTCGGAATTCTCGGCCATGTCGGCGGCCTTGATGACCTGTTGATACCACTCGGGAAAATCTTCCTCGCGGCGTGGGGTGATCGCTGTCTTTTCACTCATAAAGGAGCCCTCCGTTTTCGCCGACCCCGGCATGCGATTCAATCCGAATCAGCCCCCGTCGAAACCACCACGCATAAAGCTCCTAGACCCTGGGCCCCGTCGCTTCGTCCGCCGGATAGCGCAGACCGATGGCCGCGCGCCATTGATCGAGAGCGCGCAGGTTGCTGATCGTGTCCGCCCAGGTCATCGCGGCGCATTCCGCGAGACCGGCGGCGGCGGTTTGAGCCAGCGCGTCCGCCTCGAGGGCGAAGACATGCCGATCCGTGGTCACGGCCAGCGCCTCCTCCCGCCCGCCGGCGCGCCGCAGCGTCGCCGTGGCCGTGCCGGCGGGGAATCGCGTCCATGGATGCGGCACGTAAATCCAGCCCTCGGTTCCGTAAATCCGCGCGCAGATTTCCTGCGCCACGGTGATGCCGCAGGAAGCTTTTGCGAGGATGCCATTCGCGAATCGAAGCAACCCGATCGCGTAAATATCGGCGCCCGTATCCGCAAACTCCGCCAGGCCGGTGACTCCCAGGGGATCGGCAAAAGTCCGCCCAAGCGCAGCACCCGCGATCCGTCTCGCGAAATTCATGGGATAGCATCCCACGTCGAGAATCCCGCCGCCGCCCAGCTCCAAGGCAAAATGCCGCTTCGCCGAATCAAAATCGGTGCGATAGCTGAATGCCGCCTCGATAATGCGAATCTCGCCGAGCTGGGGAAGCGCGGCCACGACGCGCTCGGTGAGCGGATGGAAGCGATCCTTGAAGGCCTCGACCACCGTCACGCCCGTGCCCTCGACCGCGGCGAAAACCCGCTCGGCTTCGGCGACGTTCATCGCAAAAGGCTTTTCGCAAAGCACGTGTTTCCCAGCGCGCGCGGCGCGGACCGTCCATTCGGCATGGGAAGGATGCGGGGTCGCGATGTAAACGGCGCCGACCTCCGGGTCGGCGAGCATTTCCTCGATCGACGCGTGGGCACGGCATCCGGGAAAATCCCGCGCGAATTTTTCGGCCGACTCGCGCGACCGGCTGCCCACCGCGGCGAGCGTGCTGAAATGGGCCGTCGCCAATGCGGCGGCAAAATCACGCGCGATGCCTCCGGCTCCGACCAGTCCCCAACGAATCTTCCCGGTCATGACCTGCCTGGCCGGAGTGCGGCTAAGAATTTTTTGAAGAACACCACGCCGGCCTCGAGATCCGCCACGGCCATGAATTCGTCCTTCGTATGCGCCTGCTCGATCGATCCCGGCCCGACCGCGACCGAGGGAACCCCCGTCTCGCCAAAAACCGCGGCGTCGCAAAACCAGGGCGCGCCCACGCGGGCCGCCCCGCAACTCTCCAGCGAGCGAATCACCGGATGCTCCGCCTCGGTGAGCATCGGCTTGGCCTCCCAGATCGCAACTTCCAGCTCCGGACAAGCGGCCCGCAGCTTCGCGAGCACGGGCTCGAGTTCCTGGCCTGGAATCGTTCGCAGATCCACGCTCACCTCGCAGGCATCCGGCACGATGTTCGATTTCGTGCCGCCGCGAATCGTCCCCGCGCTGATCGTCGGCGAGCCGAGGATGGGATGACTTTGCGACCGCAGCGACGGAGCGATTTCGTCGCGAATACATCGCAGGACGTCCGCCATTTTGTAGATGGCATTGTCGCCCTCATCGGGCATCGAGGCGTGCACGGCTTTCCCGCTCGTGCGCAGCGTCAGCCACGCGGAGCCTTTGGTCGCATTGACGATTTGCAGGCTCGTCGGCTCACCCACGATGACGAAATCGAATTTTTCCCGCCCGGCGAGATCCCTGGATCCATGCAATCCCGCCTCCTCGCCCATCAGACCGGCGAACCAGATTTCGTGTGAAAGATCGTCGAGCCGACTTTCCCGCAACGCCCAAAGCATCGCGGCGATGGAGCCCTTGGTATCCGAGGCGCCGCGGCCGTGGATTTTTCCGTCGCGCAACTCGCCGCCGAACGGCTCGATCGTCATGCCGCCGACGCTCACCGTGTCGGTATGCGGCGCGAGCAGCAGCTTTGGCTTGACGGCGCGGTTCGATGGAAAGCGGGCCACCACGTTCGGCCGGCCGGCGAGCACTTCCGGCAGCTCGACCCGGGCGCCGAGCTTGCTCAGAAAATCCGCGAGGTAATCCGCGATTTCTTTCTCGCCGACGTGCGGCGTCCCCGGATCACCGTCCGGATTCACGCTCGGAATCCGGATCAGCTCCTGCAGCAGTTCGGTGACGTTGGAAGGCATGTCGGAGATTTACAGGAGGCAACGGAGGAAACAGAGAATTATTGCCCTCTCCGCTCCCTCGGTTTGCTCCTGTAAAAATTCATTTCCCCAGCCCCCGATACCATTCCACGAATTTCGGGATGCCGTCCGCGATCTTCGTGCGCGGATCGTAGCCCAGCAGGCGCCGCGCCTTGGAAATATCGGCGCAGGTGCGCGGCATATCTCCCGGCTGCTCGGGCAGCTGCTCGATCACCGCTTTTTTGCCGAGCGAAGTTTCCAGCGCGGCGATGAGCTCGTTGAGCGTCGTGGTCTCGCTCTCGCCGAGATTGAAAATGTCGAACGGCTCGCCGTCATACGCGATCGCTCCGAGCACGCCCTGCACGATGTCGTCGATATACGTGTAATCGCGGCGCGTATTGCCGTCGCCGAACTTCGGGATGGCCTGCCCGCGCTCGATCATGTCCGTGAATTTATGAATCGCGAGATCCGGCCGCTGCCCGGGGCCATAGACCGTGAAGAAGCGCAGGCAGACCACGCGCAAGCCGTGGAGATTCGAGAAATTTCCGCACAGCTGCTCGCCGGCCAGCTTCGTCGCGGCGTAGGGGCTGAGCGTTTGCGGCAAGGGCAGATTCTCGGAAAAAGGCACGGTCTTCGCGAGGCCGTAGACCGAGGAGCTGGACGCGAAGACGAAATGCTTCGTGTCCGCCGCCCGTGCGCCTTCCAGCAGGTTGTAGGTGCCGGTAATATTCGTATCGATGTAGGCCTTGGGATTTTGAATCGAGGGCCGCACGCCGGCGCGCGCGCCCAGGTGAACGATGGACTCGAATCGCCCGTCCGCCAGGATCGACTGCATCTCGTCGAAATCGCAAATGTCCGCCTCGAAAATTTTCGCCCGGCCGCCGAAACTCCCGACGTTCGCCCGCTTGATGGCCGGCGGATAAAAATCGCTGAAATTATCGATCACCGAGACCGCGTGTCCGTCGGCAAGCAATCGGCGCACGACATGCGAGCCGATGAAGCCCGCTCCTCCTGTGACTACAACCTTCATCCGGGCAAGCTATCGGGCGCTGAAAAACGCAGGCAAGCATTTCCGGCGCGGGCGGCCGGCGATTGAGGAGACGCTATTTTTCAATTACCCTCCCCCGATGCCACGCTCCGACGACGCCCGCGCCACGCGTCTTGTTCTCGCGACCACCGCGTGCCTGCTCGCGATTATCCTCACGGCGGGCTGGGTCGTCCGCCAAAACATCGAGCGCACGAAATCCGCGGCGGCCGATATCGCCATCCGCGTGATGGACGCGATCCAGGTGTGGCCGAAGGTGACCGTGAACCATCGCACGATCGTCGAGCAGCAAAACGCGGTGCTCCAGCTCGTGACCGTCGAAAAGAAACTCACCGAGAGGCAGCGCGTCGACGACTCCTGGCTGCACAGCACGAAGACCTTCGAGGTCGAGGCGGATTTCGTGATTCGCGCCGGCTTCGATTTGGCCCGGCCATTCGTCATCGAGATCGACCGTTCCGCCGGCGCGCTCCGCGTCTCTCTGCCGCCCGCCGAGATTCTCGGCGTCGAGCTGCGCGACGTGCGTTTCCTTCACGATGAAGACGGAATTTGGAACAAACTCACCGCCGGCGACCGCGAAGCGGCGCTCCGCGAACTGCGCCTGCGCGTGGAGTTGCAAGCGCGCCAATCCGGCCTCCGCCACGACGCCCGCGTGCAAGCGGAAAAAAAACTCGCCGAGGTGCTCGCTTCGAAGGAACGCCCGGTCCTCTTCGAGCCGGAAAAATCGCGGTAGAGAATTTCGCGAACCCGCAATCGACCAGCCGCGCATTTCGGCGTAGAAAGTCAGCAGGGTTATGGAGTCAGCGGAGATGCGGCGCGTCATCGAAGACGCGCAACGGGATAAAAACTGGAAACGGTGGGGCCCCTACCTTTCCGAGCGGCAATGGGGAACCGTGCGCGAAGACTACTCGGCCAACGGCGACGCCTGGGGCAGCTTCCCGCACGATCACGCCCGCAGCCGCGCCTACCGCTGGGGCGAGGACGGACTCCTCGGCTGGACCGATCGCCAATCCCGCCTGTGCTTCGCGGTCGCGCTCTGGAACGGCAAGGATGCCATTTTGAAAGAGCGTCTCTACGGCCTCGCGAATCCCCAAGGCAATCACGGAGAGGACGTGAAGGAATGCTATTACTACCTCGACGCCACGCCCACCGCTTCCTACGCCAAGGCGCTCTACAAATACCCGCAAGCCGCCTTTCCCTACGAGAAACTCGTCGCCGAAAACGCCCGCCGCGGCCGCGACCAGCTCGAATACGAAATCGAGGACACCGGCACCTTCGACGGGAATCGTTACTTCGACGTCTTCGTCGAATACGCCAAGGCTGCCCCCGACGACACCTACATCCAGCTCACCCTCGCGAATCGCGGCCCCGAGCCCGCGAAGCTCGACGTGCTGCCCACGCTCTGGTTCCGCAACACCTGGACGTGGGGCTGCAAACACGAAGGCTGCACGCTCAAGCCGCGGCTTTGGAAAACCCACTCCCGCCGCGTCGCCTGCGCGCACGAATCGCTTCACGATTTCGAGTGGCTCGTCGCACGCAAGCCCGACGCATGGCTCTTCACCGACAACGAGACCAACACCGAACGCCTCTACAAGCAGGAGAACGCCCAGCCGTGGGTGAAGGACGCCTTCCACCGCCACCTCATCGGCGGCGAAACCGGCGCCGTGAATCCCGCCCAGCGCGGCACGAAAGCCGCCGCGCTCTATCGCCTGGAAATTCCCGCCGGTGGCGAGGTCACGCTCCAGCTCCAGATCCGCCCGCGCGCCGAAAACCTCGGCGACTTCGACCCCGAGCGATTCGAGAAAACCCTCGCCAAGCGCAAACTCGACGCGGACGAATTCTACGCCGAGCTCATCCCGTCGAACGTCACCGACGAACAAAAACGCGTCTCGCGCCAGGCCTACGCCGGCCTCGTCTGGAGCAAGCAATTCTACCACTACGTCATCGGCGACTGGATCGACGGCGATCCCTACGAACCCGCTCCACCAAAGGGCCGGGAGCTGATTCGCAACGGCCCGTGGCGCCATTTTTTCGCGAAGGACGTCCTCTCGATGCCCGACAAGTGGGAATACCCGTGGTTCGCCGCGTGGGATCTCGCCTTCCACATGCTGCCCTTCGCGCGGCTCGATCCCATCTTCGCCAAGCAGCAGCTCACCGTGCTCCTGCGCGAGTGGTATATGCACCCGAACGGCCAGCTGCCCGCTTACGAGTGGGAGTTCGGCGATGTGAATCCGCCCGTCCATGCCTGGGCCGCGTGGCGCGTCTACAAAATCGCGGACTCGCGCGGCTTCCGCGATCGCAACTTCCTCGAAAGCACGTTCCAGAAATTGCTGCTCAACTTCACCTGGTGGGTGAACCGCAAGGACGAGCACGGCCAGAACCTCTTCTCCGGCGGCTTCCTCGGTCTCGACAACATCGGCGTCTTCGACCGCTCGCGCCCGCTGCCCGGCGGCGGCCATCTCCATCAGGCCGACGGCACGGCGTGGATGGGTTTTTATTGCGTGACCATGCTCGCCATGGCGCTGGAGCTCGCGAAGGAAAACGACGTCTACCAGGACATGGCCTCGAAATTCTTCGAGCACTTTGTCGCCATCGCCGACGCGTTGAATCACTTCGACGGCACCGGCCTCTGGAACGAGGAGGACGGATTTTACTACGATCACCTGCGCATGAACGGCGAGCGTCACGTGCTCAAGACCCGCTCGATGGTCGGCCTCATTCCCATGCTTGCCGTCGAACTCCTCGATCTCACCGAGGTGCGGAAACTCAAAGGTTTCAGCCGCCGCATGGAGTGGTTCATGATGAACCGCCCCGACCTTGCCCGCCATATGTCGTGGTGAGATCGCTCCAGCTCGGAAAAGATTTCCCTCCTCGCGCTGCCGTCGAAAGACCGTCTCGAGCGCATCCTCGTCCGCCTGCTCGACGAGAAAGAATTCCTCTCGCCGCACGGCATCCGCTCGCTTTCCGCGGTTCACGACAAGGCGCCGTTCGTCTTCGAGGTCGATGGCCAGCAGCATACCGTCGGCTACGCGCCCGGCGAATCGCCTTCCGGCATGTTCGGAGGGAACTCGAACTGGCGCGGCCCCATCTGGTTTCCCATCAACTATCTCCTCATCGAAGCACTCGAGCGCTACCATCGCTATTTCGGCTCGAATTTCAAAGTCGAGTGCCCCGTCGGCTCCGGCGTGATGCTCGACCTCGGCGAGGTTGCGCATTTTCTCTCCTGCCGGCTCACCAGCCTCTTCACGGCGGATGAAAATGGCGCGCGGCCCTGCCACGGCGGCGACAAGCGATACGCGACCGATCCCCATTGGAAAGACCTCGTGCTCTTTCACGAATATTTTCACGGCGACACCGGCCGAGGCCTCGGCGCCAGCCACCAGACCGGCTGGACCGCGCTCGTCACGCGCTGCATCGAAGACCTCTCCGAAGCCAACGCCGCCACGCGCCTGGCGGCGCGTGTCATCGGTCAGTAGTCCATGGTCATTGGCTTTTGGCAGCTCTTCCAATGACGAATGACCAATAACCAATGACCAACCTCCACATCCTCCAGCATCACCGCTGCGAAGGCTCCGGCGCCATCGCGGATTGGGCCGCATCCCGAGGCTGCTCCCTCGCGGCCACGCACCTTTATCTCGGCGAACCCCTCCCTGATCCGGCTACGGTCGACTTTCTCGTCGTGATGGGCGGCCCGATGAATATTTACCAGGATCGCGACCATCCGTGGCTTCGCGCCGAGCGGGCGTTCATCGAGACGCACATCGCATCCGGCAGGCCCGCCGTCGGCGTCTGCCTCGGCTCGCAATTCCTCGCCGACGCGCTCGGCGGCCGCGTCACGCAGAACGCCAAAATCGAAATCGGGTGGCTTCCCGTCGAGTTCACCGCCGAAGCTCGCGCACGCCTTCCCTTCCTGCCTCCGTCCCTCGAAGCCATGCACTGGCATGGCGACACGTTCGAGCTGCCGCCGGGAGCCCTGCGCCTCGCGAGAAGCGCGGGCTGCGCGAACCAGGGCTTCATTTACGACGGCCGCGTTCTCGCACTGCAGTTTCATCCGGAAATGACGCGCGAAGGCCTTTCCGATCTCGTCGCGGAATTCGGAAACGAGCTCGAGCCCGCCGAATTCGTTAAAACCGGCGGCGCGATCCTCGCCGCGAAAGACGCGGCGTTCTCGACCGCGAACGCGCTGCTCCACGAGCTGTTGGACGCGATCAATCCCGCCCGCTGATCCGTGGCGAAGCCGAGGAGCTCCTTCATCGGATCCGTCCCCTCGGGCACGAAAAGCAGATAGGTCATCCCGTCCCGCGACCAGGCGGCGCGCGTCCACCCGCCGGCCTTCGCGATCACCGGCGCAGAGCCCGGAGCATCGGCGAAAATTTTCGTTGGAAACATCGCGAGGTGCGCCAGCTTGCCGCCGCCCATCGAGAAACAGGCCAGCGAGCCGCGATGATCGCGCCACATCAGCTCGCGGCAGCCCATCGGAGCCCGCCCCGCCAGGGCAGCCGGGAGATCGATCTGGTGATGCGGATTATTGGCGGTCAGCCACTCGCGCACTTTCACGACGCTGGAAGTCTGCAGCGCGAGATCGAATTTCCCGGAAAGAAAACGGGAAATATCCGCCGTCGCCGCGCCGATCGGCTCGCCCCGGTGCGCCCACTCGCCCAGAAGGAACAAGCTCAGCACGAGCGTCGCGGCGGCCGCAATGATGCCGCCGATCAGCCAGTTTCCGGAGCGGGTCGGCGCCTCGACGATCTCCGGCGTTTTCGCCGTGGCGAGCAGGCGCGCGCGCAGGTCGGCGGGCGGAGCGATCTCCGTCAGCTTCCGCGCGAGCACGGCATCGGTCTCGTCGAATCGGTCAGGCATTTTTTTCGGTCAGCATGGTTCGCAGGCGGGCTTTGCCGCGGGAAAGTCGGGACATCACCGTGCCGATGGGCACGCCGAGGATCTCGGCGATCTCGGCATACGACACCTCCTTTAAATAGAAGAGGACGACGGGCTCCCGATATTCCAACGGAAGCTTTTGGAGGCATTCCATCACGGCCGCCGCGTCGAGCGATTCCGCCTGCGGCGGCTCGAGGCTGGCGTCCTCCTCGGTCACGGGCTCGTCGGAAAAGCGGGCGGATCTGCGCCGCGCGCCGAGAAATTCCCGCCGCAGCGTGGTGAAGAGCCATGTCTTCGCCAGGCTCGGGTCGCGGAGCTGATGCCCCTTCCGCGCCCATTGCGAAAACGTCTGCTGCACGAGGTCGGCGGCGTCGTTTTCGTTGCGCGCCAGACTCAGGGCGAAGCGATAGAGCGACTCGTAGTAGGCATCGACGAGCTGCTGAAAGTCTGGCGCCGCCAAGCTCACGGAAGGAGTGGAGAAAGAATATCGACGGCCTTTTTGACGGCATCGATCGCGTTCGACGGCGTATTTTGAATGATTTCCACGCCCGTATCGATCATCTGCTGGCCCATGGCCGTCGCCAGCCGCCGCGAAAGATCCTCGGTCGGGTTTTGCAGATTTCCGCCGATTTTCACGGTCGTCCAGAGGTAGCCATTCTCCGAAACTGTGAAGACTTTTTCCTGGGAACCCGGGAGCCATTGGAGCGATTGCGCGGTCACGCCGACGCGAAAACTCCCCTCGAGCGAACCGCCGGCGCCGATCCGGAAATTTCCTTCGAGACGCAACAAGCCCTGCGATTCGGCGACGAAATTTTTCACCGTCGTGGCCGTGCCGTCATAAGTAAAATCGCCGGATACGAGCTGCAGCGGCATGCGCTCGAATTGCGGCGAGCGGGTGAACTGCGCGATCTCCTTCTGCACGGGCAGGCCGGTGAGCAGCCCGTCGATGAGCTGGAAGTTTCCGGTGGTCAGCGGCGGTTTTCCCGCGCGGCCCAGGCTGCGCGCCTTGCCGGAAAGCACGCCGTTCACGCGATTCTTCCACGCGGCATCGAGCGCGTCGGCGGAATCCACGTTCTGCCATTCGAGGCTCACGTCGTAAGGCGCGTCGGGACCGCCGATCTCGCCGGAGGCTTTCAGATTGCCGCTCGCGCCCAGGTGAAATTCCGAGTCCGTGAGATAAACCACACCCTGCTGGAGCCGCACGCGGAAGCTGCCGATATCGAGCGGCTGGCGCGAGACAAGGTCGAGCTTGCCGCCGCTGCCGTCGAAGACCCAGCCGCTGCCCTCGGGGCGCACTTTCAGCGCGGCGCCACGGATATTGGCCTGCGCGCCGATGGCGACGTTGGCATTTTGCACATCGACGCGATCGAGCTCGAAACGGTTCGGCAAAAGCCCCCGCTTCGGCGGCTGCGGCTCGGGCGTCGGTCCCGGTTCGCCCGCGGTGGCGGCCTGCTGCATTGCGCTGCGGATTTTCAAATCGAGCCGCACGATATCGATGCGATCCACGCGCCATGCGCCGTGAAAGATCGCCTTCCAGTCCACGTTCGCGCGCACCTGCTCGGCGTCGAACGACTCGATCGGCGTGCCGGACTCGCCCCGGGCCGTGAGGGATTGCGAAAAAACCGACGATCCCGCCCAGTCGAACGGCTGATAGCTAGCATCGGCCTTGAGCGCCTGGCCGGTCTTCGCGGCGACAAGCTTGCGGAAGCCCTCGCTGCGCAGATACGAATGCACCCAAAGATTCAGCCCGAGAATCCCCGCCACCAGCAGGACGAAGAGGATTCCGAGCCCGATCCAGACACGACGCATGGCGGGAAGTTAGAGCGGACAGCCCCGGCGCGAAAGCGGGAAATCGCCTCGGTTTATTCAGTTGCAAAACCCCGCCCACATCCTACGCTGACATCCTCAATGTCGTCCTGCTGCCACTGCAAGGCGCCTCCTGCCAGCGCCGCCCCGCGCCGCGCCGCCGAGTGGATGCGCGTCGCCTTCGCCGGCCTGATCGCCGCGCAATCCATGATCTTCGGCCTCGCGGTGAATCTCTCGCCGCCGGAAGGCCGCACCCGCCTCGCGCTGCACGCCGCTCTCGCCGCATCGGCGGTCGTCGTCTTCCTGCTGGTTGGCCTTCCCCTGCTCCGCGCCGCCTTCGGCGCGGCGCGGCATGGCCGCATCGTCTTCGAGCAGCTTTTTCTGGCCGGCATCTTCGGAGCCTTCGCCGCGTCCCTCCAGTCCACCCTCCGCGGCTCGGGCCATGTTTACTACGAGGTCGTGGCCATCCTGCTCGCGATCTACACGTTCGGCCGCATCCTGGGCGAACGCCGCCGCTCCGCCGCGCTGGATGCCGCGCGGACGCTCGGCCGGGAATTCGACACCTGCGAGCGCATCGCCGGCGACGGCCGCGTCGCGACCGTTCCCGTGCGGGAGATTCAACCCGGCGACATGGTTCTCGTGGCCGCCGGGACGGGCATTCCCATCGACGGCGTCGTGATGGACGGCGCGGCCTTCGTCAACGAATCCGCGCTCACCGGCGAGCCCTTCCCGATCGCGAAACGCGGCGGCGATCCCGTATTCGCGGGCAGCCACTCGCTGGACGGCGCGCTGCGCGTGCGCGCCACCGCCGCCGGCGGCGAGCGCCGACTCGACGGCATCCTCGCGCGCGTCATCGCCGCCCAATCGAAGCCTTCGCACCTCGAACGAGAAGCCGACCGGCTCGTCGCGTGGTTCCTGCCCGCCGTCTTCGGAATCGCCGCGCTCACCTTCTGCGTCTGGAGCCTTCGCGCGGGATGGACCGTCGGACTTTTCAACGCCCTGTCCGTCGTGCTCGTCGCCTGCCCCTGCTCGATGGGCCTGGCCACGCCCATCGGCATCTGGTCCGCGATGGCGGATCTCGCGAGGCGCGGGCTCGTCGCCAACACGAGCGACCTCATCGAGCGCCTCGCCGCCGTCGACGCCGCCGTCTTCGACAAGACCGGCACGCTCAGCCGCGAGCAGCTCGAGCTTGTCGAGTTCGTCTGCGCGCCGGGAATCAACCGCGAGGCCCTGCTCGAGGAAGTCGCCGCCATCGAGACCACCAGCGCGCACCCCGTCGCCAGAGCCTTTCGGCGTCAGGCTCCCGGCCTGGTCGCGGAGAACGTGCGCCAGCTTCCCGGCGCCGGCATCGCGGGCCGCGTCAATGGCGCGGAGCTGCGGATCGGGAACGCCTCGATCCTCGCTCGGGACAATATCGACGCGGCCCCGCATACCTTCTATGTGACTCGCAACGGAGCCCTCGCCGCCACGGCCCTGCTGCGGGAGCGCCTGCGCGATCCCGCCCGCGAAATCATCGCCGAACTCGAAGCCGCCGGCATTCCCTGCGCCATTCTCACCGGCGACCGGCCCGAAACCGCCGCCATCCACGCCCTTCCGAACATCCACGCCGGCCTCTCCCCGCTGGAAAAAGCCTCCCGCCTGCGGGCCATTTCCAGCCGCGCGCTTTTCGTCGGCGACGGAATCAACGACACTCCCGCCATGGCCGAAGCCCACGCCTCACTTTGCCTCACGACCGGCAGCGGCATCGCGCGGGATGTCGCGATGGGCGAGCTGCGGGATTTGCGCGCGATTCCCTTCGCACTCGCACGGAGCCGCGGCGCCGTGCGGATTATCCGCCAGAATCTTCTCTTCGCCGCCGCCTACAATTTCATCGGCATCGGCCTCGCCGCGAGCGGCGTCCTCCATCCCGTCGCCGCCGCCCTGCTCATGCTCGGCTCCAGCCTCACCGTCAGCTGGCGCGCCCTGCGAAAGCCCTCCCTGGGCTTTCAACTTCCCGTCCTCAAGACGTCCGCCGCCTGCCGCGAACCCCGCTCCGGCCTGCCGCAGCCCGTATAGATCATGCCGACGGCCACCGCGTCTCCGACAATTTCCCGCCGCGCGCTCATCGCCGAGCGTCAGCGACGCTCGCTCGCCTGGCGCGTCATCCATTTCCTCGGCTCGCTCAAGCTCGCCCTGCTGCTCCTGGCCAGCATCGCCATCGCCATCGCCACGGCCACGTTTTGCGAAAGTTCGTTCAATTCGAAAATCGCCCAGGCCTATATTTACAAGGCTCCGTGGTTCACTTTCTGGCTCGGCGTGCTGTGCGTAAATCTCTTCTGCGTCACCCTCACCCGCTGGCCCTGGCAGCGCCAGCACCTCGGCTTCGTCATCACCCATTACGGCATCATCACGCTCCTCGCCGGGGCGGTGATCGGTTCGAAATTCGGCTTCGAAGGCAACGTGACCCTGCATCGCGACGCCCCGCCGCTCGACCGCGTGATGACCAGCCGCAGCGTGGTGCAAATCGAGAATCCCGCCACCGGCGCGCGGACAATGATCTCGTTCGACGCCGACCTCAGCCGACCTTCGGAGCGCCGGCCGAAAAAAATCGCCGTCCCCGACTCCGGGCTGACAATTTTCGCCGACGGCGCTTCGGAAAATCTCGTCTGGGCATCCAAACTCATCCCGGCCGCCGGGTCAAAAAATCAGCCGGGCATCGCGCTGGATTTCGAAACGAAAATGATGGGACAGCACCTTTCCCTCCCGTTCGTGCTCGAGGCAAAAGGCCGTGCGAACGCGCGCGATTTTTTCGGTTTGGCCGGGATCGCCTTCCTCGCCGAGCTGCCGAAGCGCGAACCGCTGAACATTGACGAGACCCAGATCGTTTTTGCGAAATTTGCCCCCGTCGTCGAGAGCCCCAGCCATTTAAAAACCGGCATCGAACTGCTTTTGAGCGCCGATGGAAAAACCCTCACCGCCCGCCTTCCCGATGGAAAAACCGCGACCTATGCCCGCGCGGAGATGCAAACGAAACCGCAGCACCTCGGCCTCGCGACCTTTACGCTGCTGGAATACTGGCCCGATTTCGTCATCGAAAATGGCAAGCCCGGTTCCGCCTCCATGCTTCCAAACAATCCCGCCGTCCTCGTGCGGCTCGACGCCCCCCGCCTGCCAGGCTCCGGCGTCCCGGAAAAACCATTTCTCGAAATCGCGCCCTCGCCGGACGGGATCGTCTATCAACTCGGCCGCGGCGAGCGGCTCGTCTCCCGCGGAAAAGCGAAAATCGGAGAACCCTTCGCCCTTGGCTGGGCGGATTGGACGGCCACGCTCGCGCAATCATTGCCGAAGGCGGAAATCCACTCGGACCGCCAACCCGGCCCCGCGGGGACCGCGGGCATTCCCGGTTTCCGCGCCCGGCTCGTCGCGTCCGACGGCTCGAAAAGCGAGCCCCGCTGGATCGGCTCCGGCGACACGGTCACTCTCGTCGCCGGGAAAGAATCGGCCCGCCTCGGCTACGGCCTCGAGCTGCTTGAAGTTCCCTTCACGATCGCGCTCAAGCATTTCGAAGTTCCCCGTGTCGAGGGCACGGAAACCCCGTCGAATTTCATCTCCACGGTCGAGTTTCAAGATCCGAAAACCGGCGTGAAAACCCAAGGCGTCGCACAAATGAATCATCCCGCGAGCTGGCCCGGCACCCTGTTCTCCGTCACCACCGGATTGAACTACAAATTCTCGCAAGCCGAGTGGAATCCCAACGACCTCGGCCAGACCACGCTGCAAGTCCTCTACGACCCCGGCTGGCTGTTCAAATGGATGGGTTCCCTTGCGATCTGCATCGGCATATTCATCATGTTCTACCTGCGCCCGAAAAGATCATGATCCGTTTTCTCCTCGCTCTCGCACTTTGCGGCGCCGCCCTCGCTCCCGCGCAGGCTTTGCATTTCCAGCCGCTCGAGACGATTCCGGTGCAGGAAGGCGGCCGCAAAAAACCCTACCTCGTCTTCGCGGAGGAGAGCCTCCTTTCACTCAGCGGGAAAACCGCGCTCACCCTCGACGGCCGCTCGCAGCCCGCCGTGGAAATCATCACCGGCCTTTGGCTCCAGCCCGAAAAATGGCGCACGCAGCCGATCATCCTGATCAATAATCTCGCGCTTAAAAAAGCCGCCAATCTCGACGAGAAACGAAAATGGTTTTCGCGCGACGAACTCGCCGCGAATCCGAGCTTCCTCGCGCTCCTGCAAAAAGCCGACGCCGATCGCCGCACCGCGAAGGACGGCAAACTCACCGGCCTCGACAAGCAAGTCGACGAGATCGGCGCTCGGCTCGCGACATTCGAATCCCTGCGCATGGGCGATCTCTACCGCGTCGTCGCAAATCCCGCCGGAGCCAACTCCCAATGGTCCACGCTCCACACCGACGACGCCGTGTTGACGAAATTGCGCGCCGCATTTGCCGCGAACGACGATGCCGCATTTGCACGAGCCGCCTCCGAGCTGCGCGCCAGCCTCGCCGCGAGTTCGCCGCAGTTCCAGCCGCCCGCTTCGAAGCTCGCTCTCGAAGTCACCTACCAAAAACTGCACCCCTTCCGCTGGGCGTGGATTCTTTACCTCCTCGCCGGTCTCACGCTCGCCGTGACCTCGCTGCGCGCGCGGCGCGCCGGCTACGCGCTGGCGTGGCTGCTCGCGAGCGCCGGACTGCTGTTTCAGATCTCCGGCTTCGTGAGCCGCATCGTCATCGCGGGCCGTCCGCCCGTGTCGAACATGTATGAATCGGTCATCTGGGTCGCATTCGGCGCGGTGTTTTTCTCGCTGATCTTCGAGGCCGTCTACCGCGGCCGCTATTTCCTGCTCGGCGCCTCCTTCGCCGCCGTCATCCCTTTGCTCCTCGCCGACTCTCAGCCGCTCGCGCTCAACCGCTCGATCCAGCCGCTCGTGCCCGTTTTGCAGAGCAACTTCTGGCTTTCCACGCACGTCCTCATCATCACGCTGAGCTACGCGGCTTTCCTGCTCGCGCTCGGCGTCGGCCACATCGCTCTCGGCAAGATCATCCTCGGCCGCAAACCCTCCGCCGCGCTTTACAATTACATCTACCGCACGCTCCAGATCGGCGTGCTCTTGCTCGCCATCGGCACGATCCTCGGCGGCGTCTGGGCGAATTATTCGTGGGGCCGATTCTGGGACTGGGATCCCAAGGAAACCTGGGCGCTCACCGCGCTGCTCGTCTATCTCTTCGTCCTGCACGGCCGCATCGCCGGCTCGTGGTCCGGCTTCGGCCTCGCCGTTGGCTCGGTGCTCGCGTTCCAATCGATCGTCATGTCGTGGTATGGCGTGAATTTCGTGCTCGGCGTCGGCCTCCACAGCTACGGCTTCGGCTCGGGCGGCTTCGTCTACGCGGGGACGTTCGTCGTCGCCGAACTGGCCTTCACGCTCGCGGCCATCCTGCGCCACCGCTCATCGCAAACGCCAAAAACGATTCCGACAGCCGAATCCGCCGCCTAGCTGGAATAAAGCGCCTCGACCAGCGCCAGCGCCCGGCTTTTCGGCAGCGCGCCCATTTCCATCTGGTTCATCACGTAGGCAAAACCGAGGCCCGCATCCGGATCCGCGAAGGCCAGGCTCCCGCCCGCGCCCGGATGCCCAAAGGCCCGCAACGAAGGCCCAAAGGTCGCGCGGAATTTTTGCCCGTCGCCATCGATCGGATCGCGCATGAAGCCCGCCGCAAACGCCGTCTCGATATGCAGCACCTTGTCGCAGCCCTGCGACAGCGTGTGCGTCATGTGATCGAACGAATGCGCGCTGAAATAATGAACGCCGCCCCACGCGCCGCCCGCCGCCAGCATCGCGTAAAATTTCGCGAGCGCCGACGCGGTGCCGATGCCGCCGAGCGAAGGAAGCGACGCTCCGCGCACCGCCGGTGAATTCATCGCCGACGCGCCCATCACTCCGCCCGGCGATGCGAAAGCCCGCCTCGTCAGCGAGCCGGGATCGCCCAGCGCCTCGGAAAATGCGTCGTCGGGCTCCGGGCAGCCGGAGAGCTTCGCCGCGAGCATTTGCGCCACGCGCGCGTGGTGCTCCGCCGGCAGGCCGATCCAGAGATCGAGACCGAGCGGCTCCGCAAAATGCGCGCGGAAATATTCGCCCAGCGGCATTCCGCCGGCGAGGCGCCGCACGATTTCATCCGCCACGAATCCGAACGTCCGCGGCCCGTAGCCATGCCCTCCGTCGGACCACAGCGGCGTTTGCCGCTCGATCGCGCGCGCCACGCCATCGTGATCGAGCAGCGGATCCTTCGCGTCGAGCGCGCTCAGTCCGGCGCGGTGCGAGAGCACCTGGCCGACCGTGATCGACTCCTTGCCGCATTGCCCGAATTCCGGCCAGAACTCCGCGACCCGCGCCTCGAGCGGCACGCCGCGCTGCTCCAGCGCGTGCAGCACGGAGGCCGCCGCCAGCCCTTTCGTCGCCGACCAGATCAGGACCAGCGTGTCCCGCTCCCATGGCAGCGAACGCGCGGCATCCCGCCAGCCGCCGCACAGCGACAGCGCCTCCGCGCCATCCTTCCACACCGCCACGGCGGCGCCCACCTCGACGCCAAGCGTGAAATTTTTCTCGAAAGCCTCGCGCACCCGCTCCGGCCAGCCTGCCGCCAATTCCCGGCTCACAACATCGGGACGACTTCCTTCAAGTCCGGATCGTATTTCGCAATCTCGCGGAATTTGTCGTCCATCTTGAAGCTGATTTCGATCGCCTGCTGCGCATCCCGTAGATTGCCGAGCACCGCGTCGTAGCAGCCCATGTTGTAATAATAGGTCGCCTCGCGCAGCAGCGCCGCCGGGCCGCTGAGCAGCAAATCCTTCGCCTCGCGCGTCTGCCCGAGCTCGTGCAGGCAGAAGGCGCCGTGGATGTAACCGGTCGTCTGCTCCGGGTCGGCCGCGCGCAAACGATCGCAGATTTTCATCGCGCCCGCCCAATTCCGCGCCCGCATGAAAATGAAAAGCCGCACCTGCAGCACCTCCTGCCGCGCCTGGTCTTCCGGCGGCAATTCATCGAGTTCGCGCAAGGCCACCTCCGGCATATCGAGCTCGATGTATCCCTGCGCCGCGAGCAGCGTCCGTTCGATCTGCATGGGGCAACATGCCTCTCGCATGGCGAAAAATCAATCCCGCCGGAGCGCCCCCATTTCGCATTCCCCATTTCCTATCCCGCATTACAATCGACCCATGCAACGCCGGTGGATCCTGCCCGAACTCAGCGATGATGCCGCCGTGCGCCGGCTCGTTCGCGAGCATGGAGTTCCGCCCTTCGTCGCTCACCTGCTTTTCACCGCCGGCCTGCACGATGCCGACGAAATCGCGCGCTTTCTCCAGCCACGCTTGCGCGGCCTTTCCGATCCGAATCTGCTGCCCGGCATGCCCGCGGCCGTCGCCCGCCTCGACGAAGCGCTCCGCGCCAGACAACGCATCGTGCTCTATGGAGATTACGACGTGGACGGCGTCGCCTCGCTCGCGCTGCTCTATCGCGTGCTCGCAGCCTACGGCGGCGAAGTGGAGTGTTTCCTTCCGTCGCGCGTCGGCGAAGGCTATGGCCTGAGCCACGCCGGCCTCGATCGCTGCATCGAAGTCTACCGGCCCGGCTTGCTGGTCGCCGTGGATTGCGGAACCAATTCCATCGCCGAGATCGCCCGCCTCCGCGCCCTCGACATCGACGTCATAGTGCTCGATCACCACGAGCCCGACACGACGCTCCCCGACTGCTCGGCGCTCGTGAATCCCAAGCTCGGCGACGGCGCATTTTCCTACCTTTGCAGCGTGGGCGTCGTCTTCAAGGTCGCGCACGCCCTGCTCAAAGCCTCGCCGCTTCCAGGCTTCGAACTCCGCGAAATGCTCGATCTCGTGGCCCTCGCCACGATCTGCGATCTCGTTCCGCTCGTCGCCGAAAATCGCATTCTCGTCCGCAGCGGCCTCGAGCAAATGTCGCGCACCCGCTGGCCCGGCCTCGCCGCACTGCTGCGCGTGTCGGGCGTCGCTTCGATCGTCCGCACTTCCGACGTCGGCTTCCGCCTCGGCCCCCGCATCAACGCCGCCGGGCGCCTCGGCACCGCGCAGGAAGCATTGCAGCTTTTACTCACCAACGATCCCGCCGAAGCCACGCGCATCGCCGCCAGCCTCGACGCGCAAAATCAGCAGCGTCAGTCCGTGGAGCGCCATGTCGCCATCGAGGTCGAGTGCTGGATCGAGAAAAATTTCGATGGGAATCGCGATGCGGCGATCGTCGCCGGAGCACGGGACTGGCACCAGGGCGTGCTCGGCATTGTCGCCTCCCGCGTGATGCGCCGCCATCACCGCCCGACGCTCCTCGTCGGCTTCGACGAGACCGGCAGCGGCAAAGGCAGCGGCCGCAGCATCGAGGGGCTTTCCCTGGTCGAGGCGCTGCGCCGTTGCGAGGCGCATCTCGGCAATTTCGGCGGTCACGAAATGGCCGCCGGCCTCAATGTCCACGAAGACGCGTTCGAGGATTTCCGGGCCGCCTTCGAAGCCACCGCCCGCGCCATGGTCACCGACGACATGCTCGTGCCGCGGCTCCGGATTCATGGCGAAGTCGCGCTCGAGGATTTTGGCGACAGCCTCCTCGCCGCGCAGCAAATGCTGGAGCCGTTCGGCAGCGGCAACGCGCAGCCGCTGCTTTTCGCCCGGCGCATTTCACCCGCCGCCGAGCCGCGCGTCCTCAAGGAAAAACATCTTCGTTTCGTCTTCGCCGGCGATCGCCCGGTGAGCGCCATTTTCTTCAACGGCGCGGAGCATCCGCTGCCCCGCGCGCCCTGGGATGTCGCCTTCCACCTCGAGCGCAACGAATACAACGGCCGCGTCGAGGCGCAGATGCAGATCGTCGCCATTCGCTCCGCCGCGTGAGTCCGGAAACCTTGCTCGGCGAGCTGGAATGGATTCCCGCGCGCCGCATTCCAAATCTCCGCAAGCTCGGCCTGCGCACCCTTGGCGACCTCGTCCAGCATTTCCCCCGCCGCCATGAAGATCGCCGAAGCTTCACTCCCTTTCCCGACTCGCCGGGCGATCATCCCATCCTGATCTGCGGGCTCGTCGTCAAGGCCGGCCATCTCCCCTACGGTGGCTGGCGGCGCGGCTACGAAGCCACGATCGAGGAAGCCGGCGGCGGCGCGCTGGCGCGGCGGATTTCCTGCCGCTGGTTCAACATGCCCTATGTCGGAAAAATGATCGCCACCGGCATGCGCATGGTCGCCTACGGGCGCCTCAAGACCCGCGGCAAGAAGCTCTACCTCGACTTTCCCGAGTTCGAGATGATCGAGGATGAAGGCGACGCGCTCATTCATCTTCACCGCATCGTGCCGGTCCATGCCGGCGGCGAAGGCCTCACCGCGCGGCGGCTGCGCGAATGGATTTTCCAGGCGCTGCACGCCACCGACCTCGCGCAAATTCCCAGCCTCCTGCCCGGCGCCGGTCAAAACCCGGACCGCGCGACCGCCTTGCGCGCGATCCATTTTCCGGAATCCTTCGACGCGCTGGAAACCGCGCGCAAGCTGCTCGTGGTCGAAGAATTTTTTGCCATGCAATCGCTCATTGTCTCGCGCCGGGCGCATGTCGCCGCGCTGCCGGGAAAATCCAAGGTCGGCCGCGATTTGATGGCCCGCCTTCACGCCGCGCTGCCCTTCCCGCTCACCGGCGCGCAAACCCGTGCCATCGAGCAAATCCGCGCCGACATGGCCTCGGAGCGCCGCATGAACCGGCTGCTCCAGGGCGATGTCGGCTCGGGAAAAACCCTCGTCGCCCTTTCCGCGTCATTGATCGCGATCGAGGCGGGATTCCAGGCCGCCGTGATGGCGCCCACGCAGCTTCTCGCCGAGCAACATTACCAGACATTCACCCGCCTGCTCGCGCCGCTCGGCATTCGGGTCGCGCTCCGCACCGGCTCGCGCCGCGCGGACGAGAGCCTCGAACTTTGGACCGGTGAAGGCGCACCCCAGCTCCTCGTCGGCACTCACGCGCTGCTCTACGAGCCGGACGAACTGCAAAATCCCGGCCTCATCGTCATCGACGAACAGCACAAGTTCGGCGTGC
This sequence comes from Chthoniobacterales bacterium, assembly GCA_015655545.1. GTDB lineage: Bacteria > Verrucomicrobiota > Verrucomicrobiia > Chthoniobacterales > JAATET01 > JAATET01. The sequence continues at coordinate 11,762 of JAATET010000032.1, read as the reverse complement.
TCCAACGGGCGAGGCTCATCACTCGTGCCGACGGACCCGACGTGCTCGTGATGACCGCGACACCGATCCCGCGCACGCTCGCGCAGACCGCCTACGGCGACCTCGACGTGACCCTCATCGACGAGATGCCGCCGAACCGCGGCAGGATCATCACCGGCATTCGCGACACGAAAAAGCTGCCCGAGGCCGCGGCCTTCCTGCGCAAACAGATGGATGCCGGACGCCAGGCCTACATCGTTTATCCGCTCGTCGAGGAATCTGAAAAACTCGAAGCGAAAGCCGCGAGCGTCGAGTTCGAGAAATGGCGCGAACTCCTCGCGCCGCATCGATGCGGGCTGCTTCACGGCCGCATGAAGCCCGATGAAAAGGACGCCGCCATGCGCGCGTTTGTAAACGGCAACACGAAAGCCCTCATCGCGACGACCGTCATCGAAGTCGGCATCGACGTGCCGAATGCCAGCGTCCTGCTCATCGAAAACGCCGAGCGCTTCGGCCTCGCGCAGCTCCACCAGCTTCGCGGCCGCATTGGCCGCGGCGCGCATACGTCCTATTGCATCCTGATGCCCGGCGAGGACACGCCCGAAGCCCGGGACAAGCTCGGCGTGCTCGAGCAAATGACCGATGGCTTTGCCGTCGCCGAAGCGGACCTGAAGCTGCGCGGCCCCGGCGACATGCTCGGCACGGCGCAAACCGGACTTCCGCCGCTTCGTCTGGGCGATCTTTTCCGCGACGGCGCGCTCATCCAGCAGGCGCGCGATCAGGCAGCGGCGATTTTTGAAAAAGATTCCAGCCTCGCCAGGCCGGAACACGCCGCGTTGCGCGCGTGGCTGGGGAAGCAGGATGTCGGCGCGCTCAGCGGATAGATTTTTTATCCGGGGTAAAAGTAGCGTTCCTTCTGCCGGCGCGAGAGCGCGCGGTGAGCGTGATTGCCGCGCCAGGAGCCGTAGTATTGGCAGGCTCGGAAAGCGACGATCTCGGGCAGCTTCCGAAAAAGCGCGCGCTGCGAAAGCGCCCTCGCGCTGTCGCCGAGCACGCCGACCGCGAAGTAGCGCAGCGCGTCGTGCCAGTGGACGTGGATCTCCGGCATGATCGCGTGGAGCGCGATGGCCTCGCGTTCGTAGCGGCGGCGCACCTGCGTCCATTTTTCGTGATGATAATGGTAAACCGCTCCGCGCGGCACGTAGCGCACCTTCAAGCCGGCATCGACCAGGCGCTTCGCGAGGTGCATGTCTTCGAGTCCGGTGAGCGATTCGTCGAAGCGATGCGCGGCCCAGGCGCCACGGCGAAAGGCGGCATTCGCGTTGTTGCAGAAAAACGGCGCCTGCTCGGACGCGCGGTGCGCCGGGAAATATTTTTCGAAAAGCAGATGCTCGCTGAATTTCGTGCCCTCGCCGCCGAGCTGGCGGCCGTAGGTCGCTCCGACCTGCGGATCTTCGAAGGGCTTCGTCAGCTCCTCGAGCCACTGCGGCCCTTTCGGGACGCAGTGCCCGCTGATGAAAACGAGAATTTCCCCGCGCGCCGCCTCGCAGCCGAGGTTCAGCGAGCGCCCGAAGGAAAATTCCGCGCGGCTCAGCGTCTTGATTATGCAGCCGTGCTTTTTCGCGATGGCGACTGTTTCATCCGTCGAACCCGAGTCCACGAGCACGACCTCGCGCAGCGCGGCGGGATAAGCCTGCGCGGCGATCGACTCCAGCACGGCCCCGAGGTAGCGCTCCTCGTTGAAGGTGCGAATGATGATTGAACAAACCTGTGTCATTGCGCGGAGGGATAGACCTGTTCGATTTGTAAGGATTCTCAAGCAAAAACCACGTCGGAAAATCCTTGCGCGGGTGGCGGACGACGAGAATCTGGCGCCCATGCGTCTGTCGCAAATTTCCCCGGCGGCGTGCGACCGCGCGAACCGCCTGCTGCTGCGGTTCGGCGCGCCGCGGGATTTCGCGATCGTCAGCAACAACTGCTGGGGCGCCGGTTTTTATCGCGATCTCGGACGCGAATACAATACGCCCTTCGTCGGCACGATGATTCCGCCCGCATGCTACCTCAAGCTGCTTGCCGGCTTCCCGGAGTCGCTCGAGCAACCGCTGCGCTTCATTCCGAAATCGCGTTACACGTCGTGGGAAATCCGCTGCCCCGTTGCCGAACTCGGCGACAGTGAGATCCATTTCATGCATTACGCGACCGCGACCGAGGCCGGGGAAAAATGGCGGCGCCGGCTCGGGCGATTTCCACGCGATCCCGCCGCGTGGCGTTTCAAATTTTGCGACCACCATGTCGGACCGTCGCCACGGGCCGGGGAATTTCTGACCGCCTTCGACGCGCTGCCCCTCACTCACAAAGTCTGTTTTCTCGGCCGCGCCGAACCCGTGCTCGCCTGCGGAATCGTCCTGCCGGAATGTCGGGCCGAGGGCCGCGTGATGGACGGACACGCCCTGTATCGGCCGTCGCTTCGACGGTTCAACGCCCTGCCGTGGCTCTCCGGCGCCCCGCCCTGGCCGCCCCGCTTTCCCGGCCTCTGCGGCTGATTTCCAGGTTGTCGTGCAAAGCAGGCCACTTTAGCGTGCGACAAAATGGCGCAAAAATCCGCAACGCTGCTCATCGTCGATGACGAAAAGAACACTCGCGAAGGACTGCGCGATGCGCTGGAGGATTCGTTCGAGATTTACACCGCGGCCGATGCGGAAGGCGCGCTCGCCGTGCTGGAAGCCGATCCGGCGGACGTGATGATCACCGACCTGCGTCTCGGCACGGACAACGGCATGGAGCTCATCGAGCGCGTGCTCCAGCGGCCGAAGCCGCCCATTTGCATCATGATGACGGCCTATGGATCGGTCGACACGGCCGTGGAAGCGATGAAGCGCGGCGCTTACGATTTCGTGACGAAGCCGGTGAACATCGACCGCCTGGAAATCCTCGTGCGCCGCGCCCTGAAAGAGCGCGAGACGCAGCGCGAGAACGTCGATCTCAAGGAGCGCGTGCAGCGCACCGAGGCGCTCGACATCATGATCGGCCGCTCGCCGGCGATGATCGAAATCTTCGACACGCTCAAACAGGTCGCGCCATCGCGAGCCACCGTGCTCATCCAGGGCGAGAGCGGCACCGGCAAGGAACTGGCCGCCCGGGCCGTGCACCATCTCAGCCCCCGCGCCGCGAAGAAATTCGTCGCCGTTCACTGCGCCGCGCTGTCCGCGCAGCTGCTCGAGAGCGAGCTTTTCGGCCACGAACGCGGCGCCTTCACCGGCGCGGCCGAGCGGCGGATCGGGCGCTTCGAGCAGGCCGGCGGCGGGACGCTGTTTCTCGATGAGATCGGCGAGATCGACGCCACCGTGCAAGTGAAGATCCTGCGCGTGCTCGGCGAGCGGACCTTCGAGCGCGTCGGCGGCAACCAGACCATCCAGGCCGACGTCCGGCTGGTCGCCGCGACAAACAAGGATCTCGCGAAACTCGTCGCCGAGGGAAAATTCCGCGAAGATCTATTTTTCCGTCTGAACGTCGTCCAGATCACCCTTCCGCCTCTGCGCACCCGCAAGGAAGACATCCCGCTTCTGGTGCAGGCGTTCCTCAAGGAATTCGCCCAGGAAAATGGCAAGCCGCCGCGCGAGCTCGGCCCCGAGGCCATGGCGTGCATTCTGAATTACGACTGGCCCGGAAATGTGCGCGAACTTCGCACCGCCATCGAGCACGGCGTCGTCATGTGCACCTCGCCGCGGATCGGCGTGCGCGATCTCCCGGCCGTCGTGCGAAATACGCTTCCCGGAGCCGGCGACGGCATCACGGGGCCGGAGACTTCGGCCGATGCTTTGGATTTGCACCATGCGGAACGAATCCTTATTTTCCGCGCGCTGGAGGAAAGTGGCGGGAACCGCACCGCCGCCGCCGGGCGGCTGGGGATCAGTCGTCGCACCTTGCACCGCCGCCTCAAGGAACTTAACATCACCAAACGCTAGCCGTATTCCGCACATGCTCGACACTTCAGGCAAAGGTTTTCAATCCGCAGTCCATTCGCTCGAGCAGGGGAAATTCGCCCCCATGGCTCGCGCCATCGCCGGCATCATGCTGCTGCTGGCGATTTCGCTGCTCTATCTTTTCATCCAGTTTGCCGGCTTCAACTCCGAGACCGCGATGGACCAGGCCCAGATCTCGAGGGCGATCGCCTCGGGCGAGGGATTCTCGACGAAATACGTGCGTCCGCTCGCGCTGTGGCAATTTGACCGCGCGCACAAGACCGTCAACGGTCACTTGCCCGACATTCTGCAACCCCCGCTCTTTCCGCTATTGAACGTCATCCCGCTCGAACTGGTAAGGAAGAACTGGACCATGACGCCGAAGGATATCGTCTATTCCGGCGACCGTGCCATCGCGACCTTCTCCATCCTGCTTTTTCTCGGCGCGGTGGTCGTCGCGTATTTCGTGGGGCGGCGGCTCTTCGATGCGAAGCTCGCGTTCGTCGGCTGCCTGCTCCTGCTTGTCACCGACCTGCTTTGGAAATTCTCGCTCTCCGGCCTCCCGCAAATGCTCGTCATGCTCCTGCTGCTGCTCACGAGCTGGACGATCCTGCGCGCGATGGGCGAACAGGCGGACGCGCCCCTGGCGCCTCCGCTCAAGAAATGGATCTTCCAGGCGATCATCGGAGCCGGATTCGGCCTCATGACGCTCTCGCATTGGATCGCATGCTGGATCTTCTTCGGATATCTGTTTTTTGCATTCTTCTATTTCCGGCCGCGCTTTCTGCCTCTCGCCGCCGTCGCGGCCTTCCTGCTGGCGCTCGCGCCCTGGGTCATTCGGAATTTGAGCGTCAGCGGCCATCCCTTCGGCATCGCTTTGTATCCGATCGTGCATGGCGATCCGCTCATGCGCTCGTTCGATCCCGATTTCAGCGATCTGTTTTACGGATTCAAGATGAAGGTGCGGACCGGCATCCTGGATCAGATGGGCAGCCTTTTTGCCTATCTCGGTCTCAATATCGCCGCGGGAGCATTTTTCCTGTCGCTTTTCCATCCTTTCAAGCGACCGGAAACCGCAAAATTCCGCTGGTGCATCCTGGCGATGTGGGTGGCGGCGGTGATCGGAATGGCCGCCTACGGGCCCATTACAAGCCCCACCGACGAGATGCAGCTCCACGCGGTTTTCATCCCGCTCATGGTCTTTTACGGCCTGGGATTCCTGCTCGTGCTTTGGAACCGTCTCGGTTTTCAGCACTCGCTCATGCGCACAGCCTTCGATGGGATCGTCGTTTTGGTCGCCGCCATTCCGATGCTGCTCACGCTCTTTGCCGGACAAAGCAGGATGATCAACTGGCCTCCCTACGTGCCTCCCTTTATCGCGGTCCTCGGCGATTGGTATAAACCCGACGAGGCGCTTTGCTCGGACATGCCATGGGCCGTCGCGTGGTATGCGAATCGCAAATGCCTCCTGCTCCCCGACTCCCCGGCCACCATGTCCAAAATCAGCGACTTCGGCATCATGGACGCGCCGATCCGGGGGCTCTATCTCACGCCGATCACCGGCGACGCCAAATTCCTCAGTGAGATCGCGAATGGCCCCTACAAGTCGTGGGCTCCGCTCATCATGCACCTTCCGCAGCTGATGCCGGGATTTGCATCCTTCCCGCTACGCGCCGGCATTCCACTGCCCGTGGACGGCCAGACGTTCTTGTATTCCGATCACGACCGCTGGTCCCAGGCGAAAAAGGAGCCATGAGCAAATCCGGGCCAAGCGAACACCGTCCCGACGCCCCCTCGACCACGGGCCCCGCCCCCGTCTCGCTGGAAACGGCGCTCGAACGCCTGGACGGCATCGTTCGCGAGATGGAAGCCGGAGAGCTGCCCCTCGAAACTCTCATCGCCAAATACGAGGAGGGCATCGGCCTTTCCAAAATCTGCCGCGACAAACTCGAGAGCGCCGAGGAGCGCATCCGCATCATTTCCCGGGACTCCGGAGGCAATCCTGTGCTTGAGGAATTCGACGCCAGCGGCGAAGACTAAGGGAAATGGCGCTTCTGGAGAAAATTCATACCCCGGCCGATATCAAGTCCCTGCCGGAGTCCGACCTCCCGCAGCTCGCCGAGGAAGTGCGCCGCGAACTCATCCGCGTGCTTTCGCAAACCGGCGGCCATCTCGGGCCGAATCTCGGCGTCGTCGAGCTCACCATCGCCCTCCACCGCGTCTTTGACACGCCAAAGGATAAACTCGTCTTCGACGTCAGCCACCAAGGCTACGTCCACAAGCTCTTCACCGGCCGCCGCGAGCGTTTCGACACCATCCGTCAATACGAAGGCCTGAACGGCTTTCTGCTCCGCACCGAGAGCGAGCACGATTGCTACGGCGCGGGCCACGCCGGCACCGCCCTGTCCGCCGCGCTCGGCATGGCCGTCGGCCGCGATCTGCGCGGCGGAAAAGAACACGTTATCTGCGTCGCGGGCGATGCCGCCTTCACCTGCGGCGTCAGTTTCGAAGCGCTCAACAACGTCGCGAACACCACCGAGCGCCTCATCGTCGTCCTCAACGACAACGAGTGGTCGATCGCCAAAAACGTCGGCGCCGTCGCGGAATATCTCAATCGCCTCGTCACGAATCCCGCCTACGCCCATCTCCACGAGAAGGCCGCGCATTTCGTCGAGCGCCTCGCCGGAAAAACCGCGCGCAAGCTCGCCGGCAAGCTCGAAGCCGGCATGAAAAATCTCATCGCCCCCTCCGTCATCTTCGAAGATCTCGGCCTGCGCTACTACGGCCCCATCGACGGCCACGACGTCGAGCTGCTCACGAAGACCTTCGAGTTTCTCAAGACGCAGACCGAGCCCGTCATCCTCCACATCCTCACCAAAAAGGGCAAAGGCTACGCGCCCGCCATCGCCAAGCCGGATAAATTCCACGGCCTTGGCAAATTCGAGCCCGAATCCGGCGAGACCGTCGCCGCGCCGACGCCCACCTACTCCGAGCTGCTCGGCAAGACGCTCGCCGACATCGCCGACCGCGACAACCGTGTCGTCGCCATCACCGCCGCCATGCCCAGCGGCACGGGCCTCGTGGGCTTTGCGAAGCGGCATCCCAAGCGCTTCTTCGACGTCGGCATCGCCGAGGAACACGCCGCCCTTTTCGCCGCCGGCCTGGCCGTGCAGGGCATGAAGCCCTTTCTCACGATCTACTCGACCTTCATGCAGCGCGCCTACGACATGGTCATCCATGATATCGCGCTGCAAAGCCTCGACGTCGCCCTCTGCATGGATCGCGCCGGGCTCGCCGGCGACGACGGCCCCACGCACCACGGGCTCTTCGACATCGGCTACCTGCGCCCCGTCCCCGGCCTCGTCCACATGCAGCCGAAAGACGAGGACGAATTCGCCGACATGCTCTGGACCATGGCCCACTACAAGGGTCCCATCGCCATCCGCTATCCGCGCGGTTCCGGCACCGGCGCGAAGCCGAAGGACCAGCCGAAACTGCTCGAAATCGGCAAGTCCGAAGTCCTCCGCCACGGCAAGCAAGTCGCCCTCATCGCCCTTGGCAACATGTGCGAGATGGCCCTCGAAGCCGCCGATCTGCTCCAGGCTCAAGGCATCGATGCCGCCGTCGTCAACGCCCGCTGGATCAAGCCGCTCGACACCGCCACCCTCGAATTTTTCGCCCGCGGCTGCGAAGTCATCTGCACCTTTGAAGACCACGTCCTGCACAACGGCTTCGGCTGCGCGGTGATGGAACACCTCGCCGATCAGCGCATCGCGACGCCCGTCGTGCGCATCGGCTGGCCCGACGAATTCATCGAGCACGGCGCGGTCCCGATCATGCGCGAAAAACACGGCCTCACCGCCAAAGCCGCCGTGGAAAAAATCACCGCCGCCCTCCCCGTCCGCCGCAAAGCCGCCATCGCGCCAACCGCCGCTTGACGCTCGCGATTCCCGCCAAGCCGGCCGCCTCGCGAAAGCCTGCTATGTCGCGTCGCCGCTCCTCGACAGCATCGCGCGAAAAACAGGGACCGCCTTCCCGGCCCAGATTCCGACCGGGCGATGCAGCCGGCGCACCCAGCTGCCGAGCGGCCGCTCGATCCACCGCCAGCTCGCGGCGGCGACGGCGATGCTGACTCCCGACAAAACGACCGCGCGCACGAATGGCAGATGCGACAATCCCATGGAAGCAAGCCATCCCGAGAGGGCGACGGAGACGAGGGCGTGGAAAACGTAAATTCCGTAGCTGACCTTCCCCACATAGATCAGGGGGCGCAGCGTCAGCGCGCGGGCCGCGAACGAATGGGGCGCGCCGACCAGGCGGAGGAGCAGCCAGCAGAAAAAAATGCACTCGAACCATTCGACGGCCGCCGTGCCGGGATGCGTGTCGGGCAGATAGCGCAGGTAGCGGGAAAACACGAGCGCGGCCACGGCGCCGATGCAGAACCATCCCGCCCATTTTGGGGAATTGACGATCTTCCCCCATCCGTGCCGCAGCATCCAGGCGACCAGGCCTCCCACCGCAAACGCATCGAGCGAACTCGGCAGCAGGAACCAGCGGGCGAACTCGGGCACGCCGGTCCAAATGCAGCCCAGACGAAACGCCCCGGCGCCGAGGGCGACGATCAGCATCGCATAAGGAAAGAGCGCCCTCGGGACGAGGAGCACCATCGGCCAGAGCAGGTAGAATTGCTCCTGCAGCGACAGCGACCAGAAGTGCGACAGGCTGCCCACCCACGCATTGTTCCAGACCATGAGCATATTGGTCAGGAATGTCAGATGCCACGCCCAGGACTCGCGATATTCCGGCAGCCCCCAGAGCCAGCCGATCGCGAGCAGAACGACGATGGCCGGCAGCAGGCGGGCCATCCGCCGCGCGTGAAATTTGGCCAGCAGCCAGCCGAAGCCCTGGGCTTCCGCGGCCGCCTTGTCGCGCAGCTTCCAGAGCGACAGCGTGATCAGGTATCCGCTCAGCGCGAAGAAGAGGTTGGGCCCCACCGGCCCCCAATCCATCCAGCCCGGCGGATGGAACCCGAAGTGATGGAAGATCACCGCCAGAATGGCCACCCCCCGGAGACCGTCGAGCTGTGGAAGGTAGGACTTGGCCGCTTCGCTTTTCTTCGCGCGGGGGGCGGCCGGGGCTTCTAGCAACATCTCCATTCAGGCATTCATAACGGGGGATCGCCTCCACTATTCATTGGAAAAGCCCGACCGAAAGCCGAAAGCCGCCAGATTCGTTCGCGAAAATATTTGCACGGGAAGCATCTCCATTACTGCTTCTTGCCGGAACGCCAATGGGATATGTGAAAAGTCCCGCCACATGGTTTCCCAAAAAATGCGCCCCGGCCTCCTCTCGGCGGCCCTGCTGCTCGCCTGGTCGGGGGTCGCGTGCGCCGCTCCCGATGCGGCCTTTCCGGCGCCGCTCGGCAGCTATGGCGACGGCGGGGCCGATCTTTGGAAGACGCTGGCCGGACGCATCGCCGCGGAGCCGTTCAACATCGTCGCCACCGTCATTTTCATCCTCGCGATCTGTCATACGTTCCTGGCCTCGAAGTTCCTCTCCCTCTCGCATCGCTACGAGCATGAGTTCCACGCCCTCGAGCATGAGGAATGCAGGGAAGAGGACAGCCACCGAGTCGCCCGCCGCCGCGACCGGCTGCGTTTCCGCACCATGCTTTTTCATTTCCTGGGCGAGGTCGAAGCGATCTTCGGCATTTGGGTGATTCCGCTCGCGATCGCCATCGCCGCCTTCCACGGCTGGGGGACCATGGTCCACTACATCGACGGCGTAAATTACACCGAGCCGATTTTCGTGTTCGTCGTGATGGCCGTCGCGAGCACGAAGCCGATCCTGCGCTTCGCCGAGCACTGCCTTTCCTTCTTCGCGAGCCTTGGCGGGGCCACGCCCGCCGCATGGTGGCTCTCGATCCTCACCATCGGCCCGCTGCTCGGCTCGTTCATCACCGAACCCGCCGCCATGACGATCTGCGCCCTGCTCTTGCTCGAGAGATTCTACAAATTGAAGCCCTCGATGCGCCTGCGCTACGCCACCCTCGGGCTGCTCTTCGTGAACATCTCCGTCGGCGGCACGCTCACGCATTTCGCCGCGCCGCCCGTCGTGATGGTCGCCGCCAAATGGGACTGGGGATTCCTGCACATGCTCACCGACTTCGGCTGGAAAGCCTCCATCGGCATCGGGATCTCCAACGCCCTTTTCTTCGCCGCATTTTCGAAGGAACTGCTGGCGCTAAAGCCGCACACCGAAACCACCTCGACCGAGCGCCCCATCCCGGCCGCCATCACGATCGTCCACATCGCCGTCATCGCCTGGACCGTGCTGAATGCTCACCACATCGCGCTCATCCTCCTCGGCCTGCTCTTCTTCCTCGCCTTCACCGTGGCCACGGACCGGCATCAATCCACGATCCAGCTCCGCAGCCCGCTGCTGGTCGGCTTTTTCCTCGCCGCGCTGGTCATCCACGGCGGCTGCCAGCAATGGTGGATCGCACCCGTCCTCGGCAGCCTCGCCCGCTGGCCGCTCATGATCGGCTCGACGCTGCTCACCGCCGTCAACGACAACGCCGCCATCACCTACCTCGCGACGCTTGTCCCCGGTTTTACCGAGGAATTGAAACACGCCGTCGTCGCCGGCGCGGTCACGGGAGGCGGACTCACCGTCATCGCCAACGCGCCAAATCCCGCCGGCCAGTCCATTCTCCAGGCACAATTCGGCAAAGACGGCATCCATCCTCTCGGCCTCTTCCTCGCCGCCCTGATCCCCACGATCATCATGGGCGCGGCGCTCATGCTGCTGCCGTAAAGGCACGCCCGCGATTTTTCTTCGCGTCCGCTGCTTCCTTCGTGGTTAAATGGCCGCCCTTTTTATGTCCAAAGATCCCAGCACTCCGCGCATGGAGAAAATCGTCAGCCTCTGCAAGCGGCGAGGCTTCATTTTCCAATCGTCGGAAATCTACGGCGGCCTGAACGGCTTCTGGGACTACGGCCCGATGGGCGTGGAGCTGAAACGGAACCTCAAGGATTTCTGGTGGCGTCGCAACGTGCGCGAGCGCGACGACATGGTCGGCATGGACGGCTCGATCATCATGAATCGCGCCGTCTGGAAAGCCAGCGGCCACGAGGAAACATTCAGCGATCCCATGGTGGACTGCCTGCTCACGAAAGTCCGCTTCCGCGCCGATCAAGTCCCCCGGCAGTCGGGCACGATCTTTTCCTTCACCGGCGCAAACTCTCCCGCCGGAACGTCCGAAAAACCCTTCTCGGTGCTGTTGAAAAAAGGCGACAACGTCGAGCGCGCGCGGAAAGTGGCGCGCCAGTTCTATGCGCAGGCCGGAGCGGGCGGCGGCGCGGATCTCTCCACGATCGAGCTGCTCGGCGAGCGCACGGAGGAAGTCACCGATTCGACGAAATTCAATCCCGAGAACGGCGCGCAACTCACCGAGCCGCGCGACTTCAACCTCATGTTCAAGTCGCACGCGGGTCCGCTCGAGACGGAGGACAACATGGTCTATCTTCGTCCGGAAACCGCGCAGGCCATTTTCGTAAATTTCCGCAACGTGCTCGACACCGCGCGTAAAAAATTGCCCTTCGGCATCGCGCAGATCGGCAAGGCGTTTCGCAACGAGATCAATCCGCGCAACTACATCTTCCGCTCGCGGGAATTCGAGCAGATGGAGATCGAGTATTTCTGCCGCGCCGAGGACGGCCTCGCGCTCACCGACTACTGGCTCGAGCAGCGGCTGAAGTTTTACGAAGACATCGGCATCCCGCGGGAAAAAATTCACGTCGTCGATATTCCCGATGGCGA
>JAATET010000002.1 GCA_015655545.1 Chthoniobacterales bacterium | reverse complement strand
TGCTCGTGCAGGACGTCGCGAAGGCCGCCGACATATTCGGTCGCGATACGATCCGCAACGAGGCGGCGCAGATCCCACAGGAAACGTTCGCTCTGATCGGCGCTGCCGACCAGCCGGCCGGTCAATACAGGCAGCCACGGAATCGGGTCGTAGCCGTAGCGTTTCTGGAAAACGGTCTCCAGCCCGTCCGTCCAGTTCTGCGAACCTTTTTCGTAACTGTCCGCGACGATATGGCCCGCCTTGGCCGGCGGAATCGGAGGAATCATCTTGAGCATCTTTCCGGCGTAGGCGTCGAAATGGTCGCGCACATACGCACGACTCATTTTATCGACCTCGAGTCCGGTCGCCTCGGGCGTGGCCGGCCCATTCACCGAGCCGGTCGGCGCCATGCCGATGCGCTCGATGATCCACTCGCCTTCCGGCGCGGTCCATTTCAACCGGCCTTGGGCATCGACGAGCTTGGTCAGATCTTTAATCTGATCCAAAGGAATCACCGTGCTCTTGTCGTCCGGCTCCGCCTGCGTGGGCCACATATAGGTGTCCCAACTCGGAAGCGGTTCCTGGAACATCTTGCCGAGCTGCTTCTCGACGTAGCGCTCGAGCCGCGCGCCGGAAGTCAGCTCGATCTCGGTAAATCCCACGTCCCGATCCAGCTTGCTAAAAATGAGCCGGAAATGCGTGCCGGTGGTATCGGGAAAGGAAACTGCCACGGGACCGTAATGCATCGGCCCGAGATCGGGCTGGGGATTGTGGCGATCCACTTCGAACTTCTTGATCGAGCGGAAGCCGCCGTTTGCTTCCTGCACCTGCAGCTCGCACGTGGCCTTGAAAAGATGTGCCGCCGGATAAAGGATGAGACTGCGCGCGGTAAATGGTTTGAAAACTTCCAAGTCGATCTGGAAGGAATTATCCCCCCCTTTCGGCGCCATGAACTCGGTCTTCATGTCGCCATCGAAAGCTTTGGCTGCGCCGCCCGCGTTGCTCCCGATCTTTGGGGAATATTTCGTGATCGCATCGGTATCGCCCGTCGGAGCGGGATAAGCCAGCACCGCCACCTGCTGGAAGTTCGCCGCCGGCGCCGGCAGCGTGCCCGTAAACTGCACCGGCCCCTTCACTCGCGTTTCGGACGCGGTCAGATAGCGCATCGCATGCTCGGGCTTGATCCACGGCCCGCCGGATTGACTCCAGCCCGGCGAATTGAAAAACCCCACGCGCACGCCCACACGCGCACCTTCCTTCATCGCATGCACGACCATCGACCACCATTCCGGTGTGAGCGCCTTGACCTTGCCGCGGTTTTTGCGGTTCACGTCGACATTGCCAATGAGCGCCTCGGCGATGCCAGCGCGGGCCATCGCCTCCAGGTCATGCGTGATGCCTTCCTTCGAAATGTTATCGCTCGCCCAATACCAATAAACCCACGGCTTCGTCTCCGGCGGAGGAGTTTTGAATGAAGCTTCCCAATCCGCGGCGCCAGCGCGGGTATCGAAGGAACAGACGAAGCCGACCAGGAGCGAGACGACGACCGGGGAGAAACGGAGCATGATGCCGAGTATCGGCCTACGCCGGCTAAAGACCATCAAGGAAATCCGCCGGGCACGGACCGCCGAAATCGGCGAACAGATTCGCCATTCGACCGCCCGATGACGGAGTGATTCGGATTCCGCAGCTGGTAAAGCCAGGTGTTTCCTCGTGCCGTGCCGAACAGGCACAACCTCACGGCGATCCGCCATTTCATCCCCCAGCCTCGCACGGGCGCGAAGCGCCGGCCGAGAGACGCCGCCTATTCGCTATTTTAACTGCGCGAGCAGCCCCTCGAGGTGGCTGGTGACCGCGAGCAGCCCGTGGAGGTATTTGTTCGCCGGCACGGGCCCGAGCGCCGCGCGCGCCTCCGCGACTGTCCGGCGCGCGGTCTCGACGGCGGAATTCATGGCGCCACTTTTACGGAGCAGCACGGCGAGCTCGTCGTGACCGGAGTGATTTTCGTGCAGGATCAATTCGCGCACGCGATTGCGACTCTCGTCGTCGCTCGACTGCAGGAGCAGGAGAACGGGCAGGGTGAATTTCCCTTTTTCCAGGTCGGTGCCCAGCGTCTTGCCGACGGTCGCTTCGTCCCCTGCGATGTCGAGGATGTCGTCGTAAATCTGATAGGCCGTGCCGAGCTTCGAGCCAAAAACTTTCAATGTCCCGATGATCTCCGGGCTCGCCTCGCTGATAAACGCACCGAGCTCGCAAGCCGCCGCGAAAAGCGCCGCGGTTTTCATTTCGATGACCTTGTAGTAGTCGGCGATCGTGAAGTTCAAGTCGAAGCGGCGCTGCGTCTGGATGATCTCGCCCGAGCAGACT
>JAATET010000015.1 GCA_015655545.1 Chthoniobacterales bacterium | reverse complement strand
GTTTTGTTTCACGACATCGGCAAGCCGCCCACTTTTCTGCGCGATGAAACCGGGCGCATCCGTTTCAACGGGCACGAATATGTGAGCGCGGATCTTGCCCGGGAAATCATGACCCGTTTGCGTTTCTCGAATGCCGACATCGCCGCCACGGACACGTTGGTCAGAAATCACATGGCGTTCAAAGACGTGCGGCACATGCGGATCGCGAAGCTCAAGCGCTTCCTCGCGCGCGAGACCATGGATGACGAACTCGAGCTGCACCGCGTCGATTGCGGATCGAGCCACGGAATGCTGGATAACTACGACTTCCTGCGCGCGAAGCGGGAGGAATTCGCAAGCGAGCCGCTCATTCCGCCGCCACTCGTCACGGGGCGCGACCTCATCGCGCTGGGGTGGAAACCGGGGCCACGGTTCAAGGAAACGCTCGACGCCGTGCAGACGCTCCAGCTCGAAGGAACAATCCGCTCCCGCGATGAGGCACTCGCCTGGATTGCGGCGCAGGCCTAGCTTCCCAATTTCTCGACCAATTTGGAAGTGTTCTTCCGGCCGGAAGGTCGCGGAAATGGTGGGCAGTGAGGGGATCGAACCCCCGACCAACACGGTGTAAACGTGCCGCTCTACCGCTGAGCTAACTGCCCTTTATACTGTATTCCAACGACTTACGACTATTTATCGAGGCTTTAAAATTTGAATTGTAACCCGCTTTTGTAACCCGTATGTTCGGAGCACGTCGGACAACGTGAGCACCTGAGAGGTTACATGAGCAAAGCAATTCCATTTGAGAAAGTCGGAGAGTGTCTTTATCGAAACCCGTCCAGCGGGAGCTACTATGCCATCATCAAGAAGAGTGGCAAGCAGATCAAACGGAGCCTTGAAACGGACAATCTTCCCGAGGCGCGCCGCAAGCTCCGTGTCTTTCGCACCGATGCTGAGACCTTGGATCTTGGTTCTCGCAAGCTCACGTTGGAAAAGCTCGCGGACCGTTACGAGAAAACGATCCAGCACCTTTCACCCGGCACGATCAAGAATCGGGCAACCGTCCTCAATCTCATCCGGAAGGAATGGCCGGAAGGCGGATCGGGCCGTCGTGTTGCTTCGATCAAATCGAGCGAAGTGCAAACCCTTCTTTCGCGCTACAAGAACGCTGCAGGCTACAACCTGGCGCGGGAAGTTCTGCTTGGCATGTTCGAGCTGGCCGTGGAGGACGGCGTTATTTTCAAGCTGCCGTTCGATCCGAAGAAATTGAAGCCGCGAAAACGGGAGACGCCTATTCGGCTTGCCCCCTCGCCCGCCGATTTTAGGGCAATCGTGAAAAGTATCCGCACGCAGCCATTTTCCGACACCGCGGAGGAGAGCGCGGATTTCGTGGAGTTCCTCGGGCTCGCCGGCATGGGCCAGGCGGAGGCGTCGTCTCTCGACTGGAGCCGGGTTGATTTTCAGCGCAGCCAGTTCACGACCTTCCGCCACAAAACGCGGAGGGGGTTCGAGGTTCCGATCTATCCGCAGCTTCGCCCGCTGCTTGAGCGAAGATGGGCCGCGGCAGTGAAGAAAAATGGCGGCAAGCCCCCTCGCCCCGAAATGAAGGTATTTTCGATCGGAGACGCCAAGAAGGCCCTCGCCTCCGCGTGCGTTCGCCTGAACCTACCGGCATATTCCGCCCGAGCGTTCCGTCGCATGTTCATTACGGCCGCCATCGAGCGCGGCGTGGACGTAAAGGTAATTGCGGGATGGCAAGGCCACAGCGACGGAGGAAAGCTCATCCTGGATACCTACAGCCACGTCAGGCCGGCGCACTCAGATCGGATGGCACTGCTGATGGCCGACGAAACAAGTGCCACCACGACGAAAGGTCAGTCGCAATGAAAGCCGGAATTCTGATACAGCCGCTTAAAAACGGGAAGGATCGTCATTTCCTCATTTCCATACCAATTAACGTGAGTCCATCCGGCGCATTTACGGGATACGTGGTGAGTGTGCCTCCTGTGATCCTCACGAAAAACAACGGGAGAGCCGTAGAATTTTCGTTTGAGATTCCAAAGCCGTTTATCGCCACTTTGGATCGCGCGGCTCTGGCAGGATGCACGGTGAAAAAGTTACCTAGTTATTTGGAGCGCGTGGCGGTAGCGGCATTGGAATTGGCCGCGAAATCCATTCCCACTCAACGAAAGACAGCGGTCATCGGAGAAAAAAAGTTTAGCCTGCTTGACCCATTGAAACCGCCCCACACGAAAGCTCATCAGCTTCGGTGGAATATCCTCGGCATATATTTCGCCATGACAGCGGCCGGAATGACATTGCGGCAGGATGCCGCGAAATTCACTGAATTCTATAAAAAGTATTTCGAGAAGAGCCAAGACGGCGTCACCGAGGAAGCGTTCAAAAAGGCCTCCCAAGAAATGGGCATTCGATTTCCAAAATCGTCAGGGAAAAAATAGATGTCCTGATTTCCCTCAGGTTTGTTGATTTCAGATTAGTTGAGAGAGCGTCATGAACGCTCAATCACACGTCGATAAGCCCGAGATAAAGCCTGCGGCTCTCAAAATCCGAGAGTCGGCAACCTATCTCGGAGGACTCAGCACCATCACCGTTCGCCGTCTCATCGAGCGCGGTAAACTCAAAAGACATCCGGCATTCCGGCACGTCGTCATTCCCATTTCGGAGCTCGATCGCTTCCTTAAGGAAATCTGATTCGATGGATTCACCCGAAAAAAGGGGCGGCTCCCCGTCGAAAGAAAGCCGCCCTCGTAACGAAGACAGATCAGAGGTTATGCGATTTACGCATAACGTCAAGCGTGCAATCTTTCTCGCGCTCCGTCATTGGATCGCAAACGGCGCCAGCGACTTCGAAGTCCGACGTCTTCGTGCCAAGGCTGATGCCATGCGGAAAGGAAGGCTATGAATTGGCTCTTCGTCCACAGCGATCTCGATGACGCTGGACTGGATGCGGAGTCATTCCGCGTGCTTGCACACGTCGCGCGGCGTTCGGAAAACGGGCTTGCTTACGCCGCGATCAAGTCGATGGCCTCGGCGTGCAACATGGACAAAAAGACCGTCGCGGATCGGCTTGTCTCGCTCGCGAAATCCGGCTGGTTGATCCGCGAACACCGCCCCGGCAGGACGACCATATACCGCTTGCCACCGAACCCGCCAGACGGGTTCACCCACGAGACGGGTGAACCCGCGGCATCCCCAGACCGCACCCGCGGGACGGGTGAACACCCCACCCGCCAGACGGGTGACGAAGGTAATCCACTTAAGGTAATCCATGAAGGTAATCCCAATACGCGCGGCAAACGCGCTCCGGGATTTGACGCGACAACGTTGGAATTGCCATTTCCCTCCGCCGAGTTCGGCATCGCATGGCGGGAGTGGTGCCAGCACCTCCGCGAGAAAAAGAAGTCGCTCGGAAAGTCGGCCGGCGAGAAGCAGCTCCGGAAGCTCGCAGCGCTCGGAGAGCCCCGAGCGTTGGCCGCCATCGATAATTCGATCACCAGAAACTGGCAGGGCATTTTTGAGGACAAGGCCGGCGCGTCGGCGCCAGCAGCCATCCCCGCTCAACCAAGGGAGGAGTGGTAGGCGATGAAGACGACCACCTGTCCCGAATGCCTGGAATCGTTCAGCTATGAGCCGAAGATTCTTTTCGGGCACGAAGTTTTCACTCCGGCCGAATGCCCTGGATGCGTCACCGCGCGCCACATGGCGACGGAGAAGGCCGAGCAACAGCAGGAGATAGACCGTCGTTTTGGCGTATGGAATCGCATCTGCCCCACGATTTTCCACGACACCGATCCCGACCGCCTGCCTGCCGAACTTCGCCCCCTGGCCGACGGATGGATGAGCACCGACGGCACGGGCCTTGGATTCGTGGGGCTTACCGGCAAATGCAAAACACGGGCCGCATATCTCATTCTCCGCCGCTACCACTTCGACGGCCTGCGCGTGAAGCCGATGAACGCGACCCGCTTCGGGCAGCTCTGCCTTGAGAAGTTCAGCGACGACGCTCAGACGCGCGGCAATGCCATCCAGGAGCTACAGGACCTAAAGACGGCCAAGCTCATCCTGCTCGATGACGTGGCCAAGGAGCGATTCACGGAGCGCGTTGCGTCGGAGTTGTTCGGGCTCATCAACGACCGCACCGAATGGAAGCGGCCGATTCTATGGACATCGAACATCGACCCTGCGGGGCTGCGTCAGGCTCTTGGCTCCGACAAGGGCGATCCGCTCATCCGGAGGCTGCGTGAGTTTACGCGGATCGTGAAGGTATGAGGAGGGCAGCATGATCCCCGCCGACCGCACCATGACGTCGGCCGAGGTGCGGGCCCATGACGACACCGTTGCCAAGCTCATTGCCGCGCATGAGGGGTTCGCAGCGGCTGGCGCCGCAATCGGATCGTCATTGCTCGCCGCCGCGAATTATCGTCGCGAGGTCGGCATCTATCTCGAATCGCTGAAAACAGCGACTTTCACCATTGATGGAAACGAGCGGAAGGTCGTGTCGCATGGGGAATGGGGGGGTTGTTTGAAGATGGGCGCGGAGCCAAATGCCAAAATGATTTGGCATTTCCTTTTTCCCGGCAAACAGCCCTGAACTACATCCAATTCGCCAAAAAACATCCTCAGCCGATCACTCAGCTTTCAGACATAGTTCGGGCAGGCAGGAGGGCGGAGCCATGACGCGCCGGGAGTCATACCACGACGAGGCACGATCGCCCGCAGTCGAGCCCGAGGACATGGACGCGGTGCTTGGATGGACAGAGCCCGAGGCCGCGCCGAAGGAAGTCGCCTTTTACCAGCCGGCCAGAGCATCGGCGTGGCGGGCGTTTCTACCCTCTACGATGTCGCGGAAAAAATCGGCGCCGTGCGCGAAACTGCACTCCTCGAAGGCGACGACCGCGTTGTCCTAGGCGCGTTTCAGCACCTCCGGGTGCCGCAATGGAAATCCGAAATCGACGTGCTCATTGATGTCTTTTCCCGGAAGTCCGAGGACATCACCGAGTTTTCGCTGTCAATGTATCTCGACGTTCAGGCGGAACGCTCGGAGGCGTTCGCGATCAGCACGGACTCCGGCAAGCAATAGTCATGCGAACAACCGTCATCGTTGCACCAATCGGCAAGGTGCACCTTGCCGCAGAGGAGGACAAGGAAACTGCCCGCTGGCGTGAACACTGGAATCGCCAGTTCGAAGGCGGCGCGGCTTTCCCGAAGATCAACGGGCGAGCCATAGACGAAATTTTGTCCAGACAACCACACGAAAAACACCACTAAAACAATATGTCCAACGAACTCCATATCACCGAAACGAAACCCGCATGGCGCGACTGGAAGCCGCTCGGCGCGAATTCAAGCGCACTGGCAAAAGTCCGCCGCATCGTAGTCGATGCTGACGCCGCCGAGAGGGCGGAAAAAGCCAAGCTAGGCTGCCATTACGACCGCAAGCGCGTGGAAAACGGATGGTTTCCCGACGGTCATAAATGGTCTCCGGACCCCACACGCCGGACGGCCACCCATTGGAAGGCGGTTCCGAATGTCATCGATATGCGCCGCGAGTCATTCGACAAGGCCGGCAACGTGACGCAGCAGTCCGAAGACTGGGGAAGCGCTCGCGTGCGGCTTCTCGCCGACGATCACATGAACACACGCCTTGGTCGCGGCTCAGTCGTAGAGATTGGATTGTTCGCTTACGCGAACCATGTCCACCGAACCGCAAACTTCCAGCATCCGACTGCGGAGCCGGTCTCCGATGATGAGCCGCTCCTTGCGCTGCCGATTGTCGTGATGTCTTCCGACTTCAACCAGGCACGCGAGACAGCCGCCCGTGCGCTGGAAGTCAAGCCCGATACGCTGACCGTGCGCCAAGTATGGGAATTTTACGCGAAACGCAAGGTGAAGCGCGAAGACTTCCACGGAGTATGATTTCGGTAGGTAACGCAGTGCGAAGCGCGCGGGTGCGCGTGGAGCCTGCGCTCATTGATGCGCTCGGCGGCGGTTTCCATATTTTCCGCTGAGCGCATTCCCTTTCAATCGTGAGCCGTCAAGAACGCCACATCCCCGAGGTCAGTCCCGTCGAGATCGAGCGCGCCGAACGCGCCGGGAAAATCCTGGGAGAAGAAGCCGTCACCAAGCCCGAAAACCAATCACGCCTTCGCGACCCGAAAACCTGTCGGGCGTGGTGGATGAACGAATGACAGCCATCACATTCACGCCATGTCGCCACGCCTCGCAAACGTGGAAACGGGAACTCTCGCCCCGTGAAAAAATCCGCCGCCGCCAGCGTGCGGAATATCGAATCGGGAAGGCCATTGCTTTCGTCGCCCCGCTTCTCATTCCAATTCTGAAAAGCCGCGTGACGCTCTGGATCACCGTGGCGGTCGCCACACCCTTCGCCATCGTGCGAGCAATCATTCGCAGATTCAAAAAACCATGAGTGACGAAATCAAAGTCAGATTCACGGGAAACACCTCGAATCTGAAGGCCACGGTCGGGCAGGTGAAGGCCGAGATCACCAGTGTAGGAAAGGAGGCGGAGCGACAAAAGAGCGTTATGGCTGGACTCGGAAAGCAGGTGCTAGGGCTCGCATCGGCATATGTCAGTGTCGGGGCGGTAGTTTCTTCGGTAAATGCGATCCTCGATAAATTCGGCCGCGTCCAGGATTCCATTGATAAAAGCGGTTTTTCCGCCGAAACGCTTCAGCAGTTCATCCTTGCCGCAGACCAGAGCGGAGCGAGCATGGAGTCTCTCACTACTGCGTCAGCCAAGCTTTCCAAGGCGATTACCTTTGGAGATGAGGCGGATCAATCCATTCAAGTCCTAAAGGACCTGGGGATGTCCATCGACGACCTGAAAAAAATGTCCCCGGACGCGGTATTCGCCGCCGTCGCAAATTCCGTGGCCTCGATCAAAGACCCGATGCAGAAATCTGCGGTCGCCACGGCATTGTTCGGAAGGGCGGGCAAGGATTTGATCCCGACCTTCGAGACGATCCATGAGGGCGTCAGCTCGCTTGTCACTCTTACGGCGGAAGAGATTAAGAACCTCGATGATCTTGGCGATGGCCTAACCGCGGTCGCCGCGAATGCCGAGGCCTTGGGCGGGAAAATGCTTTCCTCGCTTGTTCCGGCGCTGCGGGCCGTCGCAAATGAAATACGATCGAATCCAACTCTTACCAGGATGCTGATCAATAGCGCATCCCTTGGCCTTGGAAGCGTGGTGACCGGCCTTGTCGGCGGACCCGCTCAGCTTACCGATAGGCAGCGCATGGATGCGCAGAGCGGACACTCGGCAGGCGATGCGATCGATTATGCGCAAAAGATTAAAGATCGAGAAGCCGCAGCCGCTGAATCGGCCAGACACGACAAGAATGCGCGGGCCATGGCCGTGGCGACAGCGGATCGGCTGGCCAGAATTCACGCCCTGAATGCAGAGCATCAAAAAGACGAAGCCGCCGCCGCGGAACAGACTTCCAAGAACGAAGCGGAAACAGCCAAAATCCGCCATGATGCCGCACTTAATGCGATGGACGATGAGGGAAAATTGCAGTCCCTCATTAAAGAGCGAGGCGACCTGCTCAAGAAATATACGGGAAAAGAGAGCGCGCTGGAAAAGTCCGAGATCG
This sequence comes from Chthoniobacterales bacterium, assembly GCA_015655545.1. Lineage (GTDB taxonomy): Bacteria > Verrucomicrobiota > Verrucomicrobiia > Chthoniobacterales > JAATET01 > JAATET01. The sequence continues at coordinate 25,237 of JAATET010000015.1, read as the reverse complement.
ATATCCAACTTGCGAAATTGGACGCCGAAATTACCGGCCTCAAGAAATCGATTTTATCCAACGAGGCGGCGGGCGGCGAGCCTCCGCCCCCGGAGCCAAAACAATATCCGCTCGGAACGCTCCCCTCGGCGAAGAATCTCGACCAGTTCAATTCCGATCCGGCGAATTACAATCCGGACGGCACGGTCAAAAACCCGTGGCTGAAACGTTATTTTGAAAATCGCGCCAGCTTAGACGCCAAACACGAAGCATATCGCCAGGGCCGGATGATCGGAGGGAAAGGCATTCCCGCGAAATCAAGCCCGCAGAATTCACTCACGGCTCAAGACTTGGCTGACAGCGCATTTCCCACGTCCATGCTCAATCCGGACGGAAGTGTTCCAAAGCCGGGAGAAAAGAATTTCATCGGGCCGACGATAAAGGATATTATGGGAGACGGAACCAAACCCAAGTCGGATACCGCTAAGCCCGGAGGCGGCGGAGGCGGCGAGAAAAGTTTCGGCGATATCTACGACATCCTCGACAAACGCCTTCCCAAAAAGTCCGCCTAGCAGGCATAGAAAAGCCCCGCCACGGCCGTTTCTGGCGCATGGCGGGGCTTTCTGAGTGGTTGGTGTCAGTCTTCGACGACGGCTTTTACGCGCTCTTTCCAATCGGGCGGAACGTCTTTCAGCTCGTAGCCGTCTTCGATGTGGTCAATGACTTCGTCCGCGTCAGCATCTTCAATAACTGAGAGAAGGCCTTGCACCATTGAACCGGCCTGGAGGTCGGCGGCTTGCTCGATGCGGGCAAACTTTTCCAAGACGAACTCCAGCTCATCGCGGCTGGCCTGTTTGTATTTATTGAGGGACAGCTTGGTTTCTGTGGCCGCGCTCATTGGACACCTCCTTCTAGCATCTTGATTAGGTGGACAGCGCAGTGGATATCCCATCCCGCCTGCCAAACTCCATCCATGTTAGCCTCGATAGTGTCGTTCAGGTGGGCAATCAACTCTTCCTTCGTGGGCGTCGGGAATAATTCCGCAACGCCAGACTTGTGATATTCATCGCGGTTTTTGGTGCCAGTGTTGTAGACGATGGTTTCGTCTGTAATTCCTGGAATGGTCCGAGGTTTTGTCAATGCGAGGCCACGGCGACCTGCCGCGGCGCGGTGTGTCTTCATGGTGTTCATTTCTGCCCTCCGATCCGGCTGAGGTTGATGGCGAGCTCCTTGGGGACCATGCCGAATTCGGCAGCCCGGTTTTTGAATTCAGGCCAGAGGGTGATTGTGTCGCCACTGGCTGGCTTCACTGACTTGGCTGCGCGTGCAGCCGGTTTTGTATTTCTCATAATAACAAAAAAGCCTCAGCCGGAAGGCGCAAACCTTTCCCGCAACGGCATCACCCGTCCACGGTATCCGACTGAGGCTTTGTCTCTCGTTTTCTTGTTGGCGGCGTCCGGTTGATAGCCGGGGTTGAGAATTGCCGATCCGCTGTTTGCGCAGCGGACGTTCGCTTATCGCCCTCCCTTGTGGTGTCGTCAAGAGCGATCAGCATTTGTAACCTTTTTTGTAACCCGACAGGGTCAAAATGGGTGTATTTGAGAGAACGTGAGATGAACGGTCATCGACCGCCGAGCCTGTGTTTATCGGCTTGAGAGCAATTGACGCTATTTGAGCGTAATTGAGAGAAATTGACGATTAGACGGTGTAAACGTGCCGCTCTACCGCTGAGCTAACTGCCCTTTCCAGTTGAAAGGTCGGAGCGTGTCTTTATCGAAACCCGTCCGGCGGGGCTACTATGCCATCATCAAGAAGAGTGGCAAGCAGATCAAATCGGCGGCCGTTCTCAGCCTCTCGCCCGGGAAGAGCGAGCCCCGCGCGCCCGGACTAGCTGCATGTCGTCCCGCACGATTCGACAAAAAATCCCGCGAATCCTGTCTTGAATTTTGCAAACATAAAATCCATTAAATCGATCGTATATGTCTTAGGCTTTATGCGATGGGGGTTGGATTTTCGCTGAATCGGCAATAACACATCTGTATTTTTATTTCATATCGGTGAATTATTTTCTCGCCACATTCACAATTTGAAACATTTATAACGACTATATAAGTCGTATATGAAGCTCGAGGACACCATCCATTTGAACGAAATTGCCAGCCACCATCCCTCACCCGCCGCCACACTTATCTGGATAACCGGCTATTCCGGTGCCGGAAAAACCACCGTAGCCCGAAAAGTCCGCGCGGCGCTTGTGGAGCGGGGCGAAAACGCCGTGCTGCTGGATGGCGACGATCTGCGGGGCCTTTTCGCGAATCCCGATGGACAGGGGCGCTGGGGCTACGAGCGCGTGGATCGCGTGGCGCTCGCCTACGCCTATTTCCGGTTGTGCAACACGCTGGTAACGCAGGGAGTCACCGTCGTGCTCGCCGCGGTGGCGATGTATGAAGAAATCGACCGATGGGTGAAGGAAAACATCGACCACGCCTTCCAGGTTTATCTCGAAGTTCCGGAAGGCGAACTCCGCGCGCGGGATGCGGCGACCAAACGCATCTACGCGACGCTCGGAAACCTCGCCGATCTCTACGACGTGCCGCGATTGGCGGACCTCGTGATCACGAATTCCGGCGCGACGACTCCGGCCATCGCCGCGAAAAAAATCCTCGCCGCTTTCGACGAAACCACCCGCCGGGACAGCTCGCTTTCGTCGGACAAGGGCCGCACTCGGCATTGGGAACGATATTACGCGCACGCCTCCCTCGTCGAGACGCCCTCCGGCTACGCCCGTCTCGTCGCCAGCCAGCTTCCCGAGAAATCGAAACTGGTCGAAGTCGGCTGCGGCAACGGCCGGGATGCCCGGTATTTCGCCTCGCTCGGACACGCTGTTCTCGCGATTGATCCCTCGAGCGCCGCGATCGAGAAATGCCGCCAGAGCCACGATGGCGTGGAGTTTCTCGAATGCGCGCTTCAGGACTTGCCGGCCGATCGCGACGGGAGATTCGACGCGGTTTATAGCCGTTTCTCGCTCCATGCCATGACGGCGCCCGAGGAGCTTGCGACGATCGCCGCCGCCCATCGGCTCCTGCAGCCGGGCGGGAGCTTCTACATCGAATGCCGATCGATCAACGACCCGCTGGCGCGCAAGGGCGAGGTGTTGAGTCCCACCGAGCGCATTCACGGCCACTACCGCCGCTTCGTCGTGCGGGAGGATTTGCACGGGCGGCTGGAGTCCGCCGGGTTCCTTGTCGCCGATTCCGGCGAGTCCGCGGATGTCGCCGTGTTCGGCGACGACAATCCGATCGTGATCCGCGTGACCGCCGTGAAGCCGTGACACAGGATCTCCCCGCTTTCGATTCCGTGTCACTGGGTCGGCGCATCGCCGCATCCGGCCGGCCGCTCACCGCGGCGTGCTACGCCAACAGCCAGACGCGCGTCGCCACCTATCTGCCGTTGGCGCGCGCGATCGCGCGTGCGGGCCATGCGAGCTTTCTCCTGCTCACACCCGAAGTCAACACCGAGAAAAATCTCCAATCGCGCGACCTGGAGGGCTATCTGGACGTCGACGGCCTCGTGATCGGCACGCTTGGCGTTCATGACATTCCGAATGTGGAAGGCGTTGATGTCTTCTTCTCGAGCGAAGTCCTCGGCGCGGCTCCCCGCGGCAGCCGCACGGTGCGGGTCATCCACTCGCTGCCAGACGGAAAGCTGAGCATCAACTACGCCGCCCGGGTTCGAAAACATTCGCATCTCGCCAGAACAACGGACTATCTGGCCATTCCGATCCGGCAAAGTTCCCGCGCCTGGACGATCGAAAACTATGCGGCGGGCATCGACGGACCATTGCCCGCGATCGAGCCGTCGCGACGCGACCATTTCGACATCGTGCCGGCCGGCTATCCGAAGATCGAATATCTCGCCGAGGCCATTCCGAAGGATGCGCCGCGCCGCAATCTCGTTTTCTGCCCCACCGTCACGACGGTGCCGCACTCGCGCGTTCGCTCCCATGGCATCGCGATCCTGCAGGCGCTCTTGAAGAATTTCCCGACGCACAATGTCGTCTTCCGGCCCTACCCGAAGTCGAACGAGCCGGATTTTGCGAACCTGCTGAAAGCATTTCGCCATGATCCCCTCTTCATCCATGACCGAACGCTCAGCGGCCTCGAGTATTTGCGCGAAGCCGCCGCAGCCATCACCGATCGGTCCTCCGCGGCAGTCACCTTCTCCATGGCCACCGGCAGGCCGTCCGTCTTCTTCGAGGACGGGATTCCCGCGCCCAGCGCCGCGGACGACCCGCTCGGCTACCGGGCCACTTCCATCGATCAAATCGTCGCGTCGGTGCGGCTCGCCCTTGACCATGCGGAGGAGTGGCACTCGCGCATCATGGAAGAACGCGGGCGGTATCTCTATCGACCGGGAACGACCTCCGACTATCTCGCGGAAAAGATCCCGGTCTTCGCCTCGGGAGAGTCGGATAGCGAGTGGCTTTCCATTCCCCGGCTTCAGCTCTATTCCGGAATCCTGAAATGAAACCCACCATCTACCTTTACCAGCACGTCCCAAAATGCGGCGGACGCTCCCTCATTCGCGCGCTGACCACGCATTGGTTCGCCAACCTGCACGATTCGCCGGGCAATTTTCACTATCCGAGCGATGAGCGCGTCGCGGAGTTTGCACGCCAGCGGCTCGACCTCGCCGCGCTCACGCAGGAGACGCTGGTGCACGGTCATCTCGTGCGCAACGGCATCCGCCCGCTGGAGCGCTATGGCGACTTCATCGATGCCAGCCGCAGCCGCCTCCTCACCGTCGTGCGCGACCCGCTCGAGCATGCGATTTCCGCCTACTACCACCGGAAGCGCAAGGGCGTGGAACCTCTAGGCACGCTCGAGGACTGGCTCGACGCGCGAGACAATAAGATCGCCCGCTTCCTGCTGGGGGCCGACCGCGCGAAATGGCGCGAATACCTCGATCGCTTTTTCTTCGTGGGCGTCACCGAGCAAATGCAGCGATCGCTGGACGTGCTGGCGGAGAAGATCGGCCGGCCCAGTATCGAAGCGCCTCATATCAACATCACCCCGCGCCCCGAATACGAAGTCAGCAAGGAACGTCGCGCCGCCTTCCTCGATCGCAACCAGCTCGACTACGCCATCCACCGGTATGCGCTGGAACGGCTCGAGAGTTGAATCGTCCCCGCTTGCGAACTGGCGCCTGCCGCAGCCGCGCATCGAAGCGGCCGCGATAACCCCCGGCTTGCATGCGCAGTCGGATGCTAGCAGGGTGGAAATTCGTTTCATGACGCCCATCGAGCACACCGACCCCATCAACACCCGCATTCTCGCCGTCTCCGAAGACAAAATCCGCGGCTTCGTCCAGGAGCCCTTCGCGGAAATTTCCCGGCTCTCCGGCGTGGAGCTGCCCGTGGTCTTGGAACGCATCCGCGCCATGCTGGCCGCGGGGACGATCCGTCGCGTGCGCCAGACCTTGGTCGCCACGAATCTCGCCGAGGGCGCTCTCGTCGCCTGGAAAGCGCCCGCCGGAAAACTCGACGACGCCTTCGATTTCATGTTTCGCGAGGATCCGTTTTCCGGTCACGTCGTCCTCCGCTCGACCGACGCGAAAATCTCCGGCGCCGCTTATAAATTGTGGACGACCGTGAAGGTCCCCTCCGGCGAATCGTTGAGCGGGCATTGCGACGCCCTGCTGCGGCTCACCGGCGCGGAGAGCTACCGCTTGATGCCGGCCAGGGGAATTTTCGCGCTCGGCGTCGGCCACGTGCGGCGCAAGACGATCGCGCCCGGCGACAAATCGGACGCGCCCGCGCAAATGTTAAAAGTCGCGACTGTCTCCCTCACCAGCGAGGAATGGGACGTGCTGCTCGAGCTCAAACGCGAGTTTACGCTCGAAGAAATTCGAGAACCCGTCTGGAACGCCCGCGCTGAAGCCGCCGGCGTGACGCTGGATCGCTTTTTCGAGATCGCCGAGTCGCTCAACGCGCGCAAGGTCATCGGCCGCTTCTCCACATTTCTGGAGCATGTCAAACCGTCGCAGGGCGGAGTGCGCGTCACGCGATTCAACGGACTTTTCCATTGGGCCGTGCCCTCCGGCCGCGAGATCGAAGCCGGGGCGGAAATCGGCCGGCACGAAGTGCTCACGCATTGTTACTGGCGCGAAGGCGGCCCGGAATTCAACCATGTGAACATCATGGCCGTCGCGCATGGCACGGATAAAGACCGTCTCCTCGAGCATAAGTCCGCCATCGATCGCCACCTCGAGTCGATCGGCATTCCGGTCGGCTATACGAATGTCTTCTGGGGAGGGCGCAGCGAAATCAAGCCCTCGGAAATCTCCCCCTCCGCATACCGGGAATGGCACGCCGCACATTAAACGCCTATCAAGCCGTCAATCTGCGGTAGTCAAAATTCATTCCGCACAAATCGCGTCGCCAGTTCCACGCGACTGACCTTGCCGCGAGCATTCACCGGGATCGCCTCGAGCCGGAAAATCGAGCGCGGCACTTGCCAGGGCGCCAATCTTTCCGCGCAATAGACTCGCAAGGCCGTGACGTCCGCATCGCCGTCGATCACCACGCACGCGCAGACGGATTCCGTGCGTGCGTCGCTTCCAATTCCGAAGACCGCCGCCTCCCGCACCGCAGGGTGCGAGAGCAGCACCTTCTCGATTTCCTGCGGACTGGTTTTCTTACCCCCGATATTAATCACTTCCGAGCTCCGGCCCACGATGTGCCAGCCATCCGCGCCCTTTTCGAGCAAATCCGACGGCTGGAACCTGCCAGTCCCCAACTCCCCTGTATCGCTCGGGAAGTATCCCAGGCCCACGGCGGCACTGCGCACCGAAATCTGTCTTCCCTCCGCGGCCTCGATCTCCACCCGCGGCAGCGGGTTTCCCACGAACCCAGGCGCCGAAATTTCGTCTTCGCTCGCATCGTAGGCGATCCCTCCGCATTCCGAAGCGCCGTAAAACGCATGCACCTTCAATCCAAAACGCTCTCGAAAAGCACGGGCCGTCTCCACGCGCAGCGGCGCGCCCGCTGAGACACATAGCCGCAATGTCGGCATATCACCGCCATCCACCCCGCTCAGCGCCTGAAACACTGCCGGCACCGCCGGCAGCACCGCCGCCTTCGAGGCGACGACTCCGGCCATCACCGCCCGGGGCAACGCATCCCGCGCCGCCACTAGTGGAATCCCGCGGCACACCAACGGCGTGATCAGATTGCTAAAACCATAGGAATGCGAAAAGGCGACCACGCCATAGTTCACGTCGTCCTCATGCAAGTCCATCGCCTCGCAGACGTTGTCGCAATCAGCCTCGAGCTGCGCCGCCGTAAAAAGAATCGCCCGGGCCGCGCCCGAAGTTCCGGAAGTCAGCTTGATCACGTCCGGCGCCGCGCCTCCAAAATTCTTCGTCGAATGGCCGAGATGAACCTCGCTCATCGTTCCTTCGACGACTTCGAGCCGCCGAACCGCACCGCAAGAGCGCTCCGCCTCATCCCGGCTCTCCCGGCCCAGGGTGTGGTCCAGCAATAAGGCGCAACCGCCGGCTTTCCAGACTCCGAGCAACATCGCCGGCCACTGAGGCACGTTTGGAGCCTGCAAGCTGACCACCTCACCCGGTAGTAAATTCACCAGCCGCGCCGCAATCTCCCCGGCCTCGGCTTCGATGTCGGAAAATGTCCGTGCAATTTCCCCCCGCGGCATCAGCACCGCCTTTTCCTCCCCCTTCCGCGCGACCACGGCGGCCCATCGCTCCAAAATTCCGTTTTTCAACTTGCGTTCATCGCCGGCTGAGGCATTGTTGGCGGTTCCACTTTTGACCATGAGAGCTGACATCCATCCTACCTACACCGAGACGGTGATCGTCTGCGCATGCGGCGCCACGTATCGCACCCGCTCCACGCGTGACAATCTCAAAATCGGCATCTGCGCCGCCTGCCATCCGTTCTTCACCGGCGAGCAGAAGTTCGTCGATACCGCCGGCCGCGTCGAGAAATTCGCGCGCCGTTACGGCAGCGTCAAGGCAACCCGCGCCGCCAAAAAGTCCGCTTAGATTTCTCCCCCGCACTCGAAACGGTGACTCCGCGCGCAAGCCGGGTCACCGTTTCTGCATTTATGGATTTCTCCAACCTCGTCGCCCGCAAACAGGAACGCTTTTCCGAACTGGAGGAAGCTGTCGGCTCGTCCGAGCTTTTCTCCGACCCGAAACGGGCGCAGGAAGTTTTGCGCGAGCACTCGCAGCTCCGCGCCCTGATCGATCGCTGGAATGCTTTCGAGAAAACCCGTCGCGAGCTCGCGGAGAACGAGGAAATGGCCGCCGGCAGCGATGCCGAAATGGCCGAGCTCGCGCAGGCGGAAATTCCCGCGCTGCAAAAGCTCATCCCCAAACTCGAACGCGAACTCCAGATCGCCCTTCTCCCCCCCGAGCCCGACGAGGACAAGGACGCGATCGTGGAAATCCGCGCCGGCACCGGCGGCACCGAGGCCGCGCTTTTCGCCGCCGATCTTTTCCGCATGTATTGCCGTTTCGCCGAGACCAGCGGCCTGAAAGTGGAAACCCTCGAAAGCAGCTCCGCGGACCTCGGCGGATTCAAGGAAATCATTTTCCGCCTCAGCGGCGACCACGTCTTCCGCAAGATGCGCTACGAGAGCGGCCCGCATCGCGTCCAGCGAGTGCCGGCGACGGAAGCGCAGGGCCGCATTCATACGTCGGTCGCGACCGTCGCCGTATTGCCCGAGGCCGAGGAGATCGATCTCGTCATTCCTCCGGGTGATCTTCGCATCGAGGTTTGCCGCGCGGGCGGACCGGGCGGCCAGGGCGTGAACACCACCGACTCCGCCGTTCAAGTGATGCACATTCCGACCGGCCGCATCGTTCGCTGCCAGGACGGCCGCAGCCAGCAGAAGAACAAGGAGGCGGCCTTGAAAATCATGCGTTCGCGCCTGCTCGAGGATAAACGCCGCGAGGAAGAGGAAAAATATTCCGCGCATCGCAAAAGCCTCCTCGGCGGCGGCGGACGCGAGGAAAAAATCCGCACCTATAATTTCCCGCAGAACCGCGTCACCGACCACCGCATCGGCCTCACGCTCTACAACCTCGACCTTTTCATCGAGGGCGACATCGCCGAAATGATCGACGCCCTCTACTCGTCCGACGTCGAGACCCGCCTCGAAGAAGCGACCGCCGCGTAAAACGCGAAGGAACCGAACGGCGTTTGAACGGAACGTCACAATTCCCCGCTACCCGCCGGGACGCGCGCCCGTTTGAAATGCGCGCGCATGAAAAATCCGCTCCCATTTCTCCGAACTCCCCGTCATCGCACGTGGGCTCTCGCCCTAGCCGCGATTACCGCCGCGCCCCTCGCCGGCTTTGCGCAATATACCACTCCGCATACCATCGCCACGCCCGGCGACGTGAGCGCCACGCTCGGCGGCACGACCTTCGTCAACCACGGACTCGTCGGCGTCGGCCGCATCTCCGCTTCGGCGTTCGATTCCTTCGGTGAGACCTTCGGCTCGGTTTCCGGATTGCAGATTACGAACTGGAAACGCAACGGCGCCTCCTACTCGGGCACGTTCAACATCCTGCCCGACCGCGGCTACAATAATAACAACGCCGGCGGATTTTTCTCGGATTACGCCGCCCGCATCCAGCAGGTCCAATTTTCGTTCACGCCTTACACCGGCAGCTCGAACATCGGCGGCGCGGACATCGCGTCGCGCATCGCCGCCCAGACGCAGATCAGCTTCACCTCGGCGATCTCCGGCGTGAAATTTACCTACACGGATCCGAACACCGGCGCCGGCGCCGTGACGAGCGGGCTCGACCCGGGAGCGACCGGCAACGCGACAATCTTCGGCAAGACGGTGCCCTACGTCACCAGCTACACCGGCCAGCCCACTCCCGGCGCGGCCAACCAGACCTTCACCGGCATCAACAAACTCGCCATCGACGCCGAGGGTCTCGCGCTCAAGGCCGACGGCTCGGGCTATTTCTCCGACGAATACGGAGCCAACGTCTATTATTTCAATGCGTCCAAGGAAATCGTCGGCGTCATCATCCCGCCGGCCGCCGTGCAACCGCACACCGCGGGCGCGTTGAACTTCATCTCGACCGTCGCGGCAGCCGACGGCCGCCGCAACAACCAGGGAATCGAAGGCGTAGCGCTCAGCCCCGACGGCAAGAAACTCTTCACCCTGCTGCAAAGCGCGACCGTGCAGGACAGCGGCAATCCGCAACAAAACCGGCTCTACACCCGGCTCGCCGTTTATGACGTGAGCAGCAACGCCACGCCCGGCGCCCCCGCGGACGAATACGTTCTCCAGCTTCCCACCTACACGCTGGAAGGCGATGGCGGCGCCGTCAACGCCACCGCGGCGCAGAGCGAAATCGTCGCCCTCGACGACCACCGCATCCTCGTCCTCTCCCGCGATGCAAATGGCCAGGGCAACCCCGCTCCAAACCCCTCCGTTTACAAGAGCGTGCTGCTTGTCGATCTCACGGTCGGCACTCCCACGAACATCGCCGGCACCACCCGCGACGACATCGGCGGCAAAGTCACCACCAGCGTCGGCGTGATCGATCCGTCGATCGTTCCCTTGAGCGCGACCGAAGCAGTAAACATGCTCAACAGCGCGCAGCTCGGGAAGTTCAACATCAACCTCGACCTCGGCGGCACCGCGCAAGTGACCAAGGAAACGCTCGGGGAAAATGGGAGGGCATGTCGCTCGTCCCGGCCCGGGACCCCGCCGCGCCGCACGACTACTTTTTGTTCGTCGCAAACGACAATGACTTCCTCACGTCGGCCGGAAAGATGGTTGGCCCTGGCGGCACGCTGGTGGACTACGACGCTTTCAGCGCCCACACCGCCGTCCGCAAACCCGCTCCCGTCGGCGCTTCCACGGCCAACGAGAACGACACCATGTTTCTCTCCTTTCGAGTAACGATCGATCCTCCGGCTGACTCAGCCCCGGTCACTTCCACCACCACTCCGCCGGCCGCCAATCAGCCGCCCGTCGTCAAGCTGGGCGGAAAAAAGAAGGTCACCACCTCCAAAGACACCTTCAAGGTTCATGGCAGCGCGCACGACGGCGACGGCAGCGTCCGCAAGGTCGAGGTCAAGGTCAACAAAGGCCCCTACCGCAAAGCCAAGGGCGGAGCGAAATGGAGTTTCGACGCCGAACTCAAGCCTGGGAAAAATATCATCCTCGTTCGGACGACCGATGCTGCCGGAGCCGTTTCTGCGCCGGTGAAACTCATCGTCTTTCGTAAATAGAGTCCCTTTGCCTCGACTAGAGAGCAGGAGCCGTCCGCGGCTCCTGCTCTCTTTTTTTGCGACTCTTCTCCTTGGGGTTTTTGCCCCCGCATCGTAAAATTTCCAAAAGATGATCGCCGATCCTCTTCACGAAATCCTCGTGCTGGTCGCTCTGGTAGTCGGTTACACGGTGCTGGTCGCCTTGGTCTGGTTCATCCTCTGCGGAGCCAACGCCGCAGCCATGCGCGCGTTCAACGCCGCGATCGCCGCTCACGAAAGCGCCGCGCCGGCGCAGGGCGATATGGCACGGCCCTCCGCGCCCGATTTGGAGACGATCCTTTCCTCGCTCCTGGCCGAACAACACCTTTCCCTCGATCTCGCCGCCCGGCTCCGGCGCATCACTCCGGTTTTCCACAAAGGAAAATGGGTGGCCTATCCCAGCAGCGCGTATTGGGCCTACCGCTTCGAACGCCTGAAGCTCCGTTCCGCCGGCCGGCAGGACATCAGGTGACGATTTTGTCACGTTTTGCGGACTTTCTTTCCCCGCCGCCTTGGTAAAGCCGTGGCGGACTTCGATTATGCTCATCGCCACCATCACCGTCTCTTTCTGGACCTATTTCTTTCTCGCATTGGCGCTGACCCTTGCCCTGGGGTTCGAATTCGTCAACGGCTTCCACGACACGGCGAACGCCGTCGCCACGGTCATCTACACGAACACGCTCAAGCCCTGGATGGCCGTCGTCTGGTCGGGCCTCTGGAATCTCATCGGCGTGCTGACTTCATCGGGCGCCGTGGCGTTCGGCATCATCGCCCTCCTTCCCGTGGAACTGGTTCTCAACGTCGGATCGTCCGCCGGTTTCGCAATGGTTTTCGCCCTGCTGCTCGCGGCCATCGTCTGGAATCTCGGCACCTGGTATCTCGGCCTGCCCGCCTCCAGTTCGCACACGCTGATCGGTGCGATCATGGGCGTGGGCCTCGCGAATTCTCTCATCTCCAAGGGCAGTCATTTCGGCGAGGGCGTGAACTGGCACAAGGCGCAGGAAATCGGCACCTTCCTGCTCATTTCACCCGTCGTCGGATTCGTTTGCGCGGCCCTGCTGCTGCTTCTCGCCAAGGCCCTCATCAAGAATCCCGCGCTCTACACCGCTCCAACCGGCAAGGAAGCGCCGCCGTGGTGGATTCGCGGAATCCTGGTGCTCACCTGCACCGGCGTGAGTTTTGCGCACGGTTCGAATGACGGCCAGAAAGGCATGGGCCTCATCATGCTCATTCTCATCGGCATTCTTCCCGCCAGCTATGCCCTGCGGATGAACGCGGAACCGAAAGACGTGCAAATCGTCGCGACCTCCGCGGCCCAGCTTCAAACGGCCTTCACCGCCAAGGCCGATGGCTTGACCAGCAAAAATCCGTCCCCGGAAGTTTCGGAATATTTGAAAGGGCACACCAGCCTCACCCCCGCGGTCTTTGCCGCCCTGGCGGCAACAGCCGGAGATATCGCCACCAAGCTCAAAGGCGCGCAAAACTTCCAGAACGTGCCGGAAGAAGAACGTCGCGACCTGCGCTCGAATCTCTATCTCGTATCGGGCGCCCTCACGAAGATCACCAAGGTTCATGGGCTCGCCACCCCCGCGGACGAAGCGGCGGCGACGCAATTCTCAAACGCGGCGGATCACCTCACGAAACACATTCCGGATTGGGTGAAATTCGCGACCGCGCTCGCGCTTGGTCTCGGCACGATGGTCGGGTGGAAACGCATCGTCGTCACCGTCGGCGAAAAAATCGGCAAAGCGCACCTCACCTACGCCCAGGGCGCCTCCGCCGAGCTCGTCGCGATGTGCACGATTCTCGTGGCCGACAAATTCGGCCTGCCGGTCAGCACGACGCACATTCTCTCCTCGGGTGTCGCCGGCACGATGGCCGCCAACGGCTCAGGCCTTCAGGCCCAGACCCTGCGCAACATCATGCTCGCCTGGGTGCTCACTCTGCCCGTCTGCATCTTCCTCGGCGCGCTGCTTTTCGCCTTCGGCCTGAACCTGCTCTTCTGGCTCGGGCTGCATTGAAAACGCTAAGCCCGCGCTTTTGCTCCCAGCGAAAGCGCGGCCGCCCGCAATCGCTGCCGCGCGTCTTCCATGACGGCGCGGTCGGCGGGTGTCAAATTCTCGACCGTGGTCAGCACGATGGTGAGATCATGCTCGTCCCCGAGCACCTCGCTTAGCTTCTGAGCGGGCTTTCGAAGCCCGTCGATCTTCTTTCCCAAGCCGCCCAGCGCCGTGGACTGATACCAAACATTCTTCACATGCTTGCGCCAGCAATGGAAGTCCCGCGCATCGCCGGAGCGGCTCGCCACGCTCATCGCCTTTTGCGTCTTTCGAAGAGAGCGCATGAGATGTCGCCTCAGCTCCTTCTCGTCGAGGTCGTCCAACTCGAGCGTCCCGGTCAAAACCACCAGTTCATCCGCGGCGACCAGCAGAGCCGGAGGAGCCGCGACCTTGCCCCGGCCGTGCGGAGACTTTAATTTCAATCGCCGGGCGCCTTTCTTGCCCAAAACGGCTTGCACCGTTTTGAAAATCACCACGTCGTCGCGGGAACCCGCCAGGCCGTCCTTGAGCATGCGGATGCGCTCGCGCAAAGCGTCCTTGAGCCGCCTTTTGACGTCGCCGCGGGCGAGCCTCAGCAGCGAACGGTATTTCTTCATGCCCGTGCGCAGGCGGTGAATGCGCTCTTCCGGTTGGTCCGCCACCTCCTCGATGTCCCGCTTTGCCTGCCGGGCCAGCGAGACCAGCACGACCCGCAATCCGGCTCCAGGCGCCCTCCTCGCTGGCAGGCGCAGGCTCACCGCGAGGCCTCGGCCGAGGAATCGGCCTTTTCCAGCGCTTCGAGCGCCTCGCGGGTGATCGCGTGGCGCGCGCCGCATCGCGGACAACTCATGCGAATGACCTCATCGCCCTCGAAAAGCGCTTCGGCATTCTGCCGAAAGGCCGGCAGGATCGCGCGCATCATCCGCGCCTGGGTGCAGCCGCATTCGAAATGGTAGGCCCGCTGCTCGAGCAGCGAGAGCTCCTCGGTCTGGTCGAGCCGACGAACGGCTTCCGCGTCGAGCGCCTCGAGCCAGGCGAGATCGCAATCCGGCTGCGCTCCGACCAGCACGAATTCATCGTCGCCATACGGAAAGAAACGCGTGAGCCGTTGCTCGCTGTGCGAGTAGTAACGCTCGGCGGCGGCGAAGAAATCCGATCCGTCGAAATCCACCACGCTCCGGCGCGAGGCCGCATCGCCGCGAATCGTGTCCGCATAAAAGAGATTCTGCGTGCCCTCGCGCACTCCTTCGGAAAACACATTGGCCACCACGGTGCCTCCGGGATTGTCGCAAGCGGCGAAGACATTGAGGAGCGGGTTTTGAAAATTCACCGTCCAGGCCGCGCGCTCGTTCCGAGGACGCGAGGCGCCATGAAGGGTGATCGCCGCGAGCGCGTTTTTGACGAACTCCGCTTCCTCGGGACTCACTTTCAAACCGCAGTCGGCCACGTGCAGATAGTAATCGACATAGATTTTTGAAAATTCCGCCCGGGCCACGAGCGCATTCCTGCCCCGCACAAAATAAGTGCGCACTTCCGTATCCCGCTCGTCGATCTCTTCGCTCATAAAATTTCGCTCACGAATCTAGCCGTTTTCGCAGCGCGTTCAAAGCGGACTGCGTGGCGAGCTGCTTGAAGGTCTCGCGGTCGGTCGGGAAAAATTCGCGCCACACCATCGTCGGCCCCTCCCTTTCCGCGAGCGCCAGGAATACGGTGCCCACGGGCTTCTCATCCGTTCCCCCGCCGGGGCCGGCAATGCCCGTCGTGGCAAGCGCATAGTCCGCGTCGGCCTGCTCGCGAGCGCCTTCGGCCATGCCACGCGCGACCGGCTCGCTCACCGCGCCATGCTTTGCGATCAACGCCGCGTCGACTCCGAGTTCCGCGGTCTTGATTTCGTTCGCGTAGGTCACCCACCCCGCTCCAAAAATTTCCGAAGCGCCCGGCACGTTCGTGATGCGATGAGCCAGCAATCCTCCGGTGCAGGATTCCGCGGTGGCCAGCGTGCGGCCGAGCTCGCGAAGCTTCGCGACGACCACTTCTTCCAGATTCGCGCCGTCCTGCGAAACAATGAATTCGCCCAGCTCCGCAAGAATCTGCGGCTCCAGTTCGTCGAGTAGTTCCGGCGACCCGATCAACCGGAAATCGACTTCGTTCGGCCGCGCGCAATAGCCAATCTCCAGCCCGTCCATATTGGAAAGACGCAGACCGATGCGTGATTCGACCATCGACTCTCCAATGCCCACGCAGCGATAGACGCGGCATTGCGCAACGTTTTCGCCATCCGCCAGCTCGCGAAGCCGCGGCAGCACATAAGTCTCGAACATCGGCTTCAGCTCGCACGGCGGCCCCGGCAGCAGGAAAATATGCGGCGTGCGGGACGACGGCCTTTCCAGCGCCGGCAAATACAGGCCCGGCGCCGTGCCGTGCGCGTTTGGCATCACTGTCGCCCCTTCGGGCACCATCGTTTGACGGCGCATTCGTTCCTGAAAGGCAAAGCCGCGCCGAGCGCAGCGTTCCTGAATCTGCCGCAGGATCTCATCGTCGGCCACCAGGCGCAGGCCCAGCAACTCAGCGCAGAGTTCACGCGCGAGGTCGTCGGTCGTCGGCCCGAGTCCGCCGGTCACCAGCAAGACTTCGCAGCGGTCGAACGCCTCGATCAGCCCATTCCGGATCGCCGCGCCGTCCGGCACCGTGGTCTGGCGCGCGATGCGCAGGCCGAGCGGAAAAAGCGCCTGGCCGAAATAGGCGACATGCGAGTTGACGACATTTCCGAGCAACAGCTCGGTGCCGGTGTTGAGAACCTCGACAATCAAGACCGCGCCCTTAGCAGGTCTCCGCGGTCAGGGCGCGAATCCAGGCATTGACCCGGGCATGGCTTTCCCGTTCGCGCTTGAGGTCGTAAACGTAGAGCAGGTTCGCGAGCACGCGGACGAGAATCTGCCGCGCCGTCGCATCGGCCAGATGGCTTTTTTGCAGGCTCAGATTCTGTTTCGCCATGATCGCCATGCAATCCGTCTTCGTGAGGATGCGGCCGCGATGAAAAGGATCGAAATACAACTCGCCGTGCCGCGCGATGAAGTGGCCCGGAAGGTTGATGCCCTCGACGCACATGCCCGCGCGCGCCGCGACCATCATGTAAAGCAGCGTGAGCGTGATCGGAATGCCCATGCGCGATTCGATCACGGATGGCAGCAGGCAATTCCGCTCGCTGTAATAGTCCTCGGTGTTGCCGCGAAACGCCAGTTCGCTCGACATGAAATCGGCCAGTTGCATCACGCGTTCGCGGCTGGAAATCGCCCCCGAGCTCTTGATCAAAAATTGACGCCCCCAGGAGTTCACCTTGATCTCGAGCGCCTTGAAATCGGCCCCGGGCGTCAAGGCGCGGGCGAGCATCCAGTTCGCCCGCTCGAGATCGTGATGGTCACCAAAGAAATGGCAGAGCAGGCTGAATTCGTCCTCCGCCTCGCGATCAGCGATCAGATCAAGCACTTCGCGCACATGCCGGGAGACTTTTTCGTCTTCCATCGCGGCCATGGATACGAGCGTTCCAAAGGCTTCGTCGCCGGCGGCGGCGAGCTGCTCTTTTACCAGTTTGACAGTCTCGGGGTCGTTGTCCCGCAACAACCGGACGATCGCATCTTTTTGCCCGATCATCATTACGTCACATCGTTAATCCACTATGGCATCGCGCGCAAGGGCTCAAGCAGCCGCCACATTCACTTCCACGACCGCCCCGGGCTCGCAAAGAATGCGCAAAGTCATGGGCCGGCAGCACACGACACAATCCTGAATAAACTCCAACCGCGGCTGGGTCGTCTCCACGTCGATCGGAAAGGTCTCTCCGCATTGCGGACACTCGATCTCGACCTCTTCAACGATGTCCACATCCCACCTCTTCCTCTTAATCTTCCTCCGCCTCGAAAGGAATGCGCGGCGCGTCGCCCCATAAATCCTCGAGCATGTAAAACGAACGGGCCTCGTGATGAAAAACGTGCACGATGACCTGCGCGAAATCGATCACCACCCAGCGGCTCGTCGGCGCTCCGTCCTCGGAGAGCGCGCCCGTGCCGAATTCCTCGCGCACTTTCGTGCGGATACCGCCGGCGATCGCCTTCAATTGCGGATCCGACGTGCCGCTGCACACGATGAAAAAATCAGTGAAATCCGAGATGCCTCGCAGATCGATGATCTGGATATCCTCCGCCTTTTTGTCCGAGGCCGCCCCGGCACACGCTCGAGCCAGCCGCTCCGCATCGTCCATGGGCGGCTTGGCGATCGCTTTTGTTTTTTGGGCGGCGGACTTGGGTTTCGCAGCCGCCTTCGGCTTGGCGACGCTCTTCTTTTTCTTCGCGGGCTTGCTCTCAGTCATTTTGATACAGTCCGTTTCGGTAATTTACTTCGCCTGCCCGGTGAGGCAGCAGATAACGGATCGATTGCCCGCGCGCAACGCGTTTCCGCACTTCGGTGGACGAGACATCCACCTTTCGGACCACGCGCGGAAACTCGCAAGGCCCCGCGGCCGCTTCCCGCGCCAGCACGACGAACTGCACGAGCCGCTTCAATTCATCGATCTCCAGCCAGGTGTGAAGTTTCGCGAGATTGTCGTCCCCGATGAAATAAAAGAACACGTCGGCAGGATTCCGATCCCGCAACAAACGCACCGTATCGATCGTGAACGACGGCCCCTCCCGCCCCAGTTCGCAATCCTCGACCTCGAAGCCCGGTTCGCCTTCCACCGCCGCGCGCACCATTTCCAGCCGCGCCCCGGCCGGCGCCGGTTCGCGATGCAGCTTGTGCGGCGAGATCGCCGCCGGAATGAAGATCACGCGATCCAGCCCGAGCTGCTCCAGCGCCTCCCGCGCGAGAATGAGATGCCCGATGTGAATCGGATCGAAGCTGCCGCCAAAAAGTCCGGTCTTCATGGCGTGTCACTCGCGTTTTTTTTCGACAGCAGGCCAAACATACGGGATTGATGTCCGCTCTTATGCCAAGCGACCACCCCGGTCAACTTCTCCTCGTCGGCGTCCCGGGCGCCGAACTCGATCCCGCCACCGCCGAAAAATTCCGCGCGATTCAGCCCGGCGGCTACATTCTCTTTGGGCGGAACATCCAGACCGCGCCCCAGCTCCGCAAGCTCATCGACGATCTGCGCGATCTCTCGGACGTCGAGCCCATCATCACCATCGACCAGGAAGGCGGCCGCGTCTCCCGCCTGAAGCTCCTCGGCCACGAACCGCCGAACGCCGAGCAGCTCCGGAAAAAAGGCGATCCCGAGCTCATCCGCCGGCATGGCGAGATCACCGGAAAACTGCTGCGCCTCTTCGGCTTCAATCTCGATCTTTGCCCCGTCCTCGACATTTCGTTCGATGACGACGCCGACAACTCCCTGCGCGGCCGCTGCTACGGCGGCACAGCCGCCGAGGTCATCGAGAAAGCGGGCATCTTCAACGACGCTCTCCGCGCCACCGGCATCCTGAGCTGCGGAAAACATTTTCCGGGCTACACCCACGCCGGACTCGACCCCCACCACGAGCTCCCGCGTCTCCATCGCACGCGCGCCGAGATGGAGGCCGTGGAGTTCGCCGTCTTCCGCCATTTCGCGCATAAAGCCGGAGGCTCCCCCCGGGTCGATAGCATGATGATCGGCCACATCGCCATCGACGGTCTCGACGGCAGCGGCCTGCCCGCTTCGCTCTCGCCCACGATCATCGACCGGTTGCTTCGCGAAGATATGGGCTTCGACGGCCTCGTGATGACCGACGACCTCGACATGGGCGCGATCCTGAATCACTACGGCTTCGCCGAAACGATGCGCATGGCCCTCGCCGCCGGCAACGATCTGCTCATGATCTGCCACCGCGTCGAGATGGCCGCCGAGGCGCTCGACGCCATTAAGGATCTCCCCGCCCACCAGCTCACCCCTGCCCTCGCCCGCGTCGAAAAATACAAGACCCGCCAGGCTCCACCCGATCCCTTCGGCAGCGAGGCGCACAAAGCGCTCGACGAAGCAGTCTGGCAGCTCCGTGTCGCCACCCTCGGCGAGGAAGTCGCCGCCCAGCGCAGCCCCGAGGATGGCAAGCGCTCGCCGGTTGAGTTGTATTGAGTTGCGGCCCGGCCCGCGCTCCGCTCTAAGTAGCGGCCCAGAATGGCAGAGCAAAGGGAGACATCGGACTACATTTCATCCGGCATCGCGAAGATCGATACCGACATTCAATTTCTCATCGGCCGCCTCGGCGCGGTCCTCATCACGCTCGGCGAGACCGAGGCCGCCGCCCTGCTGCCTTGGAAAGCTGGCGTCTCTTCCGGCGACGCAGTCGCGGCGGACACCCCCGCCATCGAGCAGGCCTACTCGATCGCTTTCCAGCTCCTCAACATGGTCGAGGAATGCGCCGCAGGCCGCACCCGCCGCCTGCGCGAAATCGCCGACCACGCTTGCGACAATCCCGGAACCTGGGCCTACTATCTGCGCCGCCTGAAACGCGACGGACTCACCGCCGGGCAAATAGCCGAGGCGCTCCCGACCGTGCGCGTCGAACCCGTGCTGACCGCCCATCCGACCGAGTCCAAGCGGCCCGCCGTGCTGGCCCAGCATCGCACACTCAATGGCCTGCTCGAGGCCATGGATGCCCTGGATCAATCGCCGGCCGAGCGCTCGCGCCTCGCGGAAACGCTCACCGTCGCCCTCGAGCGCCTCTGGCGATCCGGCGAAATCCTGCTCGAAAAGCCGGAAGTCGCCACCGAGCGCACCGGCATTCTTTTCCATCTCCGCGATGTCTTTCCCCGCGCCGTGGCGCTGCTCGACCAAAGCTTCGCCGAAGCCTGGCAGGGCGCGGAATTCCCCGCCGCCTTGCTCGAGTCGCACTCCGCCTGGCCGCGTCCGCGCTTCGGCACCTGGGTCGGCGGCGACCGCGACGGCCATCCGCTCGTCACCGCCAGCGTCACGCAGGAAACGCTCACCGAGCTTCGCCGCAGCGCCTTTCTCGTGATCGACCGCGAGCTGCGCTCGCTGGCCGCCGCCTTGCCGCTCTCGATGCTCGTGCAGCCCGCGCCGCCGGCATTCGCAACCCGGCTCGACGAAATCGCGGCCTTGCTCGATCCCCCTCGCGTCGCGGAAATCCGGCACCAACATCCCGACGAACCCTGGCAGCAATTCGCCCTCTTCATGCGCGAGCGCCTGCCGCTCGACGAAAATCGCGACGAAAACGCCCGCATCGTCGTGCAGCCGTGGAGCTACCGCTTCGCCGAGCAGCTCGACGACGATCTCGCCGCTTTGCACGAGTCGCTTGCCGCCATCGAGGCCGGCCGGCTTTCCCGCAGCGCCGTCTGGCCCGTTCGCCGCGCCCTCGACGTCTTCAGCTTTCACCTCGCCGCGCTCGACATCCGGCAGAACAGCTCGTTCCACGACCGCGCGATGGATCAAATCCTTGCCGCCGCAGGCTTGCCCGACGCGAAATTTTCGGAATGGAACGAGGACCGCCGCGTGGAATTTCTCTCCAAGGAATTAAGCGGTCCGCGCCCGTTCCATTTTTCGGACTCCCGCATCGGACCCGAAGCCGACGCCGTGCTCGATTGCTACCGCGTGCTCCGCAAGCATCTCAACGACTACGGATCGGAAGGCATCGGCTCGCTCATCGTGAGCATGACGCGCTCGCTCTCCGACCTGCTCGCCGTCTATGTGCTCGCGCGCGAGGCCGGCCTCACGCGCTGGGAAAGCGGCCATCTCGTCTGCGATCTGCCGGTCGTGCCGCTTTTCGAAACGCAGGACGACCTCGAAAAAAGCGCCGGCCTCATGCGCGAGTTTCTCGCGCATCCCGTCACGCTCCCCAGCCTGCGCCACCAGCAGACCCTCCGCCGCAGCATGCCCGCGCGCACCGCGGCCCGGCCCGTGCAACAGGTGATGATCGGCTACAGCGACAGCAACAAGGATTGCGGCATTCTTTCGAGCCAATGGGCGCTTTACAAAGCGCAGCGCGAGCTCACCCAGGCCGGCAACGACGCCGGGGTGCAAATCCGCTTTTTCCACGGTCGCGGCGGCACGATCAGCCGCGGCGCCGGCCCGACCCATCGCTTCCTCGACGCGTTGCCAGCCGGCACGATCCAGGGCGATTTCCGTCTCACCGAACAGGGCGAAACCATCGCGCAAAAATATGCGAACCTGCCGACGGCCGCTTTCAACCTCGAGCTGATGCTTGCGGGTGTCGCCGCGGTTTCCATTGAGCAGGCCGCGGGCCGCTCGACGCAAAGACCCGCGTCCGACGACCTCTGGGAAACACTCGCCCACGCGAGCACCGAGGCCTACACGGCATTCGTCCACGCCGACGGCTTCACCGATTTCTACAGCCATGCCACCCCGATCGATGCGCTGGAAGTCACGCGGATCGGCTCCCGCCCGGCACGCCGCACGGGCCGCCGCACGCTCGCGGATCTACGCGCGATCCCGTGGGTCTTCAGCTGGAATCAATCCCGCTATTACCTGCCCGGCTGGTATGGCGTCGGCTCCGGGCTCGAGGCTCTGGCTAAAAACGATCCGAAAATTTTCGCGGAAATTCGCTCGAACCTGCGCATCCGGCCATTGCTCTATTACGTGCTGACGAACGTCGAAACGAATCTCGCCAGCGCCGATCTCGGAATCATGGCCGCCTATGCCGACCTCGTTCCGGATACCGCCCTCCGCGCGGCATTCCTTGGCCGGATCACTACGGAATTCGAAAAAACCTGCGCCATGCTCGACGACATCTTCCAGGGGCGGGTCGAGGACCGCCGCCCGCGCATGCTCAACACGCTCCAGCGTCGCGCCGAGGCGCTCAGCGTGCTGCACCACCGGCAGATCGCTCTGCTGCGCGAATGGCGCGGCGCAAAATCGCCCGAGGAATCCGCCGCGCTGCTCCCGCGCGTGCTCCTCTCGGTCAACGCCATCGCGAGCGGGCTGCGCACGACCGGATAACGCACGATGAAACTGATCCGCCATCTCGACGCACACGGGGCAATCCATTACGCCTCGCGGCAATCCAATGGATCGGCCCTGCGGATCGAGGGCGATATTTTCGGCGGCTACCGCGTGACATCCGATCTCGCCGACGTCCACAAGCTCCTTGCTCCGGTGGAGCCGCCCGCGATTCTTTGCATCGGCTCAAACTACCGCCAGCACGTCATCGAAACGAATGCGCCCATGCCGGAATACCCGGTGTTGTTCATGAAACAGCCGGCGGCATTGCAGCATCCCGGCGATCCGATCGAGATCCCCGCGCATCTCGCCAGCGACCAGGTCGACTTCGAGGCCGAACTGGCGGTCGTGATCGGCAAAACCTGCAAAAACGTGCCGGCGGAATGCGCGCTCGAATACGTCCTCGGCTACACGTGCGCGAATGACGTGAGCGCGCGCGATTGGCAAAAAGATCGAGGCGGCAGCCAGTGGTGCCGCGGCAAGACGTTCGACACCTTCGCACCGCTTGGTCCGTGCCTCGTGACGACGGACGAAATCCCCAATCCCGGCGCGCTCCATCTGCGGACCATCGTGAGCGGCGAGCTGTTGCAGGACAGCTCGACCTCGGATCTGATCTTCGACGTGCCCACGCTGATCGCTTTTCTCAGCGGCAGCACGACGCTTCGGCCTGGCACGGTGATTCTCACCGGCACGCCGTCCGGCGTCGGGATGGCCAGAAATCCACCCCGGTGGCTGCAACCCGGCGATGTGGTCACCGTGGAAATCGATGGGATCGGCGCGCTGACCAATCCGGTAATCGTCGAATCCCAGTCCCAACCGTAACCGACCGTAAACCAAACTGGCAAGGGCGGCTAAAACGCAGCCCTTGCCCGGGGGAAAATCGAATTAAAAAGGAATGTCGTCGTCTTCAGGCTCGGCCGGAGGACGTGATGCAGGCGGCGCACCGCCGCTGGAACGCGGGCGCGAGGGAGGAGCATCCTCGTCGCCGCCACGGCCACCGCCATCGCGCGAGCCGAGGAGTTGGATATTCTCACCGACGACCTTGAGCTTGCTGCGCTTCTGGCCACTCGTTTTATCTTCCCAGGTATCCAGTTGGAGACGGCCCTCGATATAGATGGGCCGGCCTTTCTTCGCGTATTCGTTCACGACTTCCGCCTGGCGTCCCCACAGCGTCACGTCGATGAAAGTGGTCTCCTCGCGCTTCTCGCCACCTTCCGGCGTGTAAACGCGATTGATCGCCAGACCCAGCTCCGCGACGGCGGTGCCTTTGGGCGTGTATTTGATCTCGGGATCGCGAGTGAGATTCCCGATAAGGATGACTTTGTTGACGTTGGCCATGGTCCGGGGCGGTTGGTGTTTCCTGCCTTGCTCTTTAGGCTACGACTTTGGCCGCCCGCGGCTTCACTATCTTCGCCTTTTTCGGCAGAACCAAATAATTCTGGAGCATGACATCAGCATCGAGCTTGAACTTGGCGCGCATTTTTTCGAGCTGCGCGGGATCGGCGCCGATGATGAAGTTCACGTAATAGGCGGAATGCAAATGCGCGTGGGCATAGGCGAGCTCGCGGCGATCGAGGCGCTGCGTCTGCTCGACGGTGACGCCTTCGGCCGCGAAATCCTTTTCGAGGCGTTCGATGATTTCTTTGGCGCTTTCATCCTTGCCGCGCGTGTTCAGCGCGAGCAGGGCTTCGTATCTTTTTTTCATGATGATGGTTGTTCGTTGGAATTAAATTGATTCATCGCGGCCTCGAGACCGTTGGCCTGTGCGAATTCGACGGCATCCGCCGCGCGATTCACTGTTTGCTCGAGGATCGATTGCTCTTCGGCGGAGAATTTGCCCAGCACATGCCCGACAAGCGAGTCTTTTGCGCCACCAATGCCAATTCGAAGCCGCGGCACGCGCTCGCTGCCGAGATGCATGAGCACGGATTCAAGGCCATTGTGGCCTCCATCGCTGCCGCTGCCGCGCAGGCGCAGGCGGCCGAGCGGCAGCGCGGCGTCGTCGAGGATCACGAGCGCGTGCTCGGGCTCGATCTTGTAAAAACGGCAGAAATCACCAACGGATTCGCCGCTGAGATTCATGAACGTCATGGGTTTCATGAACGTCACCTCCCCGGCGCGGGCGACATCGGCGTTCCATTTCGGCTCGTGCGCGAACGCGGAGCCGGTGCGGCGTGCGAGCGCATCCGCGACCAGGAAGCCGACATTATGCCTGGTGCGAGCGTATTCCCGACCGGGGTTGCCGAGTCCGGCCACAAGGCGAAATCGGCCCTCCATGCGCGGCGGGAGTTACTTCTTCTCGGCGCCTTCAGCTTCCGGCTTCTTCTCGTTGATAACCTCGGGCGCGGCCGCCGCGGCTTCGCCAGCGGCAGGCTCTTCGGACACGGTCGGCTCGGAAACGAGGAAAACCGTGATGTCGCCCTCAGTCAGCGCGGTAACGCCGGACGGCAGCACGATATCCTTCACGTGGATCGAGTCGCCGATATTCAGCGCGGAGACATCGACCGTGAGAAGATCCGGGAGATTCTGCGGGAGACACTCGATCTCAAGCGCGCGCACCTGCTGCTGGAGCAGTCCGCCGCCGGTCTTCACGCCGGCCGGCTCGCCGACGGCCTCGATCGGCACTTCCGAAGTGATCGTCTCGTTCATCGAGACGGCGTGGAAATCGATGTGAAGAATGTCGCCGCGCACCGGGTGGTGCTGGACTTCCTGAATGAGGGAAAGCTTGTTGACGCTTTTGCCGCCGTCACCGGCGATTTCGAGATCGACGAGGATGTGCTCGCTCGCGGCATGCGAGAGAATGGTCTGGAGCGCCTTGCGATCGACTTCGAGATTCGCGGGCGTTTCATGCGCGCCGTAGATGACGGCGGGAACGGAGCCGTTTGCGCGCACTTGTTTCACAGCGTTGCGGCCAGCGAGGGTGCGTGGACGGGCGGAGAGTTTTACTTGGTTGGCCATAACAGAATTACGTGT
>JAATET010000022.1 GCA_015655545.1 Chthoniobacterales bacterium | reverse complement strand
GCGTGGCCGGTGCCGGCGTTGTTCCAGGCGTTCGAGCTTTCCCCGGCGACACCGGCGAGGGTTTCGAAAAGCGTGATCGTGAGGTCGGGCTGGAGCTCCTTGAGCAGGATGGCGAGCGTGGCGCTCATGACGCCGCCGCCAACCAATACGATGTCCGAGTGTGTTTCCGATGTTTGTGTCATTTCCCCAATCGCCCAGTGAGCAATGGACGTGCCGTGGCGTCAAGCGGACGATCGCGACGATCTTTTTGTCCGCCCTTGCCGTTGCCATCGTCTGGTCGCACGCTTCGTCGTATGGCGGCCCGGTCGCTTTAGATCGCTTGAGGAAATTTCTGAGGCGGCGAAAGTGCCCCATGAGAATGACGATGATCGGCATGGTTTTGACGGCGCTGCTGGCGGGCTGCGCGACTCACGTCTCGAAAAGCCAACGACAGCAAGTGGAGCTCGCCACGCAGACGGGACAATATAGCTATTTGCGCACCATCGGCCCGGGCCGGCCGCTCGCTGATCTCGCGAAATATTGCGACCCTCTCAAGCCTTCGCTACAATGTGCGGGCATGTCTGCCGCGCTGCCGAAGATCGATCTTCATCGCCACCTCGACGGCAGCATCCGCCTCGGGACGATCCTCGAGCTTGGCCTGGAAAATGACCTGCCGCTGCCAGGTCGCACGCTGGAAACCCTGCGCCCATACGTCGTGGTGGGCGAGCCGCAGCCGGGGTTGATGGCCTTCCTTGCGAAGTTCGAATGGATGGTCGGCGTGCTCGTGGACGCCGCGGCCTGCCGTCGCGTCGCCTACGAAAATGTCGAGGATGCGAGACGCGAGGGGCTCGATGCCGTCGAGCTGCGGTTCAGTCCCGTCTTCATGGCGCAGCGGCACGGGCTCGATCCGCGGGCGGTCGTCGAGGCGGTGATCGATGGTGTCACCGCAGGCATGCGTGATTTCGGCGTGCCCGCGAAATTGATTGGAATTCTGAGCCGCACCTTTGGCGTGGATGCCTGCGCGCAAGAACTCGACGCGCTGCTCGCGTATCGCGAGGGTCTCGTTGCGATCGATCTCGCCGGCGACGAGGGAAATTTCCCGCCGGAGCTTTTCGTCGAGCACTTCCGCAAGACCCGCGAGGCCGGCCTCGCGGTGACGATTCACGCCGGGGAAGCTGCCGGAGCGCCGGGCATCTGGACGGCGATTCGCGAGCTCGGCGCGACGCGCATCGGCCACGCGGTGCGCGCGACGGAGGATCCCGCGCTGCTGGATTATTTCGGCGAGCACCGCATCGGTCTCGAATGCAATCTCACGAGCAACGTGCAGACGAGCACCGTGCCCGGCTACGCCAGCCATCCGCTTCGTGCGTTCCTCGAGCGCGGGCTGCTGGCGACGATCAACACGGACGACCCGGGCATCAGCGGCATCGATCTCGATTACGAATACGGCGTCGCGGCGCCAGCGGCGGGCTTGAGCGCGGATCAGATCGCGCAGGCGCGGCGCAACGCGATGGAGATCGCGTTTTAGTTCGGTTTTTCGCGGGCGCAAATCTCCACAGACGCAGGATCGTTCTCGCAACTATTTCGCGCGGATCACACGCGGGAGGTTGGTGGAGAAAACAGGCTGGGCTGCCGGCTGGGTGAGCGTAAGCGCCTGATGCTCGAAATACCGCCGGCTGATCGTGTTGCTGATTTGGTTCAGCAGCGCCTGGTTCGATTGCGCGGGCGCATTCGTCAGCGGAGAGATGACAGTCGCCTGTGAAACTGGGGGGTAGATCACGATTGGAGACTGCGCGTGCAAGGCGGCGGTCAGCGCGAAAAAAGCAAGCAGCGCTTTCATGTTTGCAAGTTATGCCCTGGCCGGACGACGTGCAATTTATTCGAACTCGGTGAAGCCGTGCTCGTTCTCCATTGCGAGCTTCGCGCCTTCCTCGCCGAGGTGGAGTTTCAGGAAGGGCAGGCCTTGGTCGAGTTTCTCGCTCATGACTGCGAGGTTAGCAGGAGTCGCGCCGCAAACAAAGCGAAGGGAGTCAGCAGACCCGGCGGACAAGTTGTAAAATCCAATCGTGCAATTCGGGGTCCTGCCCCATTTCGTCAGCAAGCCGGTCCAGAGCCTGGCGGGTTTTTCGTGGCAACAGGTCGGATGTGGAAGGAAGCGGAGTTTCGGCGATGCGCGGCGGGCTGACCTGCACCCATGAGGTGAAGTCGGTGGGCACGAGGTCGCGCAACCGGGCTCGGAGAAGCTGCTCCTGGCCGTCGGTGTCCAGCGCGTGAAGGTAGGAGGCAAACCGCCGGTCGCTGATCCCGCGTCCGTGGCAATCGCGCCAGACCACGGATTGGGTGACGCCGCTCTTCTCCGCAAAGGCAGCCATGCTGGGGAAATTCTCATGGATCAGCCGCTTGAGGACGGATTGCGCATGCGATGCCACGTAAAAACTATGCGGCGGCCATTTCTCCAAAGAAGAGCGAAAATCCTCCTTGCCATAGAAAATTTCTTTTGACATAGAAATTCCGAATGGGAATTTCAAAGGAGGGAGGCTGCGGCGAGGGAAACGGCACCGGACCGAGGCATATCGTCGCGCTGGACGGATTGCGGGGGCTGGCGGTGGCGCTGGTGGTGGGAGACCATTTTTTCCTCTGGTGGAAGAATGGATACCACCTCGAGCCGGGTGTCGTTTTCAACTGGCTGGGGTGGGGGTGGTGCGGGGTGAACATCTTTTTCGTGCTGAGCGGCTTCCTGATCACGGGCATCTTGCTGGAGAGCCGGGGGAAGCCCGGCTATTACCGCAACTTTTACGGACGGCGCACACTGCGGATTTTTCCGCTCTATTTCGGCATGGTGATCGCGCTGGCCGTGCTCGCGGGCCTGTGGGAAGGCTCAGACGCATTGAACGTTTTTCGGAGCAAGGAATGGATGTTCTTCACCTACACATACAATTTTTGGCCATTATTCGGACACGGAGAGGAGTTGGCTCCTGTGAGGAGATGGCTGCCTCACTTCTGGTCGCTATGCGTGGAAGAGCATTTCTATCTGTTGTGGCCATTTGTGGTTGCGGTGATGACACGCTCTTCTCGACTGCTGATGGTCTGTGGAGCGGCTTATTTGACGGGGGTACTGTGCAAGTTTGGCTTTGTGGAGTTGGGCTGGAAGGATGCGGCATACCTTTCCACACCAGCGCGATTCGATGCGCTAATTTTAGGGGCGATGGCCGCAATTTGCCTCAGGACTCTGCCGCAGAGAGTAGTAGCCCGCGCGTCAGGGATCGTGGTGCTTGTGGCGGCTCTCGCGTGCCTGACGGTCCTCGTGCTGGAGGTGAATCCCGGAAGCAGACAAGCGATTAACCTCCTCTTTACCAGTTACGCCGTGGACTGGCTGGCGGCGGGGCTCGTCCTGCTGCTGGCCACCTCAAGGTCGGGCCCGTTTTCCGTGTGCCTTGCGGCGGGAGATCAAGGGACGATCCTGCGGGTGCCAGTGGGTGAGATATTTTCTCACCCCCTTTTGGTGCGGCTGGGGGTCATCAGCTACGGGGTGTATATCTTCCATCTTCCCATCCAGCAGTTCTTCATCCAATGCATCTGGCCGAGGCTTGGCTTTCTTCGCTCGCTGCCATCGTCGGTGGATTTCGTGCTCTACGCAGTCATCACCACTGCTGTGTCGCTGGCGGTGGGGGAGCTGTCGTGGCGTTTCTTCGAGACGCCTATCCTGTCCCTGAAAGATCGGTGGTTCGGGAAACCGAGGGCGGCGGAGGCGGTTCCCTTGATGAGCAAGGAGCTAGTGGGATGATGCTTTGTCGGGGAAGCCACGGCGCCAGCCGTCGCTTTTCGGAAACGGCACAGTGCGCGCTCAACGATAATTGAAAAGCTGGTCGAGTGTGTGGCTGCCGCCGGTGGCGCGGTTGAGGGCGTTGAGGATTTTGCGCTGGACGGTGGGCGTGAGGCGGCGGCCCTTGCAGGCGCGGGCGGCCATCTTGTGCGTGATCTGCTCGGTCGATGCGGCGACGTGGTCGTGGGGTTTCAGCCCGGGGCTTGCGAGCAACGTGGCGATGGACTGCTCGCCGAGATCGCGCTTGATGTTTATTCGAACTCGGCGAAAACTTTCTTCGCCACGCCCATGGCGTTGTAGGCGGCGGGGTAGCCGATGTAGATCGTCATCTGAATGATGAGCTGCTTCGCCTCGTCGGCGGTGAGCAGTTTATTGACGAGCGCGCCGCGAAGGTGCCACTCGAATTGCGGCAGGCTGGCGGAGGTGATGAGCGAGGCGAGCGTGGCGATCTTGCGCGACTTCTGGTCGAGCGCGCCGTTCGTGTAGAAGTCGGCGAAGCCGTGCTCGACGACGGCCCGCGTGAGGTCGGGCTCGTTCTCCATAGCGAGCTTCGCGCCCTCCTCGCCGAGGTGGAGTTTCAGGAAAGGCAGGCCTTGGTCGAATTTCTCGCTCATGGCCGGTTAACTAGCACGCGCCGCGCCGGAAATCGAGCGGGGGAGATTCTACGCGGCTTCGGCGACGGGTTTCTTCGCGGCGGGAGCTTTTTTCGGGGCTGCTTTGCGCGGCTCGAACTCGAAGCCGACTTTCGCGCCCTCGAGCTTGAGATACGCGCTGAAGGGGCGGCCTTTTTTCGAGATGAATTTCGGAATCAGGTCTGTTTTGCCCGTCTCGAGCAGCTTGCGCACTTGTTCGGCGGAGATTTCCTTTTGGAGGATCACCTTGCCGGTGCGGAATTTGCACTCGGGCGTCTGGTCGCAGACGTAGGCGGCGCCGATGTCGTGGACCTGGCCTTTTTTGCAGACGGGGCAGGCGCCGATGATCGGGGCGTTCGAGAAATCAGGCGGCGCGCCATTGGAGTCGGAATTGCCGAAATCGAAGGTCTGCTTGAAGTCGGCGTCGAGCTTGACGAGCGCACTGAATGGGCGGCCCATCTTGCTGCGGAAGCCTTCGAGCGGGCCGACCTGCCCGGTCTCGAGCAGGGTCTTCACTTCTTCGCGCTCGAGTTCGCGGCCGGCCATCGTTTTCCAGATGAGCGTGCCGCTCGGCGATTCGTAGGCTTTGAAGGTTTCCTTGAACGCGGCGAGTTCGCCGGTCTTGGGATCCTTTGCTTCGAGGTCGAGAAAATTTCCCGCCACGCTGCCCGCGTCGCCCGCGTAGTTCTTGGCTTTTTCGACGATCTCTTCCGTGAATTTGCGGATGCCCGCCATGAAGGTCACGCGATCGGTCGCGCCCTGCTCCATCTGCTTGAGCTGGTATTCCCAATCGCCGGTCATTTCGGGCGAGGTGAGGGAATCGACGCCGATGCCGCGCAGGAGCGTGATGACCGAGAGGCCCTTCGACGTGACGATGATTTCGCGGCCCTGGCGAACGAGATAGCCGTCCATGATGAGGCCTTCGATGATCTGCGCGCGGGTTGCGGGGGTGCCGAGGCCGCGCTGGCTCATGGCGGCGCGGAGTTCCTCGTCCTCGATCAATTTGCCGGCGCCTTCCATGGCGGAGAGGAGCGTGGCTTCGTTGTAGCGGGCAGGCGGCTTGGTCTCGCTTTCCTTGATCTCGATCGCGTCGGTGCGGGCGGGTTCGCCGGGAACCACGGGACAAATGTTTTCGTCGCCTTCGCCGGCGGATTGCTTGCCGTAAACCGCGAGCCAGCCGGGATCGGTGATGATTTTTCCGTCGGTCTTGAAAGCTTCGCCCTCGACGCGCGTGATGCGGGTCGTGACCTCGAACTGCGCGGGCGGATAGAAGACGGCGATGAAGCGGCGCGCGACCATGTCGTAGAGCTTCTGCTCGTATTCATCGAGGTTCTTGGGCGCGACGCCGGTGGGCACGATGGCGTGGTGATCGCTGACTTTCGCGTCATTGAAGATGCGCTTGTTCGGCTTCACCCAGCCTTCCTTGAGCGCCTTCGTGGCGTGCGTGGAAAGGCTGATGTCTTCGAACTTCGTGAAGCGCGCCTTCACCTCGCCGAGGTTGTCCTCGGGCAGGTAGCGGGAATCGGTTCGCGGGTAGGTGAGAACCTTGTGCTTTTCGTAAAGGGCCTGCGCGAGCTGGAGCGTGCGGCGGGCGCTGAAGCTGAAGCGGCCGTTCGCCTCGCGCTGGAGCGTGGTGAGATCGTAAAGGAGCGGGGCGGCCTGCGAGGTGGGCTTTTTTTCCTCCTCGATGACGCCGGGCTTGTCGGAGCATTTCGCGGCGATGGCGTCGGCGAGCGAGCGGTCCCAGATGCGCTCGGGGCGGTGCTGCTCGTCGTCGCCTTTCTTGAATTTCTCGTCGAACCAGCGGCCGCGGTAATTGCCGGCAGCAACGCCGAAATCGCCGAAGACTTCGAAATACGGCCGCGGCTTGAAGGCGCGGATTTTTTCCTCGCGCTCGGCGAGGATGGCGAGCGTGGGCGTCTGCACGCGGCCGACGGGCGTGAGCTGGAAGCCGCCGCCCTTGGAGTTGAAAGCGGTCATGGCGCGGGTGCCGTTGATGCCGACGAGCCAGTCGCTCTCGCTGCGGCAGACGGCGGCGTCGGCGAGCGAGGTCATTTCGCTGCCGTCGCGGAGTTTTTCGAAGCCGGTGCGGATGGCCTCCGGAGTCATGGATTGCAGCCAGAGACGGCGGGTGGGCTTTTTGTTGCCCACGAGCTGCATGATGTAATGGAAAATGAGCTCGCCCTCGCGGCCGGCGTCGCAGGCGTT